>NZ_JBWKDK010000014.1:0-162981 GCF_056436005.1 Streptomyces sp. NPDC043854
GAGGTCCCCACCAAACGTTTGCTGTCCTCCGTGTCTCGCGCGGGGGTGGGTCTCCTTTTTCTTGGGCTGGGGGGCTTCCTTGTGTGGGGCCCGCCCCCCCCCCCCCCCCCGCCGAGGCCGGCACCCGGGCTCCGGCTCCGGCTCCGGCTCCGCTGGACGTGGCCATCGTCGGTATGGCCTGCATGTTCCCCCAGGCTCCGGACCTGGCGGCCTTCTGGGCGCAGGTGCTGGACGGCCGTGACGCCATCACCGAAGTGCCCCCGGAGCGCTGGGATCCCGAGGTGCACTGCTCCCCCGGCGCGGACGGCGCCGGCCCGGCCAGCGCGTCCAGGTGGGGCGGGTTCCTGCCCCGCGTACCCTTCGATCCGCTGCGCTACGGCATCCCGCCGGCGTCGCTGGGCAGCATCGAGCCGGTGCAGCTGCTCGCGCTGGAGGCGTCCCGGCGCGCCTTGGAGGACGCCGGCTACGGTGAGGACGGCCGCGCCTTCGACCGCGCGCGGACCGGGGTGGTGTTCGGCACCGAGGCCGGCAGCGACCTGTCCAACGCCACCACGCTGCGGGCCGTGCTGCCCTCCTACTACGGGCAGGTGCCCGCGGGGCTGGACGAGCAGCTGCCCCGGCTCACCGAGGACGCCTTCCCCGGCATGCTCGCCAACGTCGTCGCCGGCCGGGTGGCCAACCGCCTGGACCTGCGCGGCCCCAACTACACGGTGGACGCCGCCTGCGCCTCCTCGCTGGCGGCCGTGGACGTGGCGTGCAAGGAGCTCGTCCTCGGCACCAGCGACGTGATGCTGTGCGGCGGCGCCGACCTGCACAACGGCATCAACGACTACGCCCTCTTCACCTCCGTGCACGCCCTGTCCCCGACCGGCCGCTCCCGCGCCTTCGACGAGGCCGCCGACGGCATCGTCCTCGGGGAGGGCGTCGCCTGCGTCGTCCTCAAACGCCTCGCGGACGCCGAACGGGACGGGGACCGGGTGTACGGGGTGATCAAAGGAGTCGGCGCCGCCAGCGACGGCCGCTCCCTGGGGCTGACTGCGCCCCGGCCGGAGGGCCAGCGCGCCGCGCTGGAGCGTGCGTACCGGGGCGCCGGCGTCTCCCCCGCCGAGGTCGGTCTGGTGGAGGCACACGGCACCGGAACCGTGGTCGGCGACCGCACCGAACTGGGCGTGCTGACGGACGTCTTCGACGAGGCGGGTGCGCGCGCCGGGAGTTGTGTGCTGGGCTCGGTGAAATCGCAGATCGGGCACACGAAGTGCGCGGCAGGACTGGCCGGGCTCATCAAGGCCGCCCTCGCCCTGTACACCGGGGTGCGGCCGCCGACCCTGCACGTGGAGAGGCCGAACCCCGCCTGGCGGGCGGGCGCCGGCCCCTTCGCCTTCCACCGGGAGGCGCTGCCGTGGCCGGCCGCCCCGGAGCGGCGGTACGCGGGGGTGAGCGCCTTCGGGTTCGGCGGCACCAACTTCCACGCGGTGCTGGCCGCCCACCGCGGGGACGGGCCGCCGCCGGCGCACGCCCGGGACGTGTGGCCGGCCGAGCTGTTCCTGTTCCGGGGGACCGAACCGGCGGCCGCCCGGCGCGCCGCAGCAGCGCTGCTGGACCCGGCCGCCGCGGCCCTCCGCGGCGACGCCCCGTGGCGGCTGCGGGACCTGGCCGCGACCGCTTCCCTCCGCGCGGCGCGGGCCCGCGGGACCGTCCGGATCGCCTTCGTCGCCGAGGACACCGAGGATCTGTGCCGCCTGCTGCGCGCAGCGGCGGAAGCGGACGGCGGCGCCGATGCAGGTCCGGGTACGGAGGCGGGTGCGGGGGCCGCCGCAGGTGCCGGGGGCGGGGTGTACCGGGCGGCGGCCGAGGCAGGCGAGGGGGCGGGACGTACGGCCTTCCTCTTCCCGGGACAGGGCAGTCAGCGGCCCGGAATGTCCGCCCACCTCTTCACCGCCTTCCCCGATCTCGGCCGGCTGCTCGGCGCCGACGCGGGCGGCCGGGCCATCGGGGCGCTGTACCCGCCAGCCGCCTTCGACGACGCCGCCCGGGAGGAGATGCGGCGGGCGCTCACCGACACGCGGGCCGCGCAGCCGGCCCTGGGCATGGTGGAGCTGGCGGCGTACGAACTGCTCGTCCGTTGCGGCATCCGGCCCGACATGGCGGCCGGCCACAGCTACGGCGAGCTGGTCGCCCTGTGCGCCGCGGGTGTCATCGACGCCGAGTCGCTGCCACGGCTGAGTTCCGCCCGCGCCGCGGCCATCCTGGACGCGGCCGGTGACGACCCCGGCGCCATGGCGGCGGTGGCCGCCGCGCCGGAGGACATCGGACGGGTGCTGGGCGGCCCGCCGCTGCCGGACGGGCTGGTCGTCGCCAACCTCAACGCGCCGCGGCAGAGCGTCCTGTCGGGGCCGACCCGCGCGGTCGAGGCAGCGGTGCCCCGGCTGCGGGACGCCGGGCTGGCGGTGAAGCGGCTGCCGGTGGCGTGCGCCTTCCACAGCCCGGTCGTGGCCGCCGCCGGGCCGGCATTCGGCCGGGTCCTCAAGGAACTGCCGCTGCGGGAGCCGGAGTTCGAGGTGTGGGCCAACCGCACCGCCTTCCCCTACGGGGCCGGCCCCCAGGCGGTGCGCGGGGAACTCGCCGCGCAGATCGGGGCGCCGGTGCGGTTCGCGGCGCAGATCGAGGCGATGTACGAGGCCGGAGCCCGAACCTTCGTCGAGGTCGGGCCCGGTCGGGTGCTGACCCGGCTCGTCGCGGACGTCCTGGGAGACCGGCCGCACCGGGTCATCGCCTTGGAACCGCGCGCCGACAGCGGTCTGGCAGGCTTCCTCGACGCACTCGCCCGGCTGGCGGCCGCCGGACTGCCGGTGGTCAACGACTGGATGTTCCGGGGGCGGGACGCCGTCGACATCGACCGGGCCGACGCCCCGCGCACGCCCGGCTGGACGGTGGACGGACACATCGTCCGGACCGCGTCCGGCGAGCCGCTTCCCGGCGCCCTCGCGCCGGCCCGACGAGTCGTGGAGGCACCCGTGACGACGGACCCCGGTGAGGCGGCGTCCGGCGCGCCGGACGCGCTGGTCGCCGAGTTCCTGCGCAGCAGCCGGGAGATGATCGCCGCGCAGCGCGACGTGCTGCTGGCGTACTTCGGCGGTGTGCCGGACGGGACGGTCCCCGGCGCTGCCGTGCCGGTGCCGGTTCCGGTGCCGGTGCCGGCGTACGGGCCCGGGCTGACGGCCGGCGCCGGCGCCCCGGGCCTCGCGGCGCCGCCCGCCCACGGGGCGCCTGCGGCGGGCGTGCATCCGGGCCGTGAGCTGCCGCACGGTGCGGCGCCCGTCCCGGGAGGCGGTGCGCCGGATGCCGCCGTGCCCGCGCCGCAGTCCGCAGAGTTCACCGAGGAAACGGTTCTGCGGACGGTCCTGGAGCTGATCAGCGAACGCACCGGCTACCCCCTGGACATGGTCGAGCCGGGGCTCGACCTGGAAGCCGACCTGAGCGTGGACTCGATCAAACGTGCCGAAATCGCGGGAGAACTCGCCCGTCGCCTCGGCGGCTCGGGTGGCGGCCCCGTGCCGGCGGCACTGGACGACGCGGAACTGGAGGAGCTGACGCGGGCGCGGACCGCGTCCGCGATCGCCCGGTGGCTCGTGGACCGCGCGACGGGCCCCGGCGCGGCCCCGGCGCCTCCGGTCCCGCCCGAGGTCCCGGTCGCCGCCGCGGCGCCCGGCACGGCTCAGGGCGACGCCCCACCGGCATACGGCAGCCCGGCCTTGCCCGTCCCGGACGGCTCGGAGCGCACCCCGAGCCCGGACCCGAAGCCGGCGGCGGAGGAGCCCGCACCCCGCACGGGCGCGGCCGGCGATCCCGGTGCCGCGGCCGACGCCGCCCATCGCGCGCGGCCCGACCGGGCGGCGGAGGGCGACGGCCCGGCAGAGCCGGTCGCGGCCTCCCCGCGGCGGTACCGCGTGGTGCCGTCGTACCGGCCGGCGAGCACGGCCGGTACGACGGCGGACCTCGCCGGTACACGGTGGGTGCTGGTCGGCGACGGCGCCGGGGCCTGGCGCGGAACCGCCGCGGAACTGCGGGCGCTGCTGGCCGCGCGCGGCGCGCAGGCGACGCCGGCGGACACCGGGCCCGCAGCGCCGGCGGACCCGGGCCTCACGGCGTCGGCCGACGGGCCTGCGGACGGTGTCGTCGTGCTGAGTGCGCTGGGCGAGAGCGGAGGTCCGCCGTTCCTGCCGGCCGGCTTCCCCGTCGTACGGGCCGCCCTGCGCGGTGCCCCGCGCCGCCTGCTGGTCGTCCGGGAGGCCGGGTACGGGGCGCGGGCTGCCGGGACGGACGGGCTGCTGCGGTCCGCCGCCCGCGAGTACCCCGACATCGCGGTGCGCTGCGTCGCGCTCGATCCGGACGGGGTGCCAGGGCCGGCGGCGGCCGCGGGGGCGCTGCTGGAGGAGCTGCTTGCGGGCGGCAGCGAGCCCGTGGTCGTGCGCACGCCCGCCGGACGGTTCGCGCCGGTGCTCGCCGAGGCGCCGCTCGGCCCGCTCGCCGCTGCCGGGGCGGGGCCGGCCGGCGAGGGCGCCGCCGAGGCGGAGGCTCTGGGGCTGGGCCGGGACAGCGTCGTGGTCGTCGTCGGCGGGGCCCGCGGGATCACCGCGCAGTGCGTGGCCGTACTGGCGGCCGCCGCCCGCTGCCGGATCGAACTCCTCGGCCGCACGCCGGTGCCTGCCGGGCCCGAGGACCCGGTGACGGCCGCCGCACCCGACCGCACCGCCCTGCGGGGCGTGCTCGCCCGTACCGGCCGCCACGCCTCGCCCGCCGCGGTCGACAGCGCCGCCGACCTGATCCTGGCCCAGCGCGAGGTCACCGCGACGCTGGACGCCGTACGGGCCGCCGGCGGCCGGGCCGGGTACCGCAGTGTCGACTGCCGGGATGCCGCTGCCGTGCTCGAGGCCGTCAAGGAGATCCACTCCGAGCACGGCCGCGTCGACGGGGTGGTCCACGCCGCGGGAGTCGTCGAGGACCAGCTGATCGAGGACAAGTCGGAGGCGTCCTTCCGCCGCGTCCACGGGACCAAGACGGAGGGCGCGGCCGCGCTGCTCGCGGCGGTCGAGGAGCTGCCGCAGGCCGAACACCTGTCGTTCGTCGTCCTGTTCGGCAGCATCGCGGCCGTCCTCGGCAACCGCGGCCAGGCCGACTACGCGGCGGCCAACGACGCGCTGGAGGCGTACGGGGCCGCCTGGGCGGCCCGTACCGGGCGGCGCGCACTGACCGTGCACTGGGGGCCGTGGGCCCCCTCCGAGGGACACAACGGCATGGTCGGCCCGGAGCTGGCCCGGCACTACGCCCGGCGCGGGGTCCGTCTGATCGACCCGGAGGAGGGGGCCCTGGCCCTGCTGCGGGAGCTGGCCTGGGGTGACCCGGCGGAGCGGGCCGTCGTCCTGACCGCCTCGGAGTGGTGACGTGACCCGCCCCCCGCACGGGGGCGGCGCCCCCGCCGTCCCCGTCGCCGTCACCGGCATGGCCGTGCTGCTGCCGGGCGCACCCGACCTGGCTGCGTACTGGCACAACCTGTGCGCGGGTGTGGACGTCATCGGCGAGGTCCCGCCGGGTCGCTGGGACGCCGCCGCCTACTACCGCCCCGGCAGCGCGCCGGAGCCGGCGGCGGCCGACCGGGTCTACTGCCGGCGCGGCGGGTTCGTGGACGCCGTTGCGGAGGTGGACGTCGCCCGCTGGGGTGTCATGCCGTCCTCCGTCCCCGGCACCGAACCGGACCAGCTGATCGCGCTGCACGTGGCTGCGAACGCGCTGGCCGACGCCGGCGGCACCGACCGGCTGCCCGACCGCGACCGCATCGGGATCGTCCTGGGGCGCGGCGGCTACCTCACCCCCGGCCTGGTCCGCCTCGACCAGCGCGTGCGCACCGCCCGCCAGCTGGTGCACACCCTCGGCGAGCTGCTGCCGGGCCTGGATGCGGATCAGCTGGAGCGGGTGCGGGCGGCGTTCACCGAACGCCTGGGTCCCGACCGCCCGGAGGACGCCATCGGCCTGGTGCCCAACCTCGCCGCCTCCCGGGTCGCCAACCGCTTGGACCTGCGCGGTCCCGCCTATACGGTCGACGCCGCGTGTGCGTCCTCGCTGCTGGCCGTGGACCAGGCGGTCGCCGCACTGGCCGCCGGGCGGTGCGACCTGATGCTGGCCGGAGGCGTGCACCACTGCCACGACATCACGCTGTGGAGCGTCTTCTCGCAGCTGCGCGCCCTCTCGCCGAGCGAGCGGATCCGCCCCTTCCACCGCGGCGCCGACGGGCTCCTCATCGGCGAGGGCACCGGGGTGGTGGTGCTCAAGCGCCTCGCCGACGCGGAACGCGACGGCGACCGGGTCTACGCCGTGATCCGCGGCACCGGGGTCAGCAGCGACGGCCGGGCCTCGGGACTGGTGAATCCCGATCCGGCCGGGCAGGCGCGAGCGGTGCGGGCGGCCTGGCGGGCCGCCGGCCTGGACCCCGCGGCGCCCGGCTCGCTGGGGATGCTGGAGGCGCACGGCACGGCCACCCCGGCCGGCGACGCCGCCGAACTGGCCACGGTACGCGAGGTGTTCGGCCCGCCGGAGCCGGGGCGGTCGGCGCACCGGCCCGTCATCGGGTCGGTGAAGTCCATGATCGGGCACGCCATGCCCGCCGCGGGGGTCGCCGGGCTCGTCAAGGCGGCGCTCGCCGTCCACCACGGCGTGCTGCTGCCCACCCTGCACTGCGAGGACCCGCATCCGGCGCTGGCCGGGACCCGCTTCCGTCCGCTCGCGCAGGCGGTCGCCTGGGAGGCCGGGCCGGACGGCGGGCCGCGCCGGGCGGCGGTCAACGCGTTCGGGTTCGGCGGGATCAACGCGCACGTTGTCCTCGAACAGGCCCCGTACGGCGGGGGCACTGCACCGGCCGCCTTCCCCGCTCCGCCCGCGCCGCGGGGGCGGGCCGTGGTGGACGAGCCGGAGCGGGTACTGCTCCTCGCGGCCGCGACGTCCGACGCCCTTGCCGACCTCCTCGACGGGCGCGGGGCGTCGGGGCCGGCGGGCGGGGCCCCGGCCGGCGCGGAGGCCGGGCCGGTACGGCTGGGCATCGTCGGCCCCACCCCCCAGCGGCTCGCCCTGGCCCGGCGGGCCGTTGCCAAGGGCGAGCCGTGGCACGGGCGCGGCGACGTGTGGTTCCGGCCGGGCCCGCTGCTCGGCGCCGGCGCACCCGAGGCCGGCAGGACGGTCTTCCTCTTCCCCGGCCTGGAGGCCGACTTCGCGCCCCGGGTCGACGAGGTCGCCGACCGGTTCGGCCTGCCCCGGCCGCCGGCCGCACCCCACCCGGCCCCGGGCGGCGGACCGGGCGGCGCGGGGGGGCTGGGCCTGCACGGGCTCGGCGTCGTCGCCGTCGGCCGCCTGCTGGACGCCGCGCTGCGCCGCATCGGCGTCGTCCCGGACGCGGTCGCCGGGCACAGCATCGGCGAGTGGACGGCGATGGTCGCGGGCGGGCTGTACGAGGAGGAGGCGGTGGACGCGTTCATGGCCGCCTTGGACCCGCAGACGGTCAGGGCCGCCGACCTGGCGTACGCGGCCGTCGGCGCGCACGCCGACCGGGTGGCCGGACTGCTGGCTGCCGGAGACCACCCGGGTGTGGTCGTCTCGCACGACAACGCGCCCAACCAGTGCATGGTGTGCGGACCGCCCGCAGCCGTGGAGCGGTTCGCCGCCGCGCTGCGCGCCGAGGGTGTGCTGGTGCGCACGCTGCCGTTCCGCTCCGGCTTCCACACCCCGATGCTCGCGCCCTGTCTCGGGCCGTTCCGGGAGGCCGCCGAACGGCTGCCGCTGCGCGCCCCGCACACTCCGGTCTGGTCCGGCACCACGGGGGCGCCGTTCCCGGTCGACGAGGCGGGGATCCGGGAGCTGTTCGTACGCCACCTGCTCGAACCGGTCCGCTTCCGCGTGCTGACCGAGGCACTGTACGGGGCGGGGTTCCGCGTCTTCGTCCAGGCGGGCCCCGGGCAGCTCGGCTCCCTGGTGGGGGACACGCTGGCCGGGCGGGACCACCTGGTGGTGGCCGCCAACTCCCCTCGCCGCGGAGGGCTGGACCAGCTCCGGCGGGTGGCCACCGCCCTGTGGACGGCGGGCGCCGGCACCGGCCCGCAGGCCGTGGACGCGCCGGCCGTGTCCGGGCACGCCGGGCACGCCGGGCAGCCCGGCTCCGTCGATCCGCGACTCGGGCATCCGGTCCGGCTGGACCTCGGCGGCGCGCTGGTGAGCCTGCCGCCGTCGGCCCGCCCCTCACTGACCGCGTGGCCCTCCCCCGCGGCCGTGCACGCCCCGCCGGACGCCCCGCCGGACACCGCGCCCGATGCCCCGCCCGACTCCCCGCCTGACGCCCCGCCGCATGCCGCGCCGAACGCCGCGCCCCCGGCGGCGGTTGTCCGTTCCGCCGGGCCCGGGAACACGCCGGGGCCTGCGGGAGCCGTGGCGGCCGAGTTGTCGGCTCTGCTGCACGAGACCGCACAGGCCGCCCGGACCGCGGCCGCGCTGCTCACCGCGGCCCGTCCGGCCGGCCCCGTACGCCGTCCGGCACCGCATCCCGCTGTACGGCCGGCCCGGTTCGGCCCGGCGTCCGCCGCTCGCGGACGACTGCCGGAGACACCCCCCGCGCCCGGCCCACCGCCCGGCCCGGCCGCCCCGGCCGCCGCGCCGCGAGCCGCGGCCGACGGTCCCGCCCGGTGCGAGACGGTGCGGGTCTCGGTGGAGGAGATGCCGTACTTGCTGGACCACTGCTTCTTTCCGCAGCGCGCGGACTGGCCGGACATCGCGGACCGGTGGCCGGTGGTGCCGGCGACGACGATCGTGGCGCACATGACGGCGGCGGCGGAGCGTGCCGTACCGGGACAGGTGGCCGTGGCGGTGCACGACGCGTGCTTCGACCGGTGGCTGACGGCATCCGAGCCGGTGGACGTCGAGGTCACCGTCACCCCGTGCGGGCCGGGCCGGGTGGCGGTGCGGTTCGGGCCGCATGCCCGCGCCGTCGTGGAGCTGGCCGCCCGCCACCCCGCGGCGCCGCTGCCGCCCGGACCGCCGGACCCTGCTTCCGAGCGGGTGCCCGACCACACAGCCGAGCAGGTCTACCGCGAGCGCTGGATGTTCCACGGCCCGGCCTACCAGGGCATCAGCCGGATCACCGCCGTCGGGGAGGGGCACGTGCGCGCCACCCTCACCGCGCCCCCCGCGCCGGGCGCGCTGCTGGACAACGTCGGCCAGGTCCTCGGTTACTGGATCATGGCGACGCGCGCCGACCGGACCGTGGTCTTCCCCGTGCGGATGCGGCACATGCGCTTCTTCGGACCGTCCCCGCGGCCCGGCACGGAGGTGGAGTGCCTGGTACGGATCGCCTCCCTCACGGAGACCGTCCTGGAGGCCAACGCCGTACTCACCGTCGCGGGCCGGGTGTGGGCGGAGCTGACCGGCTGGCAGGACCGCCGCTTCGACAACGATCCGCACACCCGGCCGGTGGAACGTTTCCCCGAACGCAACACGCTCTCGGTGACCGGGCCCGGAGGCTGGTCGCTGGTGTTCGAGCGCTGGCCCGACCTGGCCTCCCGCGAGTTGATCATGCGTAACGCGCTGGGCGGACCCGAACGTGCCGCCTACGCCGCCAGGCCGCCGCGCGGCCGCCGGCAGTGGCTGCTGGGCCGGATCGCCGTGAAGGACGCCGTGCGCCGGCTGCTGTGGGACGCCGGCGAGGGGCCCGTCTTCCCTGCCGAACTCCTCGTGGCCAACGAGCCGTCGGGACGGCCGCGGGTCACCGGACGGCACGGCCGTACGCTGCCGCCGCTGGAGGTGTCGTTGGCGCACTGCGCCGAGGCGGGCGTTGCGCTCGCCCGCGCCGGACGTCCGCCGGGTCTGCCGGGACCGCCGGGCGGGGACGGTGCGCAGGCGTGCCGGCCGGGGCCGGGGATCGACATCGAGGAGATCGCCGTACCGGCCGAGGCGACCCTGGCAACCGTGTTCGGACCGGCAGAACGCGCGCTCCTGACGGCTTGCCAGACGGGCTCCGAGGAGGCGCCGGAAGTGTGGTTCACCCGCTTCTGGGCGGCCAAGGAGGCCGTCGCCAAGGCGGAGGGCACCGGCTTCGCGGGCCGCCCCAGGGACATTGCGGTGGCGGCTGCGGACCCGGACCGGTTGACGGTCCACGTCCGCCGGCCGGACACACCGCAGGCCCCCGGGACATCGGACGACCCGAACGGGCCGGAGGCCGCGGCCCGCGTGTACCGGGTGGGCTGCGTACGGGTCGCCAATCCGCCCGGCCTGCCGCCGCGCGCGTACGTCGTGGCGTGGACGACCGGCCCGGACCCGGAACCACCGGGTGCGGGCGCCGACCGTGACGAGGGGAGCGAGTCGTGACGACCAGCCGGCCCGGCGTGTCCGAGGGCGCCGACGAGGCGGAGGTACTCGCCGAACTGACATCCATGATCCGGCAGGTACTGGACGGGTACGAGTTGGAGGAGGGCGAGGTCACCATGCGGACCCGCTTCGGAAGCGACCTGGAACTCGAGAGCATCGACCTGGTGACGCTCGCCGGGCTGCTGGAGGAGCGGTACGGCCGTGCGGTGAACTTCGCCGAGTTCGTGGCCGGCATGGAGCTGGAGGAGATCATCGAGCTGGACGTGGGCCGGCTGGTCGAGCACATCTGCCTGTGCCTGAAGGCCGCGGACGGGACCCGCCCGCGATGACCGTCCTCGACACCGGCCGGGTCCGGCTGCACGTGCAGCGCCTCGCGCCCCCGGACGGCGGCCGGGCGCGGGCCACGGTGGTACTCGTCCACGGCCTGCTCACCGACAGCCTCGCCAGCTACTACTTCACCGTGGCTCCGGCCCTCGCCGCCGCCGGGCTCGACGTGGTCATGTACGACCAGAGGGGACACGGCCGCAGCGGACGCCCCGAGTCCGGATACGGCCTCGACGAGGCCACCGACGACCTGGACGCCCTGCTCACCGGACTCGAGGTGCCCGGACCGGTGCACCTGGTGGGCAACTCGTACGGCGGCACGGTCGCCTTCTCCTACGCGCGGCGGCGCCCGGAGCGGGTGGCGAGCCTGGTGGCCGTCGAGTCGGAACCCGCCACTGCCGCGTGGGCGGTCAAGCTGGCCGGGCTGCTGGAGCGGGTCCGCCACGAGATGAGCGTCAACGAGGGCGCCGCCCTCGACTGGATCGCCGCCCACCACGGCGGCCACACCGCCCGCCTGGCGAAGTCCGCCGGGCGGCTGGTGCGGGACACGACCATCGCCCGGGACATCCCGGCCGGCCCCGTGCTCGACGACGCGCAGATCCGCACCATCCGCTGCCCCGTCCTCGCGCTCTACGGTGCCGACTCCGACCTGGCCGAACAGGCGCCCCGGCTGCGCGCACTGCTGCCGCACTGCACCACCGAGCTGGTGCCGGGCCTGCGCCACTCGGTGCTGGTGGAGGCGCCCGGGCGGGTGCGGGACGCGATCCGGGACTGGGTCGGCCGCCACGACCCGCCGGACATCCCGGGGGAGCCGGTCGCGGCCGGTCCGGAGGTGCGTGCCCGGTGAGTGCCTTCCTGTTCGTCGTGCCGCCGCTGGTCGGGCACATCAACCCGGTCGTCGCAGTGGCGTCCGCGCTCGCCGACCGCGGCCACCAGGTGGCCTGGGCGGGCGAACCCGCGCTGATCCGCCGCCTGGCCGGACCTGACGCGGCGGTCCATCCGTGCCCGCCGGGCGGGTTGGGCGGGCCGGGCGGGGGCGCGGCCCGCGCCGTCCGGCCGCCGGACCTGCGCGGCCCCGAGGCCTTGCGCTTCCTGTGGGAACGCTTCCTGGTCCCGCTCGCCGAGGCGATGGCGCCGGGAGTGCGGCAGGCGGTCGACGTCTTCCGGCCGGACGTGGTCGTCGCCGACCAGCAGGCGCTCGCCGGAGCGCTGGTGGCCGAGGACCTGGGGCTGCCGTGGGCCACGTCGGCGACGACATCGGCGGAGTTCGCGGACGCACTCGGCTCGATGCCCCGGGTCGCCGCCTGGAACGACACGCTGCTGAGGGACTTGCGCGAACGGATCGGGCATCCGGGCCGCACCGGCGACCCCCGGTTCTCCCCGCACCTCGTACTCGCCTTCAGCACCCCGGAGCTGGCCGGGCCCACCCTGCGCGGCGGCGACCGCGTCCGCTGGGTCGGCCCTGCGCTGGCCGCCCGGCCCCGCCCCGCCGCGTTCCCCTGGCGCCGGCTCGATCCCGGCCGGGCCCTGGTGCTGGTGACGCTCGGGACCGCGAACGCCGGCGTCGGCGGGCGTTTCCTCACCGAGGCGGCGAGCGCGGTACGGGCCCGGGCCGGGAGGGTGCAGGCCGTGGTGGCCGACCCGGAGGGGGTGCTCGGCGGGCGGACCGGCGATCCGGACGTCATCGCGCTGCCCCACGTTCCGCAGCTCGACCTGCTGGAGCGCGCCGCCGCGGTGGTCTGCCACGCGGGCCACAACACCGTGTGCGAGGCGCTGTGGTACGGGGTGCCACTGGTGGTGGCGCCCATCCGCGACGACCAGCCGGTGATCGCCGCACAGGTGGCGGCCGCCGGAGTGGGGGTCCGGATCCGCTTCGGACGGGCCGGTGCCGCCGCGATCGGCGCGGCGCTGGACACCGTACTGGGCGAGCCGCACGTCCGGGCGGCGGCCGCGAAGGTCTCCGCCGCCTTCCGTGCGGCAGGAGGCGCGACCGCCGCGGCGGACCATCTCGAACGGCTGGCACGGCAGGAGGACCCCGTATGAGCTCCGCACACCGCGCTGACCCCGGCGGCCCCGGGAACACGGGGGACCGCAAGGACGCCAACGAGCACGAGGCCGCCGCGCGCGACGCCTACGACACCGGCGCCCCTGCCGCCGCCGCTGCCGCTGCCGGCCGTACGGGGCGCAGGGACCGCGCCGCACGGGTGGCCGCGCTGCGCGCCGCCTACCGGCGGGAACTCGCGGAGGGCACCGGTGTCTTCTTCGAGGCCCGGCGGCACCGGTGCCCCTGGTGCGGCTCGGCCCGCCTCGGCGGCCGGCTGCGCACGACCGACCTCCTCCAGCACAAGCCGGGCGAGTTCAGTCTGGACCGCTGCCACGACTGCGGGCACATCTTCCAGAATCCCCGGCTCAGCGAGCGCGGACTCGCCTTCTACTACCGGGACTTCTACGACGGCCTGGGCGAGGAGCGCCTCGGCGGGGTGTTCGCGGGCCGCACCGCGTCCTACCGGGCGCGGGCCGAGTCGGTGCGCCCGCACCTGGCCGGCCCGGCCGAGTGGCTGGACGTGGGCACCGGGCACGGGCACTTCTGCGCGAGCGCCGCGGAGGTCCTGCCCGACGTGGACTTCGACGGCCTCGACCGCTCCGACGGGGCGGAGCTCGCCCAGCGGGCCGGACGGGTGCGCCGCGGGCACCGCGGGGCGTTCACGGAACTGGCGGCGAAGATGCCCGGGGCGTACGAAGTGGTGAGCATGTTCCACTACTTGGAGCACGCGACCGACCCGCAGGACGAGCTGGAGGCGGCGCATGCCGTACTCCGGCCGGGCGGCCTGCTGGTGATCGACGTCCCGGACCCGGAGAGCCGCTGGGCCCGGCTGCTGGGCCGCTGGTGGCTGCCGTGGCTCCAGCCGCAGCACCTGCACCTGGTGCCGGTGGCCAATCTGCGCCGGCGGCTGACCGAGACCGGTTTCACGGTGCTGGCGGAGGAACACGCCGAGGCGCACGACGCCGTGGACCTGGTGGCGGCGGCGTGGCTGGTACTGGAAGGGCTGGCACCCCGCGAGGACCTGCCCTGGCTGCCGGAGCCGCCCGGGGCGGTGCGCCGGGCGCTGCGCGGCGCCGCCCTGCTGGCCGGGGTGCCGCTGCTGCTGGCGGCCACCTTGCTGGACCGTGTGGTGGCGAGGCCGCTCGCCCGGCGGTGGGGACTGACCAACGCCTACCGGCTGGTCGCGCGACGGGAGGGGCCGGGGGCGGGCCGGCCGGCGTGAGCCGCACGAGCGGTGTCGCCGCTTCCGGCCCACCGGGCTCGACGCCGGGACGACCGGCGGGCAACCCGACCCGGTGGACGGCCCCCACCGTCCGGGTCAAGCGGTGAACGGGGCCAGGACCGAGGCGAGGCGGTCCTCGTCGATCAGATCGAAATGATCGACGTCGGTGAGTTCCACGGAAACGGTGTCGGCGTCCCCATGCCGGCCCATGGCCGAACGCATGGCGGACAGGTGTTCTCCGTAGGAAGCGGAGAGAACCAGCCGTACGTGCTCTGCCACACGGGTCACATTGTGCAGCCGGGCCCCGAATTGGTCGTAGCCGTCGGGCCGCCAGTAGGTGATCATGTCGCGGGACAGTTGCGCCACCTGTTCAAAATCCTTCGGCGCCACCTTCGTCAGGTAATGGCAGAGTGACCGGAACCCGTCCTTGTCCGGGGCAAGATTGACCAGTCGCTTGAAAGCCGGAACCGGATCTGTCGGATCCGCCTCCGCGAACAGCCGGGAAATGGTCATGGTCGATTGATTGACATTGGGATCGAGGAGTACGGCGGCACGCACCGCCGGAACCTCACCCCCGCCCCGCCAGTGCTCCGCGAGCTGAAGGATCAGGTCCGCGCCGAGCGAGAAGCCCAGCAGCACGATCTTCTTGCCCGCGTTCTCCCTGCTGACCTGCTCGACGAAGGCGGCGGCAAGCCGGATGTGCGAGGCCAAGGGGACCGGCGGGATCCCGGTCGGCCGGTCCGGTTCGTAGCCGCGCAGGTTCAGCGCGATGCCGTGGGTGTCCGCGTGGCTGAGGTAGCCGAGGTAGTCCGTCGCATCGAGGCCCAAACCGTGGAAGAAGAATGTGAGCGTGTCGGAGTCCGACTTTCGTTCCAGGTACCTCAATCCGGTCGACGTTCGTCCTTCGGTCACCTGACCGAAAGCCAACGCAGAGGTCATACGGACCACCCTCTGGCAGATGTGTGCGGCAAGTGCGTGAGCGACTCTAGACCAACACCGCATGGCATGTGCCGGAATGGGTAAGACCACCATCCGGCGTCGGCGAAGTGGGGACCCGTCGGCGTTCTGGACACCACCCGGGACCGTCCAGCTTAATTGGGTGGCACTCGCACGGCTACCGAACGGGCCAAGAATCGAACCATTGATTCCGGCACGTCGTCCAGTCAGCCGAACAAGAGGGGGGCGCTTCGGTGATGTCCGACGGCAAGGAGCTTCTGGTACGCACGCTGAGCGATATGCAGCAGCACGAACAGGGCAATCACGGCTGGTCGGTGGTGCACGAGTCGATGGCCCTGCTGGCCGGCTCCGGCTCCGCCCCCGGCCTTGACCGGCTGCTGGAGTCCGTACGCCGCACCCGCCCCCGGATGAGCACCTCGCACCTCATCACCCTCATCGCCATCGCCCTGCGCACCGTGGCCGCGCAGGACCCGCGGGCCGAGGCCCTCTTCTCGCCCGAACTCCCGCCCGCCGACCGGGCCGAGCTGCTCTCGGGGACACTCGGGGAACACCACGACCGGATCGCAGCCGTGCTCACCGGCCGCTCCAACTCCTTCACCGGGGCGCGCCGGTTCCTCATACCCCAGCTGCTGCTCGGCTCCTGGGCCGCGCACCACGGCATCAACGGGATACGCCTGCTGGACGTGGGCACGGGGATCGGGCTCATGCTGCGCCAGCTGAACAACAAGGTGGTCTTCGACCGGTTCGCCCCCGACCTCGAGTGGAGCCCCTGCCCGCCGCCGTACCGGATGCTCCCGCTGGATGCGCGGCACGGGATCGATGCCCCGCCGCTGCCCACGCTGGACTGGGTCCGCGCCTGCCACGGGCCCTCGGCCTATTACGACGACCGCTTCTCCGAGGTGCAGTGGTCACTGGCGCAGACGGCGTCCGCCGACGGCACCTTCACGATCTCCGCCCTCGACGTGCTCGACCTGCGGGCGCTGGCCCGGTATCTCCGCACCCACCGGATCAACGTCGTCACCTGCAACTTCGTTCTCTACCAGTACGACGAAGCCACCCGCGGCCAGGTCATCGACGCGATCAGGGAGGCATTGGCCCCGCCCGGGCTGCTGCTCGGCATGGAGCCGCGTGACGGGCTGCGCCGGATGGGGGCCCGGGTGGAGGCCCATCCGACCGGCAGCGCCGACCCGCTCCACGTCGCGGACGTCTCCGACGCCCATGTCGTCGGGCGGGTCACGGCCGGCCCCGGCTTCACCGAACTCACCGGCCTGGACGGACCGGGCCGATGAGAGGGATCGACACGACACGGCTGGCCGCCTTCACCGCCCGATGGAAGGGGCCGCTGGCGGCGGCCGGCGGGGCCGTCAGCCTGCTCGTCGGGATCTACAGCGACGAGGCACGCGCCATGCTCGCGTGGACCTGGACCCAGGTGGCCGCCGGCGGAACGCTGATTGCCGCCGGTGTCGCGGCCGTTTTCTGCACGGCCTGGTGGGCGCGCGGCCGGGTGGAGCGGCGCAGGGAGACCCAACGCGAGGTCACCCTGCAGTCGTTCGAGATCCGTGCCGACGACTTCGACGGCGACCTCCCGTCGGACCAGGCCGTCATCGGCCGCGAACTGCGCTACCTCGAACGGCGTACGTCTTCCTCGCACTTGGTGGTCCTGCTGCACGGTCTCGGCCTGGACGCCGAGGACTTCCGGCCGTACATGAACAGGGCCCGGCAGCACACCGTCGCCATCACTGCGTTCGGGCACAACGCGGATGAGGCCCGAGACAGCCGGTACGGTCCGATCGGGCTGGCGACCCACGCCGATCTGATCAACGGCGCCATCAACAACCTGTGCCGGCAGTACCCGCACAAGAAGCTGACCCTGGTGGGCTTCTCGGTCGGGGCGGACATGCTGTTCCGGCTGGCCGCGCTGTGGACCGCGTACCCGGACCGCAAGCCGAAGGTGACCGCTTCCCTGCTGCTGGATCCCAACATCAACCACTCCACCATGATCATCACGGGGAGCGTGGCACAGATGAACCCGGACGAGCCGCTGGCGGAGCTCAAGCGGATCGCCAACATCCCGCGTTCCCCGGTGGAGTTCCAGAACGTCTGCGAGTACCTCCACAAGATCACCGAGAAGGATCTGCACCTGGTCCAGCGCTATGCCTCCGAGCTGTGGACGGACTGGGAGCCGGAGGGCCGGTACGACCTGTTCTTCCGGCGCTTCGACCAGCTCCAGGCCCTGTCCGGCACCGTGAAGATTTTCTTCTCCACACACTTCGAACGCCACTTCAACGACGTGGTGGGGCTGGCCCGCCAGCGCGGCGTACGGCGGGTCTTCGACCTGCGCCGGGTGGACCACTTCGAGCTGTGCCGGGAGACGTTCCTGGTCCGCGAGGTGGACGCCCTCACCCGGCGCCGCTGACGGCGATCCCAACCGTCCGGGGCCGGTACGGTCAGCTGCCGAACGTGTCGCGCGTGCCACCCCCTGGGGTGCCCTGGCCCTGCGCCCGCCGCCGGTGGTGCGGCTCGGCGTGGTGCACGACCCCGGCGGAGCGGGGGTTCGGCGGACGACGGAATCGGCACACGAGGCGTCAATGCCGGTCGTCGGGGACCTGAGCTGCTGGGATGGCGGAGCAAGCGGGGTGCACTGACGGAGGTGGCGGTTGAGCCCAGACGGTGGGTTGCCCGGCGACGACGGACCCGCGCAGTGGCCGGTGCCCGTGTGGCGGGACTGGGCCGGGCAGGCGGTGGAGTCCATCGGGTCCAGTCTCGACGAGCAGACGACGTGTGCGGAGCTGGCCGTGTTCCTGTTCCGGCGGTTGTGCGAGGCGGCGGCGGTGGACCTGCTGCCCGAGCCCGTGAGGGCATCGGGTCCGAGGCCGGGTACGCGGTCCGCGGCGGGCCTGGAGCGGGTGGCGGTGGTCGGACGGACCGAATTGCTTCAGGAAGCGGTCCCGCACGACGCCCGCGGCCTGTCGGTGCTGGCGGTTGACGACGGCCACCCGATCACCGTGTCCACGGAGGCCGGGCGGGACGACCAGGGGGCGGTGCATGCGGTGTCGGTGCCGCTGGTGGCGCGGGCGCGGATGTACGGCGCGGTGGTGGCCGTCCGCACCGGCCCGCACCCGGGCGGCGGCCCTGACCCGGCCGTGGCCGGGGAGGACCGGCCGGGAGGCGGAGCCTTCACCGACGAGGAGATGGCGGTGGTGCATTTCGCGGCCCGGCTGACGGCCGTCCACCTCAGACACGCGCGGGAGCACCGCACCACGCACAGCATGGCGCTGAACCTGCAGCAGGCGCTGCTGGCCGAGCCCGGGCGGCCGCACCCCAACCTCGACCTGGCGACGCGCTACCTGCCCTCCGGCACAGGCGTGCTGGTGGGCGGGGACTGGTTCGAGACGGTCCGGCTGCACTACGGGCGCACCCTGCTCGTGATCGGGGACGTCATGGGGCACGGGCTCGACGCGGCGGTCGACATGAACGCCTACCGCTCCATGCTCCGCTACGTCGCCTCCACCGACCTGCCCCCGCATCGGGTACTGCGCCAACTCGACGCCGCGGTGTCGGAGGAGGGCACCCGTCGCCCGGCCACCTGCCTGCTCGTACGCATCGACCCCGCCCGCGGCAGTGCAGCATTCTCCAGCGCGGGGCACCTGCCCCCGGCGGTCTTCGGCCCCGACGGCAGCGGCACACTGATCGAGGTGCCGGTCGGCCCGCCCCTCGGCACCGGCCTCGGCGGCTACGAACTCACCACCCGCACCCTCGCACCCGGAGAAACACTGCTGCTGTTCACCGACGGCCTGGTCGAACGACGCGGCGAGGACATCGACGTCTCACTGGCCCGGCTGGCGGGGCTGCGACTGCCCTCGGGCATCGGGGTGCAACAGACATTGGACCAGGTGCTCCAGGCCCTCGACGCCAACCACGCCGAAGACGACGTCGCCGCCCTCGCGGCACGGATCCGACCCCGAACCCAGCAACAAACGCACGACGCGGGACCATCCTGAGCTCCCGCCCCAGCCCCACCAGCCCCACGCCATTGCCGGTCGGGACACCCCTCGCGCATCCGAGGCGCCCCGACCGGCCGGACCGCTGATCCGGCGCTAGCTGTTCTGTCGAACGTCCTTGACGAACACGATCCCGTCGCTGCCCGCCAGGTGAGCCGGGTCGAACGGGGCGTAGCCGAACCAGGGGGACACGCGGGGCGCAGGCCGTGTGTCGCCGAGGGCGGCGGCCAGCCGCCGGGCATCGATGACGCAGCGGTCCTCCGGGAGCGCGTACAGGAGTCCTTCGACGGTGTCCGGCGGCGGCGTGTCCACGTCCCGGTGCCGGATCGTGCCGAGGGCCGTGGCCACGAAGGCGTACTCCTCGCCGAGCCGCGCGCTCACCAGCGCACCGGCGCTCCACCACTCCAGCGGCTTCCCGCCCATCCGCATCGTGCTCTTCTCCCGCTGGAGATGGGAGTTGTGGGCGTGGACGAGTGCCGGGCCGCGATCGGCGATGGCGAGGAGGTTCCGGGCCATCATCTGGTCCCGCACGCCCACCAGCCGGGTCAGGCGGGCCGGCGAGGTGTCGGCCATCCAGTGGTGGTAGCGCAGCAGGCCGGTGGCGGTGCGCCCGTACAGGCGCGCCCGGTCCCAGTCGTCCCGCGAGGTCGCCGCGAGCAGGTGCGGCGTCTGCTCGTCGAGCAGCGCCGCCAGATCGTCGGCGAGCAGCCGCAGCTCACCGGCCTCGGCCGCCCGGCCCACGGACTGGGCCGGGTCCCTCATCGCGGCGGGGTTGGTCCACCGGTCGTCGGTGCCGAGCAGGCGGTCGAGCGTGTCCGCGGTGCAGGGGAGCAGGTCCCGGTCCAGGTGGGCCGAGAGGTAGCCGTGGAGTGCGGTGAGGGCCTGCCGGGGGCTCGCGGCGCCGGTGATCTCCAGCGGGCCGTCGAATCCGGCGAAGCGGAGCCGCTCGGCAGCGGGCCGGCCGTCGTTGTAGGCGCGCATCCAGCGTACGAGCTCGCGGTTGGCCGCGGAGGCGCCCCAGCCGTGGCTGATTCCGTGCTCCA
Source organism: Streptomyces sp. NPDC043854 (assembly GCF_056436005.1). Taxonomy (NCBI): domain Bacteria; kingdom Bacillati; phylum Actinomycetota; class Actinomycetes; order Kitasatosporales; family Streptomycetaceae; genus Streptomyces; species Streptomyces sp. NPDC043854. Next base: position 19,990 of record NZ_JBWKDK010000014.1, read on the forward strand.
CGACCTCGTCGAGGGTGCCCGTGCCCGAGGTGACGTGGTCGTCCACGACCAGGCCCATCATGCAGTCGCTCTCGATCGCGATCGTCCGGTAGCCCTCCTGCTCGACGAGCTGCCGGAAGAGCTCGTTGCGCAGGTCGAGCAGAGCGTCCTCGCCGTGGGTGGGCTCGCCCAGGGCGAGCAGGCGGGGCCGGGCCGGGAGCAGCCTCATGACGGCGGCAGCGTCGACGGTATGGGCGGTGTCCGTGATGTCGGTAGCCATGCCCTCAACGCTATCGTTGAACCCTCGGTTGAAACTTTTCCGCGATGTCACGCGCGCTATCGTCAGTTCCATGGGGCGAAACCTTCAAAACGGCGAGCGGCTCAGGCCGGTTGATCTGGCGCGCGGGCACGGTCTGTCGACGCAGGCGATCAGGAACTACGAGGAGGCCGGCATCCTTCCGGCTGCCGCCCGCACACCCCACGGCTACCGCACCTACACCCCGGTGCACGCCACGGCCCTGAGTGCCTTCCTCGCCCTGGTGCCCGGCCACGGCCACCAGACGGCGGCGTCGATCATGCGGGCCGCGAACCGGGGCGCGGTCGATGAGGCGTTGCGCCTCATCGACGAGAGCCATGCCCAGCTCCTCGACGACCGGCGTACCCTCCGGGCCGTGGAGAGCGCCCTGCACGGCCTGGAGCCCGCCACGGCGGCCGAGCCCGGTGTGGGGTCCAGGACGGCCGCGGTGTCCGGGCCCGGCGGCACGTTCATCGGACTGCTGGCAGGGCAGCTCGGAATCCGGCCCGCGACACTGCGCACATGGGAGCGCGCCGGGCTGGTGCGCCCGCGCCGCGACCCGCGGACCGGGTACCGCGTCTACGACGAGGCCGACGTACGGGACGCCCGGCTGGCCCACCAACTCAGGCGCGGCGGCTACCTGCTGGAGCAGATCGCCCCGCTGATCGCCCAAGTGCGCGCGGCCGGCGGGCTGGAGCCGCTGGAGGGCGCACTGCGCGACTGGCACGGTCGGCTGTCCGCCCGCGGTCGGGCGATGCTGACCGGGGCCGCAGGGCTCGAGGCGTACCTCCGCGAACGCGGATGACTGGTCGAACGGCCCGACCAGACGCCGGCAGGCGGCGTTGGCCTTCCGAGAGCGGCGAGAGGTCGTAGGAGGGTGTGAGGTCGCCCGGCCAACTTCTTTGTGCCATCTGCCAGTACGGCGCCCGGACAGCGGCGGAGCAGACTGCTGCCACGACCGCACCCCGGCGAGCCTCTGGATCCGGAGGGCGGGCGTGGCCACGTAGAACAAGCCGAAGCAGAAGAGGGGGCGCGGCACATGAGCGTGCAGCAGTACGACGGGATCGGCGAGGCATTCGAGGGGTTCAAGTCCCTGCCGCTGATGCGTTACGGGGAGGTGCCGAGCTTCCTGGGCATGGTCGGGGACGTGAGCGGCAAGTCGGTTCTCGACCTGGCGTGCGGCACCGGCTTCTACAGCAGGGAGTTCAAGCGGCGCGGCGCCACGGATGTCTTCGGTGTCGACATCTCCGTCGAGATGATCGCCGCAGCGCGGGACATCGAGCAGCGCGACCCGCTGGGTGTGCGCTACGAGGTCGGTGACGTGGCCGAGCTGCGACCCCTCGACCGGCGCTTCGACATCGCGCTGGGAGTGCAGTGCCTCAACTACGCCGAGGACCTCGCGGCGATGGAGCGGATGTGCCGCAACATCCACCGGAGCCTGGTGCCGGGCGGAGAGTTCTTCGTCCTCGCCCAGAAGCCCGACTACCGGTTCGACTGCGCGTCACTGGACACGTACGGGTTCCGCTGCGAGCCGACCGGCGAGGAGATCGAGACGGGTCCGCGGGTGCGGGTCACGGCTCTCCTCGAGCCGCAGCCGATCAGCATCGTCGCCGCGGCCCCGCGCCGCGAGGTCTACGAGGAGTGTCTGCGGGCGGCCGGGTTCGATGAGGTGGAGTGGGTTCCGCTGCAGGTGTCCGAAGCCGGCATCCGCGAGTTCGGCAAGGACTTCTGGGCGGACCTCCTCGCGCACCCGCCGCTGGAGATGCTGCGCTGCCGTACCTGACCGGCCGACTGCCCGGACCCTCGAGTACGGTTCCGCTCCTGCAGCCGCCAGGCCCTCGGTGCCAGCGGCCGGACGAAGCGGTTGCCGGCTGACCTGACGGGACAGAAAGGGGCCCGCCCTCAGTGCTCGTGCGGGTGCTCGCCGGATGCGTGGTCGAGGAATCGAGTCACCAAGGCGCGAAGGCCGTCCACGTCGGTGGAGGGCCTTCACGTCTGCGGCCATGCCGAGCCGGCCGAGCCGGCCGCCAACGCCCCGACCGCCTGATCCCGCCAATCTTGGCCGGAAGCCGGCGCATCCCCTCGGCTGGCCCCTCCCCCAACCGCATGCTCGATCACGTCTGTTGATCGACACGACCACGATCGAGGGGGAAATCGTCGCATGGCGGTACGCAGGATACGGATCGGCCTGATCGGTGCGGTGGTGGCCGCGGTGTTGGGCGGCGCGGGGTTCGGCACGCCCGCGGTGGCGGCCGGCGAGGCACCCGCCGGCAGGCAGGCCGGCCACGAGAAGACGCAGGCGGCACTGGAGGAATCAGTCAAGGACGGAGCCGGAGCACTGATCCGGAGCGTGGACCGGAACCGCGCCTGGAAGAGCTCGGCCGGAGTCGGCGACCTCACCACGCGCACGCCGCGCGGCGCCGACGACACCTTCCGCGCCGGCAGCATCACCAAGACGTTCGTCGCCACCGTCCTGCTCCAGCTGGAGGCGGAGCGCCGGCTGAGCCTGGACGACCCGGTCGAGCAGTGGCTGCCGGGGACGATTCGCGGGAACGGCTTCGACGGCAGCCGGATCACCGTCCGCCAGCTGCTCAACCACACCAGCGGGCTCCGGGACGCCCAGGACGATCCTGAGGTCCGAACCCGCACCACCGGGCAGGGATTCCTGGATCACCGATACGAGTCCTGGCCCCGGGAACAGCTGATCGCGGCAGCCCTGCGGCAGACCCCGGCCGGCAGCCCGCACCAGGGGAAGCACGACTACTCGAACACCAACTACACCCTCGCCGGGATGGTGATCGAGAAGGTCACCGGCCGGTCCTGGGCCACAGAGATCGAGCGGCGGATCATCCGTCCGCTGCGCCTGCGGTCCACGCGCCTGCCCGGGACCGACCCCGGTATGCCCGCCCCGCACAGCCGCGCGTACCGCAAGGTGCTGGCGCCGGCGAACCCGGAGCCCTTCGACGTCACCGAGTTCAACCCGTCGCTGTTCACCTCGGCCGGCGACCTCATTTCCTCGGCGGACGACCTCAACCGCTTCTACCGCGCGCTGCTGGGCGGACGCCTGCTGCCGCCGGTGCAGCTCGCGGAGATGAAGACCACCGTCGATGCCGGCGGCGGCTCCGGCTACGGGCTGGGGTTGTCCTCGCTCACCCTGGACACGTGCAAGGTGACGCTCTGGGGCCACATCGGCCGCGTAGCCGGTTCGTTCACCGTGGCCGGGGCCACCGAGGACGGCAGCCACTCGACGGTGATCAACTTCAACGCGGACTGGAACACCGCCCCATCGCGGATCATCGAGGCGGAATTCTGCGGCTGACTCCTCCGCCGTCGGAGCGGCGGAGCGCCTCGGATCGGCATGGCGACGGTCCCGCGCCTGTCGGAGGGCCGACTGGCGCGGGACGGGTCCCTCCGGGTTACGTCGTATAGCCCCGGCCACGTCGGCGATGCCGCGTAGGTTGCCGTCCGTAGCCGCGCCGACACCGAGCCGAGTCAGAGCCGTTCCCGGCCGGACGGTTCCAAGCCGGGCGGAAAGGCCGACGGGCCCCGCCCGGCCAACCGAAAGGAAAACCGCCATGGCCGCCCTGATTCCCCGCGCAAGTCGCTCCTCGTAGCGGTCTCCGCCGTCGCCGCGCTCCTCCCTCACCCGTCCTTGTGGAGAACGTGCTCAAGCACACCAACACCACCTATACCATCACCCGGGACCTGCTGGGCGAGGAGGCCGACGGATCCGGCCCGACTGCTGGATCAACCAGCCCGCCGGCAATCCCCTGCCCAAGTACGCCTTCATGCCCTTCGGCGGCGGACCGCGAACCTGCCTCGGAGCACACTTCGCCACCGTCGCAATGGTCATCGCCACCGCAACCCTGACCAGGCGCTACCGCCTCACCCGGACCCCGGGCGCCACACCCACGTTCAGCACCCGCAGCATCCTCCAACCCGAAGGCCTCACCCTCGACGTCACCGCCCGCGCCCCGAAGCGCCACCCAGAGCGGCGGTACCAGAAGGTCGGTGTGCAGCGGTAGGTGTACCGCACCGCGGCAGGGATGCCGCACCGGACGGGGCCCCGCAATTGCGCCCGGGCCGGACTGACTTGCGGCCTGTGACTACTGGTACGGGTTGAAGGGAATGCCGGCCGGCTTGGCCTCCGCCAGGTGCGACTGGAAGGCGCCGTCCTTCAGGCCGAAGTGCGCGCTGCCGAAGTCGGCCTGGCTGAGCTTGTCCCGCAGGGTCGGGGGGTAGCCCGACCAGCCGACGAGTACGGGGAACTGCCAGGCCCGCTTGTGGTTCTCCGGTGGTTCGTCGTTGTTGTTCGCGGCACGGAAGCAGTGCGTGCCCACGCCGTCCTTGTGGTAGACGATCTCGGGGTGGGTGCCGACCCAGCGGATCTGGTCGCGGGTGTGGATGTTGAAGTCGCCGTGCGCGGACGTCGCGACGTACTTCGCCTCGTTGTTCTGGATCCACACCACCACGTGTTCCCAGTCGTGACGGTGGCCGCCCAGGCTGACCCAGGGGAGAGCCTGGTCCTTCTCGAAGTACAGCGCGTAGATCACGGCGCACCAGCCGTTGTTGCAGGTCGCCCGCGAGTACCCGTTGGTGTTGTCGAGGTCCGAGGCGTCCCGGCAGCTGCCGTCCAGGGCCCCGGTGGGTTTGAGGCCGCCGTTCAGGGAGCCGTTCGGGCCTATGGCCGGTGTCGGGTAGCAGCCATCGGTGTCGTAGTCGTAGGCGGGCTGGAAGTTCAGCTCCATCGGTTCGGCGTTGACGGGCAGCGCGGAGGGCGGCGCCGCGAACGCCGTCTGGGGGACGCCGACGATCAGGGTGAGGGCGGCACCGACGACCACGAGTGATCTCCGGATGTGACGGTTCGTCCGCAAGGCGGGCCTCCCGGCCAGTGGGGGGGTGACGGATGACGCGCGAGCCCGCCGCCGCTGGGCGGCACGCCCGGAGCATCATTGGCGAACCTGGCCGGTAGAGCAAGGGTTCCGGACGGCAACATTGCGCCGTGCAGGGCGAGTTGGGGCAGCATCACCCGATGCGATGGCCAAACCGAGCAGGGCGCGGGTCAGGTCAGGACAAGTGGAAGTCGTCGCGGTGTGCGGACAGCCAGGTTCTGAAGTCCTGGAGGCCGGGGTGGAGGGCGCGGACGGCGTCGAGGTCGCGGGCGGCGGTGAAGGCGTGCTCACAGTCGGCGTAGTACTGGAACATGTTGCCGGCCTCGTCGGCGCCGGGGAATCCGAGCGCGCGGAAGGCGTCCGCTGTCAGGGGCCGGTATCGCACCGGCTTACCGAGCACGTCGGTCATGGCCGCGGCCATCTCGTCGACGGTCAGGTGCTCGCCGGCGATGCTGATCGTGGCGGCGATGAAGTCGGTGCTGCCTTTGAAAATGGCCAGGGCGGTCTTGCCGATGTCGTCGACGGCGATGCCGGAGAGCCTGCTGGCGCCCATGGGGTAGATGAGTTCGAAGGTGCCGTCCTCGGCCCGGCGCGGGCCGGACATCGACAGCAGGTTCTCCCAGAAGAACGTGGTCCGCAGGAAGGTGGTGGGGACGCCGGCGTCGGTGAAGAAGTGGTCGGCCTCCGCCTTGGCGTCGAAGTGCGGCACCTTGTAGGAGCCCTGCAGTGTGGGCATCCGGTCGTCGTCGAGCGGAATGCACTCGCGCGTGTCCTCCAGCGTGGACCAGATCGCGTGCTGTACGCCTGCGTGTCCCGCCGCCCGGGCCAGGGCCTGCGCCTGGGCCTGCTCGTGGGCCGCGGACATGTCCTCCCAGAAGTTGGTCACCAGGAAGGCACCATAGGCACCGTCCAGGGCCGGCTGCAGGCTCGACTCGTCATCGATGTCGGCGCGGACGACCTCGGCGCCGAGCCGTTCCAGCTCTCCGGCCCGGTCCGAATCCGGCCTTCGGGTCACGGCCCGCACCGCGAAACCGCTGTCCTTGGCCTCCAGGAGGGCCCGGGCCACGGCCCCGCCCTGATGCCCCGTCGCGCCGAACACGGTGATGATCCGCCTGCCGTCCATCGCCAGCACCTCTTCCCTGCCGCAGCCAGCCGCCCACAGAACCTGGTAGCGAAACCTACGGTCGTGAAAGCCCACATCCACGCGCACACGCCGACACCCTCCGCAAGACGCCCCTTCTCCAGGGCGTGGAATCGCGGCGGCGCCGATCGTCGCGGAGCCTGTGCGGGGCGGAATACCTTCATTCGTTCGCGGTGGCACGCGCCTGCTGCCGGGCCGGCTGCCGGAGCCCCTCGGGCGAGTGTGGTGACGGACCGCCCCGGCGCCGGCGGCGACGTCGGCCCGGCATCCTCTCAGCCGGCGCTGATGGCCGCGATGTGGGCCGTGCCGTCACGCAGGGCGGTGATGCGGACCTGGCCGGCCCGGAACGGATCGCGGCCGTTCGGGCCGGGTATCCGGGCGAAACCGGTCCAGGAGCCGTCCGGCCGACGGACCTCGTGCCAGAGCTTGCCGTCGCGGCCGACGGCCACGACCTGCGCCGAGCCGTCGGGCATGCCCGCCATGTCGACGGCGCTGGCCCCCATGGTGGGAGTGGTCACCCCGCGCGGGGGCCGGAAGCCGGTCCACGTACCGTCGGGGCGGCGCACCTGGTGGTAGACCATGCCGTCGAGTCCGATGGCGAGCACCTGGGAGGACCCGTCCGGCAGCCCGGTGATCGCGAGGGCCGGACCCGAGAAGGCCGGCGCTCCGTTGTGGCCGGCGAGCCGCCCCCAGCCGGTCCAGGATCCGTCGGGACGCCGGATGCAGTGGCACATGGCTCCGTCGGTGCCGTAGGCGACGACCTGCGCGGAGCCGTCGGGCATCGCGGCGATCGCCGCCTTCGTCGCGCCCCAGCGGCCGGCCGCGGAACCGCCGGACACGGCCCGGAAACGGGTCGGGGTGCCGTCGGCGCCGCACCGCTGGTGGTAGAGGGTGCCGTCCATGGCGACCGCCACGATCTGGCTGGTGCCGTCGGGGAATCCGGCGATCGCCGCGTCGAGGACGGTGAAGTCGCTCCGGCCGTCGGGCCCGGGGAGCCGGCGCCAGGGGCTGACCGCGGTCGAGCCCTTGCGGGTGGTCAGCCACAGGCTGTTGTCGGTGCCGAGGCCCAACGTCTGGACGCTGCCGCCGGGCAGGCCGGCGACGGCGGTCTGCACCCCGGTGAACGACGGCGCGTCCTGCGGGCCGGGAAGGGGCCGCATGCTGCTCCAGGAACCGTCGGGGGCCCGTTCGGTCGCGAAGAGGGTGCGCTGCTCGACGTCGTACGGAGGGAGGCTCGCGGCGTAGAACCAGATGGGGTTGGTGACGGCCACCATCTGGTCCAAGGTCGTCGATGCGGGCTTCAGGCGCCGGACTTCGGCACGGGCGAAGAGGGAGGCCTTGCCCCAGCCGCGCCAGTGCAGCCGGCCCGTTCCGTTGCCGCCGGTCTTCGTTGCGGCCATGACGCCCCACTCGGTGTGGAGCGTGATCACGGCGTCCGGGGCACCCGACACGTCGACCGTGACGTCGACGGCCTCGAAGAGGGACAGGGGCAGCTCCTCCCCCGGGCCGGCCGTCGCGCCGTGGGCTGCGGCGGTGAAGTCCACGGTCACGCCGGCGTTCTCGGCGGCGTACGACCTGCCCCTGCGCAGGGCGTCCAGGATATCGGTGCGGGACAGGCCGGCGGCGTGGACGACGTTGTGCGGCTCCCCGACGGCGTCGCCGGGGCTGTGGGCGTCGCTGTTGCCCAGGCCGGCAATGCGCTTGCCCAGGCAGAGCATGGTGTGCCAGACGGCGATGTTGGCCGCGTCGTCCAGCGTCCACGGCCCGTTCCACACCTCCAGCGCGTCGACGCGGTCCAGCCCGAACTCCCAGAAGGCGCCGGGTCCCGGGGTCATGGGGTGGGCGGCGATGGCCAGTCCGCCGAGGCTGTGGACGCGCCGGATGTGGCGGTCGAGCACTCCGCTGTCGGCGGGCGCGTAGTGCCAGTCCACCCACTCCCCCTGGGGCAGTCCGACGGCCAGCCAGTGGCCGTGCCGGGTGGTCACCTCCTCGGCGTTCAGGACGAGCAGGTCCGTGGGGACGTTGCCGCGCCAGGAGACCCCGGTGGAGCTGGTGTTGTGGTCCGACGTGGCGATGAAGTCCATCCTGGCGGCGCGGGCGGCCGCGACGAGCTGGTCCACGGTGCGCCGGCCGTCGGAGTGGACGGTGTGGAGGTGGAGGTCCCCGCGGTACCAGCCGCGGCCGCGCCCCGGCACCGCCGCGGGCAGGAAGTCGTACGGAACCTGCGGCAGCGGGTCACCGTACTCGAGCGTGACGCTGATCTGCCAGGCCATCCCGCCGGGCGTGTTCACGATCGGGCCGAGGGCGACGGACCACTTGCCGGCCTGGATGGGGCCGGGGACGTATCCGGGGGTGGCGTCCGAGCCGGAGAGGGTGAAGTCGCGCCGCGCCCCACCGGACCAGCCGCGGAAGCCGGTGGGGCCGAACATGCCGAGGTCGAGCACACCGTCCGCGGCGTCGAAGGCGGCGGATACGGAGATGCGCCGGACGCCGTCCGGGACGTCGAAGTCGACGGACGCCCACTGGTCGAAGCCGTACGGCGAGTGGCCGTGGTAGACGGTGGTCACTCCCCCGTTTCGCCCGGGGACCGTATCGGCTCGCGCGAGGGTCGCGGGGACGGTCGCGGCGAGGCCGCCGGCGGCGAGGAGGGTGCCGAGGCGCAGGAGGTCGCGGCGTCCGACCGGGGAGCCGCCGTCATGGCGTGCTGCGGGGCGCGGGGGTAAGCCGTCCATCGGGATCGCCTTCCGTTCTCCGGTGCGGGTGGGAGGTGGGGAGTGGGGCGGGTGAGTGCGGTGCGGGCGCGGGCGTGCGGGCGCGGGCGTGCGGTGCGGGCGCGTCAGCGGGTCCCGCGCTGGGCGTTCACGATCGCCGCCATGGTGCGCTCGACGCCCATCCGGCCCTGCACCTTCTCGGCGAACCCGGGGAACTGTCCGGCGATGGCGCTCAGCACCTTCAACTCGCTTGGGGCCACGTTCACTTCGCACAGGTCCCGCTCGACGGCGCGGATGACGCCGGCGGACACCTGCGCCGGGGAGACCGTACGCATGCCGGCCGGGGGTTTGGCGCCCGTCGCGGCGAACATGCCCGCCTCGCGCACGAAACCGGGCTGGACGAGGGACACGCCGACGCGCGTGCCGCGCAGGTCCTGGCGGAAGGCGAGGGCGAAGCCGCGCAGGCCGAACTTCGTCGCGTTGTACAGCGAGGAGGACTTGCTGGCCGCCTTGCCGGAGATGGACCCGACGAAGGCGATGTGGCCCCGGCGGGCCTCCACCATGCGCGGGGCGAGGAGGCGCGCCAGCAGCACCGGTGCGTGCAGGTTCACGGCGAGCGCGCGTTCGACCTGGGCGGGGGTGTACTCCAGCACGTCGCCGCTCGACGGCAGGGCCGCGTTGGCGACGAGTACGTCGACATCGGCGCACTCCCGCGCGAGGCGTTCCACGTCGGACGGGTTCGCGAGGTCCGCGACGACGGCGCGGGCCCCGAACCGGTCTGCGACGGCCTTCAGCGCGTCCTCCCTGCGCCCGGTGAGCACGAGAGCCGCGCCCTTCTCGGCCAGCGCTTCGGCGAGCGCCGTCCCGAGGCCACCGGTGGCTCCGGTCAGCAGAACCGTCGATCCGTTGATACGCATCCGCATCGCCCTCCCATTTGTTCGTTCGAACGAACTGGACCATAGAGGAGGGGCGCCGGGCGTGTCCATGCCATGGACGCCCAATGCCCGCGCCCCGTTCGGGGGTTGCCACCCGGCCCGTCGGGCGGTCTTCGCCGGATGCGACCATTGCGGGCATGGAGAAGGCAGCCGACACCCGCCAGAGCATCATCGACGCCGTCCTTCGGATCATCGGCGACGAAGGCATCGCTGCGCTGAGCAACAGGCGGATCGCGAAGGAAGCACAGGTGTCGCTGGGCTCCGTCACCTACCACTTCGCCACGCAGCACGAGCTGCTCCGCGAAAGCCTGCTGCACTTCGTGGCCCAGGAGACCCGGCGCTTCACCGAACTGGCCGAGAACTGCGCCGTCACGGACTGCCTCGACGTCGAAGGCGCGGCCGAGCTGGTGGAGACGGTCGCGGGAGGCACCGCATTCGACAGCCGGCACATCGCGCCGTTCGAGCTGTACATCCAGGCGGGGCGCGACGAGCGGCTCCGGGCCGCCGCGGCCGAGTGCTTCGCCGCCTACGACAGGCTCGCCTGCGGCATCCTGGACCGGCTGGGCCTGCCGGACCCCCAGCGCCTCGCCGGCGCCGTGGTGGCGCTGGTCTTCGGGCAGCAGCTGAGGAGGCTGGCCACCGGTTCTCCGGCGGAGGAACTCGTGGACACCCTCCTGCTGCTGACGGGGTGCGCGGCCGGCTCGGACGCGCGCGCCTGACCGCCGTACCGGGCACCGGCGGGCAACACCCAGCCGGTCGAGCACCGCGCGGACCCGTCGGGCCGGATCCCGGGGAGACGGCCCGGTCAGGCCACGGGAACGGATTTCCCGCCCGGTGCCGCCGGAATGCGTTCCAGGACGCCGCCCGCGAAGACGTCGTACAGCGGGAGCGTCTCCAGGTGCACGTAGCCGATGTGGCAGTCGCAGACGGCGAGCGGGCACGGGCGCGGGCGGAGCGCGGCGCGGTACGAGCCGTCGTAGAGGTTGCCCAGCTCGGCGCGGACGAAATGGCAGCGGCGGACGGTGCCCTCGCCGTCCACCGACACCACCGACCGGCCCGTGCGGCAGGGCAGTCCGGCGGAGCGGTGCGGGTGGCGGCTGTAGGGGAAGAGCGGGTCCACGGCGGTCCAGGTGTCGGCCTCGGCGTCCGTGTACGTGTGGCCCTCGGCGGCGTTGACCCACAGGTAGACGTGCGCGGGCAGGTCGGCGCGCAGCCGCCGGGCGTGCGGGAGGTTCTCCGGCAGGCCGACGATGCCGACGCTGTGGCGGACGCCCCGGTCGGCGAGGTCGTGCACCTTCGACAGGAAGCGGGCGTAGGGGGTCTGGCCGGGGTGGTACGTGCACCACAGGGCGAGGGTGGCGGGGTCGGCCTCGGCGAGCCAGTCGGTGCGGCAGCTGAGGTTGGTCTGGATGGCGACGCGCTCGATGTGCGGCTGGTGCGAGAGGCCGACCAGGGCGCGCCGGTACCAGGAGCGGACCAGCCCCTCCCCCCAGGGGGTGAACAGGAGCGAGAGCCGGTCGTCGGCGGCCGCCGTGGCCCAGGAGGTGAAGCGTTCGAGGGCGGCCCGGTCGGCGCGCAGTTGGGCGGGGCTGTCGCGGCGCTTGGCGAAGGGGCAGTACGGGCAGTCGTAGTCGCAGGAGGCGAGCGGTCCGCGGTAGAGGATCGTGAGGTCCATGGGCTGCGGCCTACTTCGGTGCGTAGGCGGCCATGGCGGCGCGGACGGCGGGCGAGAAGAGTGCGGGGCCGAGCGCGTCGGAGTACGCGAGGCCCTCCGGGGTGAGGCGCAGTACCGCAGGCTCTGTGTCGTCCCCGTCCCGCGCGGTCTCCTCGAGCCAGCCGCGGGCGGCGAAGTCCTCGAGCTCGGCGGGGAAGTCGTCGTACGGGTGCGTGCCGAAGCGTTCGCGGTAGTCGGCGACGGGTATGCCCTGCGCCTGGAGCAGGGACTGGAGGAGGTGGCGGCGGCGGGCTTCGTCGCCGTCGACGTACCGGCCGTGCACGGCGCGCCCGAAGTCGGAGGTGGCGGCGTAGTCGTCGATGATCGCCCTGATCTCGCCCATGTCGACGGCGTAGTCGAAGGAGTAGTGGAGGGCGGAGGTGTAGGAGCGGGCGCCGCAGCCCAGGCCGATCATGCCGTCGGTCTGGCAGGCGTGGTCGTCGGGGCCCTGGGGTGCCGCGCCTGGGCGGCGGAACATGCGCATCGACACCTGCTCGTAGCCGTGCGCGAGGAGGTGGTCGCGGCCCTGCCGGTACAGGGCCAGGCGCTGTTCGTCCCACTCGCGGTCGGTGTGGGCGGTGCGCCGGGCGAGGCCGGTCAGGGGGCGGACGTAGAGGGGGTAGAGGTACAGCTCCTCGGGTGCCCAGGCGAGGGCCGCGTCCAGGGAGGTGCGCCAGGTGGCGGGGGTCTGGCCGTCGATGCCGTAGATGAGGTCGATGTTGAGGACCGGGATGCGGGCCTCGCGGATCCGGCCGAGGGCGGCTTCGACGTCGGCGCGGCGCTGGGGGCGCACGGCGGCCCGGGCCTCCTCGTCGACGAAGCTCTGGACGCCGAGGCTGAGGCGGGTCGTGCCGCGCTCGGCGAGGACGGCGAGCCGGTCGGCGGTCGCGGTGGCGGGTGAGGCCTCGACGGAGAGCGGGACGGCCCGCAGGTCGGCACCCATGCGCCGCTCGGCGATGTCGCAGAGGCGGGTGAGCTCGTCCGCGGTGAGGAACGTGGGCGTGCCGCCGCCGAAGGCGGCGTTGGCGAACCGGACCGGGCCGTCGTCGCCGAGCGCCTCGCGGACGGCGGCGGCCTGGCGGTCGAGCGCGTCGAGGTAGCGGCCGGTGAGGCCGTCGGGGGCGCCGATGCGGGTGAACAGGTTGCAGAAGCCGCAGCGGACCTCGCAGAACGGTATGTGGAGGTAGAGGGAGAGGGCGTCCTTGGACTCGCCGCGCCACAGGTCGCGCAGGGCGGGCCGGTCGGGCAGGGGCCGGTAGGCGGTCTTGTGGGGGTAGGCGTAGACGTAGCTCTGGTACGGGCGTAGGGCGGCCGCGGCCGTGAGCGGGAGCGGCGCCGGGGCAGCGGGAAGGAGCAGGGTTTCGGCGGGGGCGGTCATGCGGACGGCTCCAGGAAGAAGTGGGCGTACGGCACGGTCCACACGGCCTCGTGGGCGAGGCGGTGGCCGGTGTAGCCGTTGTCGCCGTAGGTCGTGCCGTGGTCGGAGCAGACGATGGCGAAGCAGCGGCGGCGGGAGCTCATCGCGGTGAAGAGCCGGCCGATGTGTCGGTCGATGTACTCCAGCGCGGCGGCGTGGCTGGCGCGGGTGTCCCCGCCGTCACGGGTGGCGCCGGGCAGGTGGAACCAGTTGGGCTGGTGCAGCGCCGAGGCGTTGAGGAAGAGGAACAGCCGCTGGTCGGCGGGCAGCCCGGCGACGACCTGCTCGGCGCGCTCGACCTGGGCCTCGAAGGAGGTGGGGGACGCCACGCCGAACGCGGGCTCCCAGTGGCTCTCCTGGAACATCCCGGGGAGTACGTCGCCCAGTGCGCCCTGCTTGTTGAAGAAGCCGACGCCGCCGATGCAGACCGTGCGGTACCCGGCCGCGGCCAGGCCGGAGACCAGGTCCGGGGTGTCGAAGACGTACGTGCGTCCGGCGGTGGACTCGCTGCCGGCGAAGCGCGCGGCGAACAGCCGCGGGTGCGGGCCGGGCGCGGCCGGCGTCGGCAGGAACCCGGCGAACATCGCCTGGTGGGAGGCGTAGGTGAAGCTGCCGGGGGCGTGCCGCCGCTCCCAGGCGCCGCCGGGCAGGTGGCGGGCCAGGTGCGGGATGCGCCCGGCGGCTGCCAGCTCGACGGCGACGTCGTAGCGGAGGGTGTCCAGGGTGAGCAGGAGCAGGTCGTCGCGGCCGACGACCTCGTTCATGTCCGGGAGCTGCGGGTCCGGGTGCTCCGAGGCCGGGTGCTCCGGGTCCGGGTGCTCCGAGGACGGGAGTTCCGGGTCGGGGCGGTCCCCGTGGGTCGGCGGGTGTGTCTCAGGCAGGTGCACGGTGGTTCCTTGCGATGTGGTGCGGTGCGGCGGCGACCTGGGCCGCATAGGTGTCCAGGCCCTCGGCGCCGCTGCCGGGCAGGCCGGTGAGGCCGGGCAACAGGTCGCCGAAGGCGTTGACCTCGGCGACGGCGAACCGCCGCCAGCCCACGGCGGGCAGCAGGTCGACTCCGACGCACAGGGTGCCGGGGAAGCAGGCCGCGGCCCGTTCGCAGGTCTCCAGTGCCCCGGTCCAGTGGGGGCCCGCGGCCTCGGCGACGGCCGTGAGGTCGCCGCGGCTGCCGCCGAGGTGGAGGTTGGTCATGGGCGAGCGGCTGGTGCGTACGACGGCGTGGGTGGCGCGGCCGGCCACGACGACCACGCGCAGGTCCGCCGCCCGGCCGCCGAGGGAGGCCTTGGGCCACCAGCGTTCGACGTGCAGGCCGTCGGGGGCGAGGGCGTCGACCAGGGCGGCGGTCTCCCGCTCGCTCGTGATGCGGCGTACCCGCAGGGAGTTGTGCAGGCTGCCGTCCCCGGCCGTCTCGACGGAGGTGGTGGCCCGGATCCGGCCCCGGCCGGCCGTCTCGACGGCGACGACACCGGACGCGGAGGAGCCGTGGGCGGGCTTGACGAACGCACGGGGCATGCCGTACGCGGCCATCAGGTCCCGTACGTCGGCCCAGCCGCGCACGGGCGCGGCCCCGCCGGAGGTCGGGGAGGCCGGTACGGGCACCCCGGCGCGGTCGAGGGCGCGGTGGCAGTGCCGCTTGTCGAACAGGACGGCCAGTTCGTCGGGGTCGTCGAGGCGGAGGCCGCCGCTGAGGCTCCGTACGGCCGCGGTGAAGCGGGCGTACCAGCGGGCGCCGCCCTCGACCCGGGTGGGGTCGGCTGCGCCGCGCAGGATCCGGTCGACCTCGGGGTTCTCCCCCGGCGAGTCGAGGCGTACCAGCTCGTCCGCGGCGAAGGCCGCACCGCCCTCGCGCAGGACGGAGACCCAGGGCACGACGCGGGGCGCGGGCTGTCCCGCCTCGCTTACGGCCCGGGTGAACAGGGTGACGCGGCGGTTCTCGGGGTTGCCGACGACCGCCCAGCGCGGGGGCGTGTGCTGCGTCATGGGCCGGCCCGCTACTCGCCGACGGCGACGAAGCGCCAGACGCGGCCGTCCCACTCGTCCTCGTCGGCGCGGCCCCGGTCGAGGTCGAGGGTGACTCCGGCGCCCTCCAGGGTGTCCCGGAAGCGCTGCTTCAGCGGGTCGCTGAGGTAGTTGTGGTGGAGGTCGAGCTTCTTGAGGTGGGTGAGGGGCTGGCCGCCGAGGAGGGCGGTGCCGCCCTGGTCGGTGAGGACGCCCATGGACAGGTCGAGGGTCTCCAACCGGGCGACCACGGGCGCGGACGCCATGGCGGTGGCGATCTCGTCCTGGATGTCGCTGTTGCGCAGGGCCAGATGGCGCAGGCTCGGCAGGAGGTCGCCGTCGATGATGGGCTCGACGTCGGTGAGCGCGCTGTCCCCGCCGTAGTTGTCCGTGCCGAGCCAGAGGTCGAGGTGTTCGAGGGCCGGCAGGCTGCTGGCGGCGATGTTGCGGACCACCCGGGCGGACAGGCCGCCGGTCTGGACGGTGAGGGAGCGCAGCCGCCGGTGGGTGAAGGGCGGGACGACGAGGCCGGTGCCGCCGCGGTCCCCGAACTCCTCCAGCTCCGGGAAGGCGTCGAGGAGCGGGCCGACGTCGCCCTGGTTGATCCAGGAAATCTCGCACTCCTCGGACTCCATGTCCCCGAGGAACAGGGCCCGCAGGGCGGGGAGCTCGGCGCGGGCACCGACGAGCGCGGCGATGATGTCCTCGGGCCCGCTGTCGTACGCGTCCTCCCAGGCGCCGACGACGATCGCGCGGACGCGGGTGGTGTCGACGGCGGCGGTGAAGCGGGCGAAGGCCTCGGTCCAGCTCTCGTCGGCGTCGTAGGTGTCGGAGAGCATGCGCCAGGCGACGGCGTCCGCCTCGGGCAGCGGGGTCCGGTCCTCGTCGTCGGGGCCGGGGAAGGTGAAGACGGGCAGTCCGTACGACTCCGTCAGATGCCTCGGGTAGGTCATGGTTCCCCGCCGTTCCTCGTGTGTCGCGTCCGTGGCGCCTGTCGCGTCCGTCGCGCCTGTCGCGTCCGTCGCGCCTGTCGCGTCCGTCGCGCCGTGGTGTGCGACGCGTCGATGTGCTGCAAGTTGTAGCAAGCGGCTCTGACAGCGCCCCTGGCGGGGGCGGCAGGCGGCCCTCGCGGCGACGGCGGGCGGCTGTTGTCAGACCCTCCCCGTAGCTTCGAAAGGGACGCGGTCGCACCGGGCGGCGCGCGTGGGGAAGGGGACAGCCATGTACCGGCAGGGGGACGTGCTCATCGTGCCGATCGAGGAATCGGCGGTGCCGCCACAGGCGGCCGAGGGGTCGCAGGAGCCGCGGGACGCGCGGGGCCGGATGGTGCTGGCCCGGGGCGAGGTGACCGGGCACGCGCACGCCGTGGTGGGCCCGGGCCGGCTGGTGCGCGAGGCGGGCCCGTTCGGGCCGCAGCTGCTGCATCTGCCCGACGGCGGGCGGGTGGTGCACGAGGAGCACGCCGCGATCGCGCTGCCGAAGGGCTGGTACCGGGTGGTGCGGCAGCGGGAGTACGTGCCGGGCGCGGTGCGGATCGTGGCGGACTGAGGGGGCGTGGGGACCGTGATGACGGAGACGGCGGAAGTCGTGATGGACGAGATCGACGTGTGGCGGGCCGCCGCGGCGGCCACCGGGGCCGCGGACCGCGCGGCCGCGGAGGCGGGGGTGCGCCTGGCCTATCTCGCGGCCGGGCTGCCGGAGCCGCAGCGGATCGTGTGGGCGGACTCGCCCCGGGCCGCGATCCGCCTGCTGGGCGACCCCGACGGGGCGTGGGGGACGCAGGCCAGGGGGCGCAGCGTCCGGGAGCAGGTCCGCAGCCTGCCGTGGGCGGCCGAGCGCGAGCGGCTGCACGAGGAGCTGGGCCCGCAGGGCTGGGGGCGGCGCTGGGGCCTGACCGGCGCCCGACTGTGGCGGAACACCGAGCAGCTGGCGGACCGGATCCGCGCGGGGCTCGTCGAGGAACTGGCGGAGGACCGCTCCGAGGAGGCCGAGGTGCGGCTGCTGCTCCTCGACGCGGTACTCGGCCAGCACGACGCGGCCTGGCTGTGCGCGTTCGGCACCGGGGCGGGCTCACCGCTCGCCGGGCTCGCCGCGATGGCGCGCGCGGCCGGGTGGTGGTGGCCGTACGAGCGCCTGGCCGTGGTGTGCGAACGGCCGGTGGAGCTGCACCGGGACGAGGCGGGCCGGCTGGACCGCGCCGACGGTCCGGCGCTGGCCTTCCCGGACGGATTCGCACTGCACGCGTGGCGCGGCATGCCCGTACCGGGCGACTTCCTGGCGGGACTGGGCGAACTGACGCCGGAGCGGATCCGCGGGGAGGAGAACGCGGAGCTGCGCCGGGTGATGCTGGAGCACTACGGCTACGAGCGCTATCTGGACGAGTCGGGGGCCGAGCCGGTGCACCGGGACGATGCGGGCGTGCTGTGGCGAATACCGCTGCCGGATGACGAGGACGTCGTCATGGTGGAGGTCGTCAACTCCACGCCGGAGCCGGACGGTACGCACCGGACGTACTGGCTGCGGGTGCCGCCGGACACCCGGACCGCCCGGCAGGGCGTGGCCTGGACGTTCGGGGTCGACGCCGAAGCGTACGCGCCGCTGCGCGAGACCTGACGGCGGGGCCTCGTCGGTAGGGGTCGGCCGAGGTCGGGGAGAGGAGGCCGTCTGACGAGGGGAAAATGCCGGGCACTGCGTCACCGGGTGCCGGTGGGGGAATGCGCGCAGGTATGCCGGAAATGATCAGCACCATCTCCCGTATCGCCGACCGCCGGCGCGAGCCGGTCGCCGTCCAGGCCCTGCGTTCCACCGCGGCAGCCGTCATCAGCTACGTGATCGCGCTACGGCTGAGCAGCGAGCCTGTCCCGCTGACCGCGCCGCTGACCGCACTGCTCGTCGTCCAGGTCACCCTCTACTCCACGCTGACCACGGGTATCCGCAGGGTGAACTCCGTCGTCGCCGGCGTCCTGATCGCCATCGGCTTCAGCGCGCTGGTGGGACTCACCTGGTGGAGCCTGGGCCTGGTCATCCTCGCGTCCCTGCTCGTGGGCCACCTGGTGCGGGTGGACGAGTTCGTGCCCGAGGTCGCGATCAGCGCCATGCTGGTCCTCGGCGTCACCCAGGTTGCGGACACCGCATGGGACCGGGTCCTGGAGACGCTGATCGGCGCAGCGGTCGGGATGCTGGTCAACCTGCTCGTCGTGCCGCCGGTCTGGGTCGGCCCGGCCAGCGCAGCCATCACCGACCTCGCCGCGCGCATGAGCCGGCTGCTGGGCCACCTCGGCGAGGAGCCGCCCGGGCCCGCCAAGGTGGAACAGGCTGCGGCCCGCCTCCACGAGGCGCGCCGGCTCGACAACGACATCGCACTGGTGGACGCCGCCCTCCGGCAGGCCGAGGACAGCCTCCGTCTCAACCCCCGGGTCAAGGAGGGCCTGCTCTCCCGGCTGGTGCTGCGGACCGGCCTGGACACCTTGGAAATCTGCGCGGTGGTTCTCCGTGTGGCCTGCCGTACGCTGACCGACCTGGCCAAGGCCCGCCCCGACAGCCCGCTGTTCACGG
This sequence comes from Streptomyces sp. NPDC043854, assembly GCF_056436005.1. Taxonomy (NCBI): domain Bacteria; kingdom Bacillati; phylum Actinomycetota; class Actinomycetes; order Kitasatosporales; family Streptomycetaceae; genus Streptomyces; species Streptomyces sp. NPDC043854. The sequence continues at coordinate 38,627 of NZ_JBWKDK010000014.1, forward strand.
CCGAGGTCAGGGCCGCGCTGCGGGAGGTGCTCGGACACACGGCCAAGGCGGTGGAGAGCTTCGCCCAGCTCATCACCGCCCAGGTCAGTGCCAACGCGGAGAAGGCGGAGGCCCGGCTGGCCGGGGAGCTGGTGGTGGCCCGCGCAAGCCGAGACCGACTCGCGGACCTCCTGCTGGCCCGGATCGGGGAGGACCCGGCCCAGTGGCAGCTGCACGGCGCGCTGCTCGCCGAGATCGACCGGGTGCTCGACGAACTGGGCGTGGACAAGCGCTCCCAGCGCCTGCTGGAAGAGCTCGACCGCCACACCCGTACCCGCACCCGGCGGAGCCGCCGTTTCGCATCGCGCCTGCGGGGCAGGCGCCACGGCGGCGGGGGCACGTGAGTCGCCGGGCAGGGGCCGCGTGGTCCCGGGATCGCGCTCGCGTGTGCGGCGCGGGCACTGCCCGGGTGGGGTGGCGCCTCGGGACGAGAAGGGTTCCCTCCGGCGTCTGCGCGGGAGAAAGCCCTACGGTGTTCACGTGACCGGCGAGCAGACGACCATCGAGGAGGCGGCAGCCCGGCTGAAGGAACGGCTGTACGCGACGATCACGATGATCTCCGTGGTCATCGGCCTCGGCGCCGGCGGCCATGTGGACGCGGCAGACGCCGCGGTCACGGTCGTCACCGCCTCGGTGGGCCTGTGGCTGGCCGCACTCGTGGCCGACCAGCAGGCGCACCGGGTCGTCCACGGGACCCTCGCCACCGGACGGGAGCTGCGCTCCATGCTGTTCGTCAGCAGCCCGCTCCTGCTGTCCGCGGTGGGCCCGCTCCTGCTGATCGTCGTCTCGGCACTCGGGGTGATGACGTTGAACACCGCCCTGGTGACGGCCGCGGGGGTGAACGTCGGCACCCTCTTCGCCTGGGGCTGCTACGGCGGCATCCGCATGGGGAGCGGAACCGTGTTCGCCCTGGCCGCCGGTGTCATTGACGCGGCGATCGGCACCACAGTCGCCCTGGTCAAGGCAGCCGCCGGTCACTGACCTCACGCGGCGGACGGCCGACGGACCGGAAGCCCCCGGCACAGACCACCCCTGCACCTCGCCGACGGACTCACAGCGCGTCGAGTATCTCCTCGAGTGTCTCGCCCGGTTCCGTCCGTCCGAGTACGAGCACGCGTGCGGGCACTTCCGCGGCCGCGTAGGCGGCGAGTCGGTGGTGGCCGTCGAGGACGACACCGAGCAGGAAGCGCTCCTGCCACTCGGCCGAGACGTAGCGGTCCTCCCTCCAGCCCAGCAGGAGCGCGGCCGGCCGCTCGCCCCGCGCGATCGCCGACGCGTGCCGTTCGACCGTCGCCGGGTCGAGCGCGGACAGCGGCTGCGACGGCAGGATGCTGCCGTAGGCGGGGACGGCGCCGGGGATCGTCTGCGGTGTCTGGAAGTGCTCGGTGCCCGGCCAGCCCGTCGCGTCCACTTCCCAGCCCTCGGCGTCCTGGCGCGCGGCGACTCGCCGCAGCCACCATGACCGCTGCGGCGCCCCGACGCGTTCGAGGGGAAGGTCGATCAGGCGTGCCCGGTAGTTGCCGGTTTCCAGCTCGTGGATCAGCGGTTCGAGAGCGCGTACGGTCGCGGCGGTGATGTCGCCCGGGTCGGCGAGGGCTTCACGCACGCGTGCCGCATCGGTCCTCGCCTCGGCGGGCGGGAAACCGAGCAGGTACATCGTCGTCTCGCAGGTGTCGCAGTCAGAGCTGACGCGGTACAGCGCGTGCCGTCCGACGTGCAGGGTCTTGTTCCATCGCGGCCACGACGAATCCGGCTCCGGCGGGTCGTAGTCGACGCGCACCCGTCCGCGACCCTCGTCCAGGGAGAAGCTCAGGCTCCTTGGCGAGTCGGGGACCACGTCGCGTACTTCGGGCACCGGCGACGCGGCGAGGTCGATGCCCGGCCATATGCGGCGGACGTGTGCCGAGTACTCGTCCGGCGTGCGCCACTCGGGGATGAGCGGGTCATGCCCAGTGAGGCGGACGAGAGCGCGGTGGACGTCGCCGGCGGGCAGGTCGGGGCCGGTGGCGAGCCAGTCGAGCAGGTGCGGCACGGCCGCCGGGTCGCCCATCTCCTCCAGCGCGACCGTGAAGGCGACGTGGGTGAGCCCGGTGACCTCGGACAGGCGCCGGGCGATCGGCACCGTCCACTCGCGCGCGCCGAGGCGCGCCAGCGCAAGTGCCGCCCGGCCGCATACGGCGTCCGTCCGCAGCAGCGTCCCGAGCACCCCCGCGCGGTCCGGGTCCCCGGACAGTCCGAGCGCGTCGACGATGGTCGGCGTGTACCCCAGTTGCGCGATCAACCCGTCGAGTACCGGCGCGGGCACCGCCAAGCAGCGCCGCACCGCCGGCGACAGCAACTCCGCTGACCCGAGCCGCGCCAGCAGGTCGAGCACGACCGGGTCGCCGTCCTCGCGGAGAAGGGTGAGGAGGTATGCGAGCTGCTGGCGTTCGGCCTCGCTCGCGCCTTCGTAGCGCCTGCTCACGTGCGCGGCCAGCACGGCCGGGCCACCGGGTGGGTCGGCGGCCAGCTCCTCGAGCGCAGTCCAGCAGCAGGTGGCGGCGAGGGCGGCATCGAGCCGGGCTTCGAGCATGGGGTGGAGGGTACTTGGCGTGGCTTGAAGGGCGCGACCTGCATTTTTGCCGCTGGCGTGACCGTTTCTGACAGAAACGGGTCGTGGGCGCCGGAGAGGGGCCCGTCGCAGTCCTCCGCGGACCGGACTGCACGAACAGATCCCGCCACGGGGTCCCATGCCCCCGAGACTCAGTCGCCGCCGCCTCCCCCGCACGACGAACCGCAGGAGGAGCCGCCGCCGCAGGAGTCGCCGCCGTCGCCCCACCGGCCCTTGCGCCGCCTCGACCGCCCGCCTCCACCCAGTACCTGGAAAGCCACCACGACGATGACCAATGCCATGACCAGCACGACTTCCATCGCTTGCCCCCGTTTCCCTCGGTACAGGTCGTACGAGGACGATGCCCTGTGCAGGAGCACCCCCAAGCCCGGGTTGAGCAACTTCAGAGCTTCCCCCGCGCTTCCGGCCGAACGGCGTACTCGGCTGGACGGACGAGACACGCCTGGGTCCTGTCTCTGCCGCGCCCGGGGGCGGGGGTGGCCGGGGCCTTCCGCCTGTTACCGGGTGACCTGCGCGTCTGCGTACAGGGTGTCGAGGAGTTCGTCGGCCCAGTCAGTGCTGTAGGCGTCCAGCCTCGGGAAGCCGCCCTCGTACGGGGAGCGGGTCCAGGTGAACGTGGCTCCGGGGTTGTGGCTGGCGTAGCCGCCGGCGGCGAACAGGTGCGGGCTGCCCTGGACCCCGGGCCCCTGGGCGGTCCGCCACTGCTCGTAGACCTCGGCGCGACCGCTGCCCCGGGCCAGGGCTGCCGCCAGGGCCTCGGCGTCCACGTGCTCGCAGTCCTCGGCGAGTTCGAGGATCACCGAGTGGATGCTGATGCACTTGCTGTCGGCGTAGAACGCCTTGCGCAGCGCGCGGTCCAGCTCGTCGCTGCCGCGCAGCCCGCCGATCGCCGGGTCCTTGGCGGCCTGGACCGCCTCCATGGCGGGCAGGGTCGTGACCGGGTAGGCCTCGGGGCGGCCGTTCCACAGCCGCCAGCCCAGCTCGGGCCGGTGTGCGGCGATGGCCGTGATCTCCGGGTCGACGATGAACTTCGGGGTGGGCTCGCTGTTGAACAGCTCCAGGGGGAAGGCCCGGTGGTCTATCTGCAGGGGCAGCTGCCGCCGTTCGGCGGTGGCGTGCAGGGTGTGCAGGGCGAGACTCGCCCACGGGCAGCAGATGTCCGACCAGACGGTCACCGTCGGGCTGCTGGTGTGCGTCAGCACGTCTTCCTCCTGGGTAGGCGGGGCCTCCGGCCCTCTTGCCGCGGCGCGGGGCCCACGCCGATCAGAACCCGGCCCGCACCCGCCGGTCCATCGCCATCGGGGCAGTTCGTCAGGTGACCGGCGACGCCCGTGGCGCCGGGCGCCGCGGGGCGCCGCCTTCCACCGGCACGTGCGGTGTGGCTGCAGTCACACCGCACGGTGTCACACCTGGTCTCGCCGCGCTGTCCTCGCCAACGGCCAACGGAAGCGAGGCCACAGCGGGCTCCCCGAGCTACCGCCGGCGTTCTTCACCCGTCCGCTGGTCCGGCTCCTCGAAGCCAAGGGGCTTCGAGGTGGACGGGACCTTCTCGTGCCGCGTGTTCGCTGCGCGGGCGTTCGCCCGAACGGCTCCGGGAGGGGCGGGCCCGGGGCCTGAAAATGGCCCCCTGCCTCCGGCCGCCTCGCCCCGCCGCAGCCCGGATCAGCGGTGCAGGAGCCAGGTGACGAGAGCCTCGGTTGCACTGGCCGCGATGACGAGGCCGAGGGGAGGCAGTGCTGCACGGAGGACCGTACGGACACGGGTGAGGAAGGAGGGTTCGGAGTTACGGGTCATGGCGTGCTCCGCAAGAGCCGTGCCGGCCGCCGAATGCGGCCGGGCGATGACGTCATGAGCACGCTTCCGATGGGTTTCCGGCGAACCCGCCCACCCCCGCCGGGCGGGCACTTAGCCTGTCCCCGAGGGAACATCGGATTTTCCGACGACGGGCGGGGGCCGGAAGCCTCGGAACGGCAGGGGGCTCTCGTGGGCGGTCAGGCGGACAGGTTCTGGGCCGCGCTTTCGGCGGCGTACGAGGCGGCCGGGCGTCCTCCGCTGAGCAGGTTGGTGCGTGAGGCACAGGAGCCGGCGCACGGGCAGCGGCACTTCCGGCCGGACGGCAGTCCGCAGAAGTCGGCCGTCCACAGCTGGCTGAACGGACGCTCGGTCCCCGGCAAGGAGCACACGAGACACTTCCTGCGTCTGGCCGCCTTCCTGCGGGACGAGGCGGTCAGGGAGGGGCGCAGCCACCCGGTCAAGGCGGAAGCAGGGTGGCAGCAACTGCTGGCCCAGGCCCGGCTGGAGCGCGACGCGGCTCGAGGCGGCCGGCCCCGCACCCACAGCACACCCGACACGCAGGTCACACCGGTGAACCTGCCGCCGGACCCGCCGGACTTCACCGGCCGGGACGAGGAACTGGCCGAGATCCGGGAGGGGCTGGACCCGGCTGAGGACGAGGACACCACGGTGGTGGTGTCCGCCGTCGCGGGTATGGGCGGAATCGGCAAGACCGCGCTGGCCCTGCGCGCCGCCCACGAGGCCTTGGCCGGCGGCCGGTTCCCAGGCGGTGTGCTCTTCGCCGACCTGCGCGGCTACGGCGACGATCCGGTGGCCGACGCGGGGGCCGTCGCCGACCGCTTCCTGCGGCTCTTGGGAACGAAGCCGGACAAGCTGCACACGACCGACGAGAAGCTGGACGCATGGCGGTTGCGTCTGGCCCGGCTGGCCGCGGAGGACCTGCCGGTGCTGGTGGTGCTGGACAACGTACGCACCCCGGGGCAGATCGGCGGCCTGCTGCCGTCCGCCCCGCACCGTGCCCTGGTCACCTCCCGCCACCGGCTGTCCTCCCTGCGGGCCCGCCGGATCGGCCTCGCGCCGCTCTCTCCGGACGCGGCCGTCGACATCCTGGCACGGTCGTCCGCCGCGGCAGGCACGGTCGATGCCCGGATCGCCGCTCAGCGGACCGACGCGTTGGCGCTGGCAGGCCTGTGCGGGTACCTGCCCCTGGCCCTGTGGATCGTCGGCGTGCTCCTGGTCGACGAGCCGGAGCGGCCCCTCGCCGATCTCGTGGAGGAACTGGAGGACGCAAAGGCCCGACTCGACGTGATGATGTACGACGGCGAGGACGACAGCGGCCGTCCGCTGGCGGTGCGCGCCTGCTTCGAACTGTCCTACCGGCACCTGACCGGGCCGCAGCGCCGTGCCTTCCGGCTCCTGGCTGCCGTCCCGGGCCCCGACGTCTCCACCACGGCCGCCGCTGCGCTGCTGGACCTGTCCCGGGCCGAGGCACGACGGCTGCTCGTCGGCCTGGACCGGGCCCACCTGCTGGAGCACACCCCGGGCACGGAACGCTGGTCCATGCACGACCTCGTCCACCTCTTCGCCGACGAACTCGGCCGTGCCGAAGCCGAGGAGGACGGCCGGAGCAGCGCTGTCGCGCGACTGCTGGACCACTACCTCACCATGACCGACGCTGCGGTCGCCCACCTCCAGCACGAACCGGACAGGCCGGATGACTTCCGGGATCAAAGCCAGGCGATGGAGTGGCTGGACGAGGAACACAGCGCGCTCCTCGCGGCAGTCAGGGCGGCACCGGTCGATCATCCCGCCTCCACGGGCATCGCCCTGACCCTGGCACCGTACTTCGCCCGCCGGCGACGCTTCGACGAATGGGTGGCTCTGACCTCGGCCGCCTTGGCGGCGTTCCGGGCGGCCGGCAACCGGAAGGGCGAGCACACCGCACTGAACAACCTCGCCTACGCATTCCGTGAGGCACACAGAGTGGAGGAGGCCATCGAAGCCGCGACCGCAGCCGGGGCCGGCTTCCGGGAGGCCGGCGATCGCAGGGGCGAAGGCAAGGCACTCGTCAACCTCGGATGCGCGCTCATGGAAGCGGACAGGAGCCAGGAGGCGATCACCGCACTCGGCGCAGCGGTCGACATCTTCCGCGGGACGGGCGACCGCCCGGACGAGGCAACGGCCCTCAACGATCTGGGGGCCACGCTGCTCAAGGCGGAAAGGACAGAGGCAGGCATCCAGGCCCTGACGGCAGCCGAGGGCGTCCAGCGCGAGATCGGCGACGGGTACGGCCGAGCCAGGACACTGGCCAACCTCGGCGCCGCCCACAGGGACGCGGGTCGGTACGCCGAGGCGCTGGAGCTCATCGAGGACGCGGTGGCGGTGAGCAAGGAAGTCGGCGACCGGCACGGCGAGGGGCGGGCACTGCTGCAGCTCGGCCGCACCCTCGTCGAGGCCCGCAGGTTCGACGCGGCCATCGAGGCCGCTGCCGGCGCGGCAGGGATCCTCCGCGAGACCGGAGACCGGCACGGTCTCGAATCGGCTTTCCACTGGCTCGGATTGGCCATGGCCCCGGTCGGCCGGTACAGGGAGTCGATCGCCGCACTCCGCACGGCCGCAGACATCTGCCGCGAGGTCCACGACGTGCACGGCGAGGCAACGGCGCTGAACAGCCTGGGCGTCACCTTGAACGAGACGGGCGGCTTCAGGGAGGCATGCCACGCCTTCTCCAGAGCCGTGGGCCTCTTCCAGGAGGCGGGCGACCGCCACCACGAAAACGCGGCTCGCATCAACCTCGGGACGGCACTCGGGAAGCTCGGCGCGTACGAAGAGGCCTCGCTCCAACACATCACAGCGGCGGGCAACTTCCACGCGACGGGCGACCGGCACGGCGAAGGATGGGCGCTGCTCGGTCTGGGGTACGACCTGGCCGGCCTGGGCCGGGCCGACGAGGCAATCCTCGTACTGAACACGGCCGCAGCCATGTTCCGCGAGACCGGGGACGCCGACCTCGAAGGGCAGGCGCGGGGCAACGCGGCACGGCTCAGGCTGCTCCGGCTCGGGTCCGCAGACGGCTGACGCATCGCCGCACCGGGACCGATTCGACCGGGCGAGCGCGCAGCAGGAACGCCTCACGATCGGCGCCGCCCTGCGCGTTCACGTCAGCAGACGTCGGTCCGGTGCGGCAGGCGGCTCAGGCGTCGTCCGCGTCCCCGCCGGGGAGGACCTCGAGTCCGATGCTCTCGGCTGCCACGGCGACGGCGTAGTCGAAGAACGCGGCCTCGTCCTTGACGCTGTCGTGGGTGCGGCTGAACACCTGGAAGACCAGGAGCCCGATCAGATTGCTCCACAGGACGATGCCGCGCTCGATGACGTCCGAGAACGGAGCCTCGGGCACGCCGCCGAAGAGCTCGACCGCCGCCGGCAGCAGCAGCGGCGTCCCGGGCAGCGCCCGCCGGGGCGGGGTGAGCTCACCCGCCTCCAGGGCCGACCGCACGATGCCGGCGAGCACCGCAGGCGTGCGGGAGGCTGGCAGGACCGTGTCCTGCGGGGCGTGGTAGCCCGGCACGGGCGAGCCGTAGATCAGCGCGAACTCGCCCGGGTGCGTGAAGGACCACTCCCGCAGCGCACGCATGACGGCGAGGAGGCGCGAACCGGCCGACGCGCCCGCGTCCGCGGCGGCCCGGTCGGCCTGCTCCATCGCGGCACCGGAGGTGTCGTAGGCGTCGATGACCAGTACGGTCAGCAGGTCGTCGCGGTGCGGGAAGACGGCCTCCACATCAGCGAGGGCAAAGCCGCCGTCTCCGGCCACGGCGTCCAGGGACAGCCCTCCGGCACCCAGACGCGGCAGCAGACGGCGGGCCGTGTCCTTGATCACGGCATGCGATATCACGTTGTCATCCATGCCGAAACCGTACCTCTCCGCCGAACTCCTGCCACGACAGTGGTGTGTGATGCGGCATCAGCAGACTGGTCCGGCACGGCGTCCTCTCCCCCGCACCCCCGTCGTGCTGGGAAGGGAGCGTCCGGCCGCCGATCGTCCGGGGGGAAAAACGGGGATTCCGGTTCGGTGGGGTTCGGGGTCCCGCTACGGTGGCCGTGTCACCGCCCAGTGGAGGTCCAGTGCCAACGACCGTGGTGGGGTTCCGTCTCGGCTGCGATGCGCGGAGCCGACAGGCAACCATCGTTCTGACCGAGTCCGGTGTCCTCCACCGCTCCAACGGGCCCCTGGGGTCGACGTCGAAGCCCGGCCGGCCCGACGCTCCCGCGTCCGTGGATCCCCACCCCGTGCCCCGGCAGGCCGCCAAGCTGCGGAAGCTGCACGCCGAGCTGACCGGTGCCGGGTTCAGCCGGGTGCTGGTCCCGCCCGCCTGCGTACGGCTGGAGACCGACGAGCATCCACTGCACGCCAAGCCGTACGGGGGGAACGCTCCCCCGCCGCATCCGGAACTGGTCGAGGAGTTCGTCGGCTTGGCGCCGTCCTCCTCGATGCCGCTCGACGAGGCGATCCGGGCCTTCTACTCCGCCGTCGGCATTCCTTCCAAGCCTCGGCGTCCCGTCGCGGTGGGGGCGGCGGTGCGGCCGCTTCCGCCCCGTGTCCAACAGGCTCTGCGCGCCCTTGCCCGCGGCGCCACCATCACCTCGCCGCCGCGGCGCGGCGTCGGATGGCGGGTCACCCCGGGCGGGGTGCGCCTTCACGTGGGTCCTGCGGGTGAGGCGCTCACCCGGCAGGAGGTTGCGGACCTCCAGGCCGCGTTGTCGGCGTGGCTGCGGCTGAACCCGCAGGCCACGGTTCCGGGCCCGGCTTCCCTCGCACCGCTGCTCCCGGAATCGGCATCGCAGGGGCCGCCGTCTCGGGGGTCGGCGTGAGGGGTGCGCGGCTGCTCGCTGCCGGGGATCCGCGGAGGCTGTGCGAAGCCTGCTCGGCTGACCCGGCGCGCCACCTCCTACAATGCCGGTCGGGGGCGAAGCCGTAGCGCAGAGGTCGTCGCGCGTGGTCTCCAAAACCTCGAGGACGCCGGTTCGACTCCGGCCGGCTTCGTCCCCTCCCTACGGTCGGCTCGTCCGGGGGCACGGGAGACCGGCCGCCAAGCGGCCTCGCTTAGCCTTTGGCCATGAGTGGTCCGTTCAGTACAGCCGGGGACGGCGTCAGCCGCCCGAGGGGAACCGCCGGGTATGCCGAGGCGGCGGACGCGCTGGCCGTCCAGTACGAGGAGGTCGGCTTCGGCGAGGTGCACGGCGACGTGCTTCACCTCGTACCCACCGAGCCCGGTCGCATCCTGGACGTGGGCGCGGGAACCGGACGGGATGCCGCTGCGTTGGCGGCCCGCGGGCACCGCGTCGTGGCGGTCGAGCCGACCGCCGAGCTGCGGACCCACGGTCAGCGGATCCATGCGGGGAGCGGGATCGAGTGGGTGGACGACGTTCTGCCGGATCTGGCGCTGGTTCGGCATCCGGGCCGGTTCGACGCGGTCTTCGCCACCGCGGTGTGGATGCATCTCGATGCCGAGGAGCGTCGACGTGCGATGGCCAGGGTTTCCGCTCTGCTGGAGCCGGGCGGCCGGTTCTTCGTCAACCTGCGGCACGGCCCCGTTCCGGACGGCCGCCACATGTTCGACGTGTCCGCTGCGGAGACGGTGGAGCTGGGGGCTGCGTACGGACTCCGAGTGGTCCACCGGAGCGAGCGTCCCGATCTCCACGGCCGCGCACGCGTCCGGTGGAGCTCCCTGGTCGTGCAGGCGGCGGACGCCGTCGGACACTGATCCGGCCGGGCCCGGCCCGGGGGCCCGGCCCGGGGGCGCGGTGTGGGGGGGGGCAGCGCTCGAGCCGCATGCGGATCAGCCGCCCGGGCACCGGACGTGACGCGCGGGGTTACGACGTGCCGCCACGCTTGGTGCGCCATGCCGCGAAGGCGACGAGGCCGCCCACGGCGAGGGCCCCGACCTTCACTCCGAGCTTGACGGACAGCCAGCCGGTCACGAAGGGGATGTGCCAGCCCATCCGCCACACGAGGAAGAGGAGGGAGATGGCGACGAGAAGGCCGACAGCGACTCCCACGGCGGTCTTCAGGGGTGTGGAGCCGTCGGTGCGCTTCGCCTTGTCGTCTGTCATGACCACAACGCTAGTGGCCGCTCGGGTCGCCACCGTACTCCGAAAGGACGACGCCCCTGTCATCGAAAGTTGATCGGTCGGGCAGGTGCTGAATGTCTTTCAGCCATCTTGGCGGGCACGCCGGTTCGGTCCGCGGGCACCGCTGTCGGGGAACAGCCGACGGCCGCCGCGGAGCGGGTTCGCGGCGGGCTGTGGGGTGGCTGGGCTCAGGTGTGGAACGGGCCTGCCACTTCGTAGACGGTGCCGGTGGTGGAGGCGAAGTACATGCGCTTGCCGTCCGGGGCGAAGTCCAGCCCGGCCAGGGCCGTGCCGCCGTCGAGGCGCAGGAACGGGGCGATGACGTTGCTGCCGGTGATGGCGCAGATTTCGGCGTTGGCGCCCGCGCCCTCGGTCACGAACATTTCTTCCGCCGCCGACTTCCCGAACGGGAAGGCCGCATCCCGCGGGCAGGTCAGTGGTCCGCCGCCGGTCTCGGCGGCGTCGTAGTGGACGCGGAGCAGCGGGCCGAAGGCGTCGACCCGATAGATCCGGCTGTCGCCCTGGGTGGGGATGGCGTAGGAGACGGAGTTCTGGGCGGCCAGGCCGCCGGGCCGGTTGAACCTGATCTGGTCGGGCAGCTGGCGGCGGATGGGGGTGGCCGCCGCCGAGGGGTCCGGGACCTGCTTGTGGACGACCTGGGCGGTGCCGGGTGCCGCGGTCCATGCGTAGAGGGTGGTGTTGAACATGCGGTAGACGCCGCCGTCGGGCTCGTCCTCCGTCATGAAGAGGCTGCCGGCGCTGTCGTACGTGAGTCCGCCGCGCTTGAACCGCCCGTGTTCGGGGCGGCGTACGGCCGCATTCACGCCGCGCGGGTCGGCCTCGTACGCGTATCCGCCGGTGATGCGCTCGCCGACGAGCCATCCGCCGCCCGGCCTCGCGGTGCCGAGGGTGGGGGCGGTGCTGCCGGTGTCCACGCGGTGGGCGCCGGTGATCGTGCCGTTGGAGGAGAAGCGGATCGCGCTCGCGCCGCCGTTCTCGGAGTGCGATACGTAGATCCATCCGGTGCCGTCCCGTACGACGCCGCCGGGGCCGGGAGCCGCGTGCCAGGTGTAGGCCGTACCGGTGACGGCCAGGCCCGAGCGTGCGATGACCCTGCCGGTGAAGCCGGCCGGCAGGCGCAGGCCGTTCGCGTCCGGGGCGAGGAGCTCGCCGTACGGGCTCGGGCCGGGTTGCACGGCGGTCGCGGCCCGGGCGGACCGGGGGGGCAGCGCAGCGCTGACGCCGGCGGCCGCGGCACCGATCGCGGCGGCACGCAGCAAGACACGTCGTTTCATCACTGGAACCTTTACGTCGCTTCGAAGCCGAAGGGTGGCCGAGGTGACCCTGCCGTTGTCCCCGGACCTGTCCGGCCATCTTCACGGGACGCGGGGCGGGCCGGACGGGACCGCGTCGTTCCCTGTCAGGTCGGGGCCACGGCCGGGCCGCCACCACGGTGACGCCCAGTGGGCACGCGTCGAGCCGTTGAACGGTTCGGCTCGTGGAAGGGCGCCCACGACCGGCTGCGGGGGCCACTGGATCCTCGGCTTCGGGGCGCCTGCACCTGTGCCCGTGCCTGCGCCTGCGCCTGCGCCTGCACCGGGTAGCCGTCTTCAGGGCCTGCCGGGCGATGGGCCCTGCCCGCGGGCCGCTTGCCGGCTGCCCGTTACACCCGCACGGGACCGTTGGCCGCCGGGTCGAGGGAGTCGACGTCATCCATGAAGCTCAGCATCCGGGCGTTGACCACGTCGGGGTGGTCGATCTGCGGTCCGTGGCCCGTGTGGGCGATGATCTCGGCGCGAGCGCCGGAGATCAGCCGCGGCACGCGCTCCAACTGCCGCTTCGGGCGCAGGAGCAGGCTGCGCTTGCCCATGATCAGGTAGAAGGGCGTCCGGATGGAGCGCAGCTCGTCCTCCGACAGCGGCAGCGGCGCCGGCCTGCGGATCCGGAAGGCCTTCACACCCGCGTGGATCCACGCGCGCAACTCCGGAACGACGATGACCGGTTGCTCCAGCCACTTGGCCAGAAGCGGCCGCAGCGCCTTCGGGGCGAAGGTGGCGAAGAGGCTGGCGAAGATCCATACGAAGAACCGCAGGCCGACCTTCTCCAGGCCGCCCGGGTCGAGGGCGGTGACGGAGGCGAGTCGTCCCGGCCTGAGGTGGGCCTGGTTGATGACGAGCCAGCCGCCGTAGGAGGAGCCGACGAGGTGGACGCGGTCGAGGCCGAGTGCGTCGAGGGCCTCGTCGAGCCACTGGGCGGCCCGCTCGGGCTGCCACATCGGCTCGCGGTGGTTGCTGCGCCCGGGATCGCCGGGGGTGTCGAGGGCGTAGACGGGGCGTTCGGCGCTGAGCGCGGGGGTGTTGGGGTACCACATCGCGGAGCAGCCGCCCGAGCCGTGGATCAGGACGACCGGGGTGCGGTTCTCGGCGGCGGGGTCCGCCGGTCCGTAGCGGTAGACGTGGGTGGTGCCGAAGCTCGTCTCGACGTCGGTCTCGGAGCGGACGGGGGCGCCCATCGCGAAGAGGACGTCGCAGGTGTCGAAGTAGCGGTCGCGCAAGGTGTCGTTGACGTAGCGGCCGACGTCACGGCGGGCGCGGGGTCGCGTCGTGTTCTCGGTCACGGGTACCTCCTGGAGTCCGTTCTTCGTAATACGAACGTACCACAAAGATGGTACGGCGGTATCATGAAGGGGTCCGGGGAACCCGGGCTGCGAGATCCACCGAGGACGGGCGGAGACACCACATGCCGAAGCGCGTGGACCACGACGAACGCCGGACGCAGATCGCCGAGGCCCTCATCCGCGTGGCCGGCCGGCGCGGGCTGCACGCAGTCGGGATGCGCGATGTCGCCGCCGAGGCGGGGGTGTCACTGCGGCTCGTGCAGTACTACTTCCAGACGAAGGAGAACCTGCTCTTCTACGGGCTCCAGCACCTCACGGACCGCTTCACCGCCCGCGTCGGCGCGCGCCTCGCCGCCGCCCCGGACCGGGGCCCGCGCGCGACCGTCGAAGCCCTGCTGCTGGCCTCCCTCCCCACCGACGAGGAGAGCCGCACCTTCCACCTCCTGTACACCTCGTACTCGATCCTGTCGGTGACCGACGAGGGGCTGGCCGCCCAGCCGTTCATCGACAAGCCCAACGCCGCGGAGGACGCCGTGACCGGCATGCTCCGGCAGGCACAGGAGGCCTGCCTGGCCGACCCCGACATCGACGCGCGCACGGAGGCGATCAGCCTGCTCGCCATGACGGCCACCATGGGGACCAGCATCATCGTCGGCCAGCGCACGCCCGAGTCGGCCATCGCCGTCCTCCACCACCACCTGGACCGCATCTTCAAGGGCAAACGTGACTGACCCGCGGGTGAGGCCCGAACGGAGGCCTCCAATCCGCTGGTTTCACCCCTGCACCCTCCGCCCGGGGCGTAGCGTGGCCGCATGAGCGATGTCGTGGGGGGCAGGGGCCCGGAGCTGCCGCCGTCGTACCCGCCGAAGTCGCCGCCGCAGAAGAAGAAGCCGGTGCAGCAGCCGCGTCCCCAACCGGGCACCAAGCCGCAGCCGCCCTCCCGGGAGCGGGCGCGGCTGTCGGTGCGGAACCGGCAGACGGCCGCGCTGGTCTACCGGTCGGACGAGTGGGCGGCGAGGAAGGCAGCCGGGGAGGCCCTGGCCACGGTCCGCGGCTGGGGATACGGCGAGCTGGACGCCGACGACCTGGACGAGGTGATGCGGCTGCTCGTCGGCGCGGTCGTCGCGGACGGCGGGAAGCGGGTCAGCGTGCACCTCGCGGACCAGGACCGGTCCGTGCTGGTCCTCGTGCTCAGCCACCGTGTCGACGGGGGCCGGGGTGAGCAGCAACTGCTCAGCGACCTGGCGACCGTACCGAGCGTGCACACGTGCGGCAGCGATGTCGGTGAGGACGGCCGGCGCGTGTGGGCCCTCCTGGACACGCACCCCCGGCCGCGGCGGACGGGCCGCGTGGCGTAACCCGGTCCGCCGCGAAAACTCGGCGCGACCGTCGTCCTGCGCCGACCGGGACCGGGGCCCGCCCGGGCCGCAGGGGGGCCGCATGGCCCGGCGGTTCGGCCGGCCGTCGGGACCACGCTCCGGCCGCCTGGCGGACGGCCGAACGGACGGCCGGCGCGGGGTCAGTCCTCGCCCAGGATGATGTGCTCCTCGACCGCGGGCTCCGGCCTGCTCTCGGTAGTGCGGCGGACGCTCTCGGCCGCCCCGGGGCGGGGGGTGGTGCGCCTCGCGTCCTCGGGCTGGTCCGTGCTTGCCACGTCGTTCCGCGTCATGGTCTTCCTTTCGTCCGATCGGGGCGGAGGCGGTCGCCGGCAGCGCCGCCGCGCGCAGGGCGCAGTCGGCGCGCCACGGGCGACGGCACGCCGTGCCGGGTTCCTCCCGGGGTGCGCCGCTCTCCGCGATGCCGTGCGCGCTCGCGCTCCTTCCGTGCGTCCGATCAAAAACAGGACGCGCCCACACTGTGACCGGCCGCGCGGCGCGCCGCCCCCGGTGGGACGCCGTCCGGGTGAAGGGGCCTCGCAGCGGCCTCGCAGTGAGCCACTGCGCCAGGGCCGGCGACGGGCCTCGCCGCCGCATGGCTGGTTCTGCCCGAGGGGGCGGCACCGCGGTTCTGCGCCGCGTACGGGGACGTGGACCGGGCGACGGTCCGGCGTGCACGGGGATGGGCCGTGCTGCACGGTGTCTCCCCCATCGGTATGGGCCGGGCTTGGGAGCGGGGTCTTCCCGGCGGCCGGCCGACTCGGAGGCGTGCCGGTCGGGCGGCTCTCGGCCGTGTGCCGGATGCCGGTTGACGGGGGCGCCCGTTCCCGGCGCGTGCGCGGTTGCGGTCAGGACGAGGGCGACCCCGGTCGGCTTCAGGCGCTGTGCCCCGAGGAGTTGCGGACGGGCCGTTCGTGCTGGTCCACGGCTTCGTGGAGCCGGTGCCCTGACGTAGGGTCACGTGGGACCAGCCGCATCGGAGGAGCGTACGCATGCCCGAACTGCCCGTGCCCGTCCGGCTCGGGACCGTGTTGAGGAGCGGACCGCGGCGGTTCCTGCCGTCGTGGTGGCCGTGGCGCGGCTGGCTGTACCTGGCCTCCGGGGCCCTGGTCGGGTACGTGGTGTTGGCCGTGCTCGCCGTGCTGCTCGTCGCCGGGGTGCTGTTGTCCTGGCTGGGCATCGGGCTGCTGCTGCTCGCCGCGGCGGTGCTCAGCGCCCTGCCGCTCGGCGCGCTGGAGCGGTGGCGGCTGCGCCTGGTGGACCCGGAGCGGATCGCGGACCCGCACGCCCCGGCGGCCGGGGCCGGGCCGATGGGCCGGCTGCGGACCCGGTTGCGGGAACGGGCCACCTGGCGGGAGCTGGGGTACGCCGCCCTGCTCGCGGTGGTGTTCGGGCCGGCCGGGTTCGGGGTGACCGCCCTGCTCGCCTTCTCGGGTGCGCTGGTCGCGAGCCCCGTGATCGTATGGGCCCTGGCGCCGGAAACGGTGATGCTGATCCCCGGGCGTGCGGTCTCCGGCCCCGCCGAGGCCCTGGGCGGCACCGCTGCAGGGCTGTTGGGGCTGCTGCTCGCGGCGTACGCGGCCGGACTGGTCGCCGCAACCCAGGTTCGTCTGGCGCGGGCCCTGCTCGGGCCGCGCGAGGAGGACCTCCGGGTGGTGGAGCTGACCCGCTCCCGGGTCCGGCTCGTCGACGCCTTCGAAGCCGAACGGCGGCGGATCGAACGGGACCTGCATGACGGTGCCCAGCAGCAGCTGGTGGCGCTGAGCATGACGCTGGGGCTGGCCGAACGGGAGTTGCGCGGCGTGCCGGAGGCGGCGGCCGCGGCCGAACTGGTCGCCCGGGGACGGGCGGAGGCCAAGCAGGCGCTGGCCCAACTCAGGGAGCTGGTGCGGGGTATCCATCCGCAGGTGCTGACCGACCACGGGCTGGCGGCGGCCGTCACGGAGCTCGCGCTGCGGCACCCGGTTCCGGTGGCGGCCGACCTGGACGGGGTGCCGCGGCTGCCCGAGGCGGTGGAGGCCGCCGCGTACTTCTGCGTCGCGGAGGCGCTGGCCAACGCGGCCAAGCACAGCGGGGCCGGCCGCGTGGAGGTGACGGGCCGGGTCGTGGACGGGAAGCTGACCCTCACGGTCGCGGACGACGGCCGCGGAGGGGCCGAACCGGCCGCGGGGGCGGGCCTGGTGGGGCTGGCGGACCGGCTGGCGGTGCTGCGGGGCAGACTGGTGGTGTCGAGTCCGGTGGCGGACCGACCGTACTGCGGGTGGAGGTGCCGTGCTCCGGCTGATCCTGGCCGAGGATTCCGTGCTGCTGCGGGCCGGGCTGACGGAGGTGCTGTCCCGCAGCGGGCACACGGTGGTCGCTGCGGTCGGCGACGCGGAGGCGCTGAAGCGGGCGGTGGCCGCAGAGCGGCCCGACGTGGTGGTGACCGACGTACGGATGCCGCCCGGCTTCCGGGACGAGGGGCTGCGGGCGGTCCTGGAACTCCGCGCCTCCGACCCGTCGTTGTCCGTGCTGGTGCTGTCCCAGTACGTGGCGACGGCCTACGCGGCGCAGCTGTTCGACGGCAGCGCGGGCGGGACGGGCGGTACGGGTGCGCCGGGCGGGCTCGGCTACCTGCTGAAGGACCGCGTCGGCGAGGTCGACGAGTTCCTCGACGCGCTGGAACGGGTGGCCGCCGGGCAGACGGTGCTCGACCCCGAGGTGATCCGGGTGCTGCTGAACCACCGCCCGGCGGACCACCCGCTGGGCCGGCTCACCCCGCGGGAACGGGAGGTGCTGGCGCTGATGGCGGAGGGCCTCAACAACCAGGCCGTGGCGGCCCGGCTGTTCGTGACCGAGGCCGCCGTGGTGAAGCACGCGAGCAGCATCTTCATGAAACTGGAACTCGACCCGTCGGAGGGCAATCGGCGGGTCCTGGCCGTCCTCGCCCACCTGCGGGGCTCCGCCGTCGGCTGATCTGCGGTTCCCGCCTCGGGGAACGGCCGGCGGTGGTCGGCGAAGGCGGCGGCTTCGCGCTGCCCGTACGGGAGCGAGCGGCGACCGCGCCACCACGTGCTGCGGGGACGGCCGGTCCGGAGTCCTCATCTGCCGGCCGATGCCCGCAACGGCCCGGTCCGCGCCGAGGGCGCCGGGGGCGCCGGGGGCGCCGAGGAGGCGACGACCCGGGAGGCCGAGGGCGCCGCGGCGGCCGGAGCCGCCGACCGCGCCCAGAGCACCAGCAGCACCGGCAGCGCCAGGTAGCCGAACCGCCCCGCCGGGGCCAGCAGGAACGCCACCGCCAGGCCGATGGCGAGCCGGTCGGCGGCGGCGACCACGGTCCGCGGCGGCCGCAGCACCAGGGACAGGGCCACGGCCGCCCCGCCGAGGAGCAGCAGCCCGACCGTCACCCACCACCCGTACGGGCAGAGCTCGCTGATCAGGCGGCCGGGCAGGGGGCTGTTCGCCGGGGTCGGCACATCGGCCCTGCCGGTGGGGAACGCGAAGACCTGGCGGACCAGTTCGCCAGGCTGCAGCAGGGCCGCCGGCAGCACCGCCACGGCCGTCCCCGTCACCGCGAGCAGCCCGCACCGCGCTGCCGCCCGCCACCCGTGCACCGCTGCCAGCAGCAGCACCGCGACGGGCACGGCCGGCCAGGCCGTCCACTTCAACGCACACGCACCAGCCAGCACGGCACCCGCGAGCACCGGCCGCCCGGCCGCTGCGGCAGCCAGCGCCAGGCAGCACGACCCGGTCAGCGGCAGGTCCACCCCGCTCACAGCCAGCGGCAGCGCGACCACAGGAGAAGCGACCAGCGGCGGGAACAACCCGTGGAAGCGGGCCCCTCGTCCGCCGAGCCCGCCGAGCAGCCGTCGACCGCCCCACATTCCACCGAACAGCGCGGCCGCACACCCCGGGCGTCCCCGAGCAGCCGGGACAGCCAGCCGGAGTCCCCGAGCACCGCCCGCGGTATCCCGAACACGGCCATGCCCGGCAGGTACGGGGTGTACTCCTCGACCCGGACGGGCCCGTCGACGTACGGGCTGCCGGACTCGAGCAGCAGGCGGCCGGACCGTTCGATGACGGCGACCTCCGACTGGCCCTGCCCGGTCCACGCCAGGTACAGCAGCGGGACGGCGACCGCCCCGGCCAGCGCGAGCGCGAGGGCGGCGCGGGGCCGCCGCAGCCCGGTGGCGCAGGCGGCGCCGAGGTATCCGGCGGCCGCGCACCACCCCCACAGCCGGTGCGTGGCGAGTGTGGACACCAGCGGGAACGACAGCGCCCAGGCGGCCGCGCACAGCCAGCCGAAGGCCCACCAGGAGATACGGGAGGAGGTCATGCCCTCATTGCAGCCGCGGCCGCCCCGCCGGGTCTGCACACCCAGGCGGACACTTGGGGGTCGGGTTTCCCCTACCCCGCGGAGCCGTGGAAGGGTGGCCGGCGGCGGCCGCCCGGGCCGGCGGCGCCGTCAGCGCTTCGGCCCGGAGCTGCCTCGCCCGCCCGCCACGGCGGGTCGCTCCGTGGATCCCGATGCCGGATGCCGGCGGCCCCGTCAGGCCTTCGGCAGGAACGCCTGCCTGCTCGCGCAGGTCCACACCGTGGCCCGGCCGTTCCCGTTCTCGTCGAGGAGGCTGCCGCCGACCCGGTCGTCGTCGGTGACCGCGTGGGCGCTGCCGCGGCGCGGTCCGGAGCCGCCGGGCAGGGCCAGCACCGGGCCCTGGCCGGGCCAGTACGCGGGCTGCGTGCTCTTCCTCCAGCCCTCCTCCATGGAGACGGCCGAGCCGACCACCGCCCCGCTGGTGGGGCTGGTGGCCTCCAGGGACAGTTCCTCCTCGCCGGCCAGCCGACCGGGCTCGGTGGGGAGCCCGTCGTACGGCCTCTTCCAGGTCGCCGGCCGGAAGTGCTGGAGTTCGCGCCAGGACGTCCACTCGTGGCCGACCACCCGGCCGCGGTTGTCGATGGCGCTGCCGATCGTGGAGTAGATCTGCGCCTCCTGGTTCCAGGCCCGGAGGCTGTACGGCGGGTACCCGCCGGCCGGCCAGACCACCGGGTGGGAGCGCATGATGATCTCGTCGGTCTCCTGGTTCCAGTACTCGCCGTACAGGTTGCCGAGGACGTCCCCGCGCTTGTTGATCGAGCTGACGGCCACCCGGCTGTTCGGGTAGGCATCGGCGGGCGCCGGGAGTTCGCGGACCACCGCGCCGTCCGCCCACTCCTTCGCGACGCCGTTCTCGCTGGTGACCACCCGCCCGGTCGCGCTGATCGCGGCGGCCGCCCCGTAACGGCCCGGGGTGGTCAGCAGCCGGACGGCGGTGTCGCCCGGCCGGTGGCTGAACGCAGCCTTGGTGTCGACGTCGCGTGTCAGCGTGCCGACCATCAGCCCTTTGTCGCTGATCGAGGTGACGGCGCCCCCGGTCCAGCCGTCGGGCAGCGGCACGGCGTGCGCGGTGGTTCCGGTCCAGTAGACCGGCAGGCCGTTGCTCGTGCCGACCGCGAGGTCGCCGCGCCCCAGGCCGTACACGGTCCCGCTGCGCGTCGGCCCGCCGGCGGACAGCGCGTCCAGCGTCCGGAGTTCCGGCGTGCAGCCCGCTGCACCGGCCGGCCCCGCGGCCGTGATCAGTCCTGCAAGCGCGATGGCGGCAGCGGCCGCGGCAGTGCTCTCCCGCATTCGGAAAATCCCCCTGGTCATGACATGTACGAGCACATACTGCCGGGTAAGGGAGCGGAACGGTACGGACCGCTTGTGATCATCAGGCACGTAGGTCGTCGTGCCGCAGCGCTCACTGGGTGTGCGCCATCCATTCGGCGAACAGGTCGGACGTGTTGGGGAACGCGTCGAGTGCCGTGCCCTTCGGCCTGACGGCGCCTCCCTCGAAGACCCAAGCGCCGGATCGCAGGCCGCGAAGGTGGCCTTCCAGGGCGTCGCGGAGGCTCGATCCCATGACCACCAGGTCGCACTCGGAGACGAAAGTGATCACTTGGCCGCTGGATCCGTGAGGCCCCGGGTACAGGTCGACGTACGTGTTGTCGCCGTCCCACCATTCGTTTCCTGCGATCGGGATGCGTCGAGGATGTCTCACCAGGTTGCGCAGGAGCCCGTCGTCACTGATCGTGTGGTCCGCCTCGTCGCCCTCGTCGAACCACTCCCTCTCGTCGCGCCATTGCTCGACCACCGCTTCCAGCGGTGCCAGGGGACTGCACCCGGGCAGCCATTCGAATGGTTCTCCGGAGGACGGGTCCTGGCCGTCGTGGTGGAGGAAGGACTCCCGCAGGTCCCTCGGAAAGGCCACCCCCATGGCCTTCTCCGCCTTCTCGATGCGTTCCGGTGATACGCCGGGCCGGAGGCGGAGCGACCGGTCCGCATGTGTCCGCGCCCACTTTTCGAGCTCGTCCCAGAGGGTGTTCATGATTCCGGCTCTCCTCAGCCCTCGTAGCCCTTGTCGGACAGGATCCGGTCGATGCCGCCCGGGACGCCTTCCCACAGGGGGCGGATCCCGCTGTCCAGGACCTGCCGGCGGCCGAGGATGTCCGCCAGGGTGGTGGTGGGCGTGCTCTTGAAGCCGCTGACGTCGCTCATGTCCCGTTTCCCCCTACGCCTTGGTGTCGTCCCCGGCACCCTACGCACTCCCCTCAGGTCGATCACTGCCGGGAGGGGTCCACGAGCCGGTCCGGGGCGGCCGAGGCCGGCGTCGAGGACGGGCGGCGGACGAACCACGCCCGGAGGGGGACCGGCGGGCTACGGTTCGGGCATCAGCCGCAGCGCGTGGAGCGCCACGGCGAGGTCGGCCACCGCGCGGGGGTCGCGCAGCGGGCGCCCCGTCAGCTCCTCCAGTCTGTGCAGCCGGTAGCGGACGGTGTTGCGGTGGCAGTACAGGAGCCGCGCCGCGTCGGCGTTCGAACCGGCCGCCGCGAACCAGCACTCCAAGGTCTCCAGCAGGCGGTCCCGTTCGTCGGCCGGCAGCCGCAGGACGCCCTCGAGGACGGCGCGGGCGATCCGTCCGGCCTCCTCCGGGGCCGCTGCCACCAGCAGGGCGGCCGGGCTGTTGTCGAAGCGTGCGACGCCCGCGGGTCGGCCGCGTGCGCCGGTGAGTGCCAGGCGGGCGAGCCTGAGGGCCCTGGGGGTGTCGCGCAGGTCGCGGTACGAGGGGCTGACGCCCACGCGGACGGCCGGCGAGCGTTCCAGGACGTGCAGGACCGCGTCGTCGGCTCCCGGGCGCCGGACGGCCACGACGCCGACGTGGAGGTCCGGCAGCAGGCGCCAGGCGGACCGCAGGTGTTCGGCGAGCAGGCGGGCCTCGATTCCGGGCAGCGCCTCCCGGCCGGGGCCGGGGACCTCGGCGGCGACCACGACGTAGGGACCGCCAGTGGGCAGTCCGAGTACGTCGGCGGCTTCCCAGAGGGTGGTGCGGTCGGTGAGCAGGCCGGTGAACAGGGCCTCGACCATGGCCGAACGCTCCCGCTCGCGCTGGAGCACCATCTCGGCGGCCTCCTCGCGGTACGCGTCGCTCGCCGACGCCGCGAGGCCTCCGTTCACCCACCAGGCGGCCAGCGACATGACGGTTTCCGTGGTGAGGCCCTGGGTGGCACGGGCCTCGGCGGCGATCGCGGACCACAGGACCTCGGAACCGACGCGGTAGGCGTGCAGCAGTTCGGCCAGCGGCGTTCCCTGGCGGGCCCGTTGGCGGCCGGTCTCGTGCGCCGGCGAGGCCCCGTCCCCGCAGCGGCCGTCGACGAGCTGCCGGAGCACCTGCTCGCAGTTGTGCCGGCACGATGCGGCCAGCTCCGCGAAGGGGACGTGTTCGTCGTCCCGGTAGTACGTCACCTCGGCACGGATGCGGCGGGCCATCCGCGTGCCGAGCTCCTGGGTGCGGGTGAGCAACGAGGCTGCCACGGGAGCGATTTCGGCGGGTGCGTCGGGGGTGCGGCTCATGCCCGCAGGCTACAAACGGACGATAGCGGGAGGGGGCGCATTGTGCCCCGGGACAACGGGGTCGGGGCGGGTCTGTGTGTCGGCACATGGCCCGCGCGGGGTCCGGCCAGCACGATACGAGGACGTTACCGGCCGGTATCGGACCGCATCCCGTCGTGCTGCCTCCTCAGGGGGAACCAACCGTGTCCACACCCGCAACACCCCACACCGCACCCCACACCGCACGCCGCACCGGACGCCGTACCGCGGGCCGCGCCGCCCGCCGGGCGTCCGCCCTGGCCGGCGCCGCTCTCCTCGCCTCGACCCTCACCCCGGCCACCGCAGCGGCCTCCGCGCAGGCCGCGGCCGCGGCCCCGGCCCCGGCTCCCGCCTGGACGGGGAAGTACGTGGCCCTCGGGGACTCCTACGCCGCCGGGGCGGGGGTTCCCGCCCAGTCCGCCGGCCTGTGCCTGCGCTCCGACCGCAACTACGGCCACCTCGTCGCCGCGGCCCTCGCCCCGTCCTCCTACGTGGACAGGACCTGCACCGGGGCCAAGGTGAGCGCACTCACCACGCCCCAGACGGACGCCGGGACCGTCGTCAACGGCCCGCAGCTCGACGCCGTCACGCCCGACACGTCCCTGGTCACCGTCACGCTCGGGGGCAACGACATGGGCACCTCCGATGTCGGCTTCGTGGACGTCGTGGCCGTCTGCTCGACCCTGGCCGTGACCGAACCCCTCGGATCACCCTGCCGGGACCACTACGGCGACACGCTCAGCAGGCGGCTCGACTCGGCGGCCGCCCGGCTGGCCGACGGCCTGCGCACGCTGTCCGCCAAGGCTCCCCGCGCCAAGGTGGTGGTCGTCGGGTACCCGTCGGTGCTGCCCGACGACCCGCTGACGTGCCTGGGCAAGCTGCCCGTCACGACCGGCGACCTCCGCTTCCTGCGCTCCGTCATCGGCGAGCTCAACGAGAAGGCGGCCGGGGCCGCCGCCGCGGCGGGCGCCGCGTACGTCGACACCCTCGGCCCGACCAGGGGCCACGACAGCTGCTCCTGGTCCCCTTGGATCGAAGGGGTTCTGCCCACCTCGCCCGCAGCGCCCCTGCACCCCAATGCCACCGGCCAACGCGCCATGTCCGAGGCGGTGCTGAGGGCCCTGGGCCACTGAACCCGCCCGACCGCCCCCGGGGCGGCGGGCCCCGGCAGTGATCTGGGCATCGATCTCTTCCGCGGTTCTGCCGCCGTATCGGAGGATCTGCTGCTGCCGCAGGGCCGGATGGTCTGCCGGAACTGGCCGGCCTGCTGAACGAGTTGGCCGTCACCTGCAAGTACACCGGTGAGTTCGACGAGGCCGAGCGGCTCTACCGGCGGGTGTGGGCGTTGCTGGTGGAGGCCGGGGGTCCCGCCCATCCGGAGCTGGCCACCGTCTGGCACAACCTCGCGGGCCTGGCGCATGCGCGCGGGGACTTCGCCGCCGCCGAGCCGCTGGCCCGCCGGTCGGTCGCCCTGCGCGAGCGCGTCCTGGGCCCCGACCACCCGGCCGTGGCGGAAGACCGTGCCGCCCTCGCGGCGGTCCTGGACGGCCTGGGCAGACGGGAGGAGGCGGAGGGGTTGTTGCGGGCGGCGCTCGAGGTCTTCAGCCGTGTCCTGGGCCCCGGGCACCACGAGACCGCCGTCACCTGCCACAACCTGGCCGGCCTCGCCTACCGCCGCGGCAGCCTCGACGAGGCCGAACAGCTCTTCCGGCGTGCGCTGGCCGTCAAGGTGGCGGTCCTCGGCCCGGACCATCCGGAACTGGCGGTGACGCTGCACAACCTGGCCCTGGTCCTGGAAGACCGCGGCAGGCGGGCAGAGGCGCTCACGCTCGCACGCCGTGCCCTTGCCGTCCTGGACGGGGCGGTGTCTCCCGACCATCCGTTGCTCGCCGCCTGCCGCGGACTGGCCTGCCGCCCGAGCGCGCCGCCGCGTTGATCGCCGGCCGGTTGGACGCGGTCACCGCGGCGGCGGAGTCGTCCTCGCCGTGGAAGCAGGTCACGGCGGTGAGGGGCGTGCGGGTGGGCGCGTCGGCCGTGGAACGGGGTCCCGCGCCGATGTGCGCCTCTACAGTGCGGACTGTGGATGATCACGAGACGGAGTTCCTGGCTGCGGTACGCACCTTCCTGAGCGAGGCCGGGTTCACGGTGAGCGCGGCCGGCGCCGAGGGCGTCTATACGGTGCAGCACGCCCGCGGCGTCATGGTCGGCTGGATGCCCGAGGAGAACCCACGCGTTCGCGTGCGTCGACGCGGCCCGCGCCGCAACCGCAACGCCCGGCCCGACCTGCCCGGGCTTCGGCAGGCCTTCGGCCTGGCCCTCGCCGCCGCCTTCCGGAACGCCGGATTCACCGTCGAGGCCCGCGGCGACGAATGGCTGCTGGTCATCAACCCCCAGCACCAGCCCGAGCTGTAATACCGGGTGGCGGCTGCCGGACCGGCCACGCCGTGCTATCCCGCGCGGCCGTGGATCCGCAGGTGGATGTCCTTCTCCTGGTCGCCGGCGGCGGTCCCCACCGTGTCGATCACGAAGGCCGAGTCCAGCACGGCCACCACGCGGTCCACTGCCCGGTAGCCGCCCTGAGCCTCGACGCTGACCTGGTGTGCCAGGGGGGTGGCGGCCGCCGGGGTCCCTTCGGCGGGGACGGCCACGTCGTATTCGGACGTCCAGACCGTCGCCCCGGTGCCCGACCGCGGCCTGGTCGTCCTCTCCGCCGTGAAGGCCGCGTCCAGAGTCGCGAAGACGGCGCGGGCGTCCTCCTCGGCGCAGTCGCTGACCACCACGGTCACCTCCGTGCTGCTCATGACGGGCTCCTCCCTTGCAGCCGGAACGGGTTCGGGTCCTCCTCCAGCATCCACCCGCGCCCGCCGCGGCGCGCTGCGGCCTGTCCGTGCCCGTACGGACACCGACAGTGCCCGGCCCGTCTGACGTCGGCGGGCTCGTCCTGATGCTCGGCTTGGCCGCGTTGTTCGCGCATGGTCGCGGTCGCCGTGCTGATCGTGCTGCGCACGGTTCCGGGACCGGCGGCCGCCCGGGCGGCGGTCCGCGGGATGCGGGGCTACGCTCCGCAAGATGGAACGCGCAGAGATACTCAAACGGGTGATCGGCATCCTGACCGAGGCGCAGGACATCCGCCTGGCCGTGGAGGCCGGTCAAGACGTCGAGGCTCCCGCGGCGGGGAACGGCGTGGCCACGCTGCTCCTGAACGAGATGCTGCCGTCGATCAGGGTGCCGGCCGACGCGTCTCCGCAGCAGGTGGCGGCACATGTCTCCCGGGCGCTCGGCCCCGCGCTGCACACGATGGTCTCCGGATTCAGCCTGGCGTTCACCAGCCTGGCCATCGCCCACGACAGCGGGCGCACGGACGTCTCCTCGATCGAGGTCCTCCAGGAGCTCGCCCTGGAAGTCGAGGCGGGAATGTACGACGAGGGGCCGTAGGCCTCGGCATGCGGCCGGGGGTGGTCACTCCGCGTCGTCGGCGTGCCCTCGGGCCATCTTCCGCTCCTGCCGCCTCCTCAGTTCCTCGGGGCTCTTGCCGGGAACCGGCTTGCTGGCCTCGGGGTGAACCGGATCCGGACCAGGGTGCTTCTGCGGCTGCTCCTCGCGGCCCTGCTCCGGCTTCTGCCGCTTGTCGTCGTTGCCCTTCACGGCTGTGCCTCCCGGAGGGTCTCCGTCCGGTGTTCCGGACCGCCTGCGTCTGCCCGCCGGCGCCCGGTGCAACCTTCCCTCCGCCTTCCCCGGATCGGGAGTGGCTTCCGGGAGTCGGGGCAGGCGCTCCCGGAAGGGGCGGGCCTCCCCGCCCGTGGAACGACTGGGCAAGGACACCCCGATGGACTCCACGAAGGCGATGGCCCGGCGAATACTGCGCGACTACGGGGAGACGTACGTGCACGAGGCCGGTATCCGGCTGCGCGACACTCCCGCCCCGCTCTACCAGCTCCTGGTGCTGTGCGTCCTGCTGTCGGCGCCCATCCGTGCGGCGACGGCGGTCGCGGCGGCCCGGGAGCTGTTCGCGGACGGGCTCCGCACGCCGCGGCGGATGGCCGATTCCGAGTGGCAGGACCGCGTCGACGCGCTCGGCCGGGCGCACTACCGCAGGTACGACGAGAGCACGGCCACCGCCCTCGGCGAGGGGGCGCGGCTGCTGCTCGACCGCTGGAACGGCGACCTGCGCGCCCTCCGGGACGAAGCCGGCGGCGACCCCGCCCGGGTACGGGAGCTCCTCCAGGACGTACCGCGGATCGGCCCTGCCGGAGCGGACATCTTCTGCCGTGAGGCCCAGGCCGTCTGGCCGGAGCTCCGGCCCTTCGCCGATGCGCGGGTGCGTGACGCGGCATCCGGCGTCGGCCTGCCCCGTACGCCGGGGAAGCTCGCCGAGCTCGTGCCGCGGCGCGAGTTCACCCGGTTGGCCGACGGCCTGGTGCGCATGAGCCTGACCCGTGGCGCAGCCGATCGGGTGCGTGCCGCGTGACGACCGCCCGCAAGCCCCCGCCTGCATGCCGCGAACCCTGGAGCGAAACCACGGGCGCCGGCGGCTGCCGGAGAGCGGACGACGGGGAGTCGTCGGGCGGGTACGGGGTTGCTGCGCCGCCGCAGGACGCGCGCGTGACGGGAGCAGTCGTGATCGGACAGAGCCTGGAGCCGCTCCTGCGGCCGTACCGGCCTGCCGAGTCCCACGGGCACGGCAGGCGCATCGTCGACGGCCTGGCCACCGCCTGGGGCGTCACCCAGCGGCCCGACGGCAAAACCGTATGGGCGCCCCTTGCCGTGCCGGAACCCCTGTCCGTTGCCCGCCCGGCACGCGGCGACGGAGCCACGAGGGCCCGGAAGCAGTCTCACCAGCGGCAAGCGCCTTGAGGTTGAGGGCGCCGCACGGCCGTCCGCGAACACGTCAGCTTCCTCCGCCGCCCGGCAGGAACTCCTTGAGTTTCGCCTTGAATCCCTGCCGGACCACGGCGGCACGGTCGCTCTCCCCGCCCAGCACGTCGGTGGCGGCGGACTTGATCTGTTCCCAGGTGGCGTGCGGCGGGATCGGCGGCACGGCCGGGTCCGTCCGGAAGTCGATGACGTACGGCCGGTCCACGGCCAGCGCCCGGCGCCAGGCGGGGGTCACCGTCGCGGCCGTCTCCACCCGCTCGCCGTCCAGGCCGAACAGGGCGGCGACGTCTGCGTAGGGCGCGTCGGGGATGCTCTGCGAGGGTTCGAACTGCGGGGCGCCCTGGAGGGCGCGCATCTCCCAGGTGACCTGGTTGAGGTCCTGGTTGTTCAGCACCGCGACGACCAGCCGGGGATCGGACCACTGGTGGAAGTACTTCGCCGCGGTGAGGAGTTCGGCCAGTCCGTTCATCTGCATCGCGCCGTCCCCGACGAGCGCGATCGCCGGGCGGTCGGGGTGGGCGAACTTCGCGCCGATCGCGTACGGCACACCGGGGCCCATCGTGGCGAGGGTGCCCGAGAGGGAGCCGCGCATGCCGTCGCGCAGCCGCAGGTGCCGCGCGTACCAGTTCGCGGCGGACCCGGAGTCGGCGGTGACGATCGCGTTGTCCGGCAGCAGTCCGTCCAGGGCGTGCACCACGTACTCGGGGTTGAGCGGTTCGGCCGGCACCTGGGCCCGCTGCTCCATGACCTCCCACCAGCGCGCGGTGCCCTTCTCGATCGTCTCGCGCCAGGCGCCGTCCGTACGGCGGTCCAGCAGCGGTACGAGGCGCCGCAGCGTCTCGGCCGCGTCACCGACGAGATTGAGCTCGAACGGGTAGCGCAGGCCGACCATGGCCGGCTCGATGTCGATCTGGACGGCGCGGGCCTGGCCGAACTCCGGCAGGAACTGCGTGTAGGGGAAGCTGGAGCCGACCACGAGCAGCGTGTCGCAGTCCCGCATCATCTCGTACGAGGGCCTGGTGCCGAGCAGCCCGATCGCCCCGGTGACGTACGGGAGGGTGTCGGGCAGGGCGTCCTTGCCGAGCAGCGCCTTGGCGACGCCCGCGCCGAGGAGGTCGGCGACCTGCTCGACCTCGGCGCGGGCGTGCCGGGCGCCCTGGCCGATGAGGATCGCCGGCTTCTCGCCGGCGTTGAGGATGTCCGCGGCCCGCGCGAGGTCCTCGTCGGCGGGCACCGGGGCGTAGTGGCCTACGCCCAGGCTGGAGGGGACCTGCTTGAACGCGTGGGCGGGCGGCTCGTAGTCGAGTTCCTGCACGTCGGCGGGGATGATCAGCGCGGTGGGTGCCCGGCGGGTGGCGGCGATGCGCACGGCACGGTCCAGGACGTTGGGCAGCTGCTCGGGGACGGTGACCATCTCGCAGTAGTCGGAGGCGACGTCCTTGTAGAGGGAGAGCAGGTCGACTTCCTGCTGGTAGGAGCCGCCCATGGCGCTGCGGTCGGTCTGCCCGACGACGGCGACGACGGGCACGTGGTCGAGCTTCGCGTCGTACAGCCCGTTCAGGAGGTGGATCGCGCCGGGTCCGGAAGTGGCGGCGCAGACCCCGATCCGGCCGGAGAACTTGGCGTAGCCGACGGCCTCGAGCGCGGACATCTCCTCGTGCCGCGCCTGGATGAACCGCGGCCGGTCCTCGGCGCGTCCCCAGGCCGCGAGGAGACCGTTGATGCCGTCGCCCGGGTAGGCGAAGACGTACGTGACCCGCCATTCCCGCAGTCGCTGCAACACGTAGTCGGCAACCTTCATCGTCCTGCTCCCTCGTGGTCGGGTCTGCTGGGTCCACCCCCCTCGAACCTCGCCCCCCTCGCCCCTGTCGTCCCCCTCGCCCCGGTGTCTGCCCGGCCGGGTCCGTCCCATGCGGGGCCGGTCCGGGCCGGATTCCGGAAGGCGCGGTACGGGACGTGGAACGCGGGTAGCCGCAGGGCAGGGCACGGAGCAGCGGACGCCCAGTGAAAGGCGCACACCATGAGCGACACCGATCCCACAGGCGACAACGTGTACCAGCTGCCGAACCCGGACCAGCCCGGCGAGATGCAGCCGGACCTGGAGAACACCCTCGCCGAGCCCGGCCTCGACGAGCGCCTCGACACCGGTGAGTCGCCGCCCGAGCGCCCGTACGCGGCCACGGACTATGGCACCACCCGGCGCGAGCAGCGCGAAGGGGAGAGCCTGGACGAGCGCCTTGCCCGGGAGGTCCCCGAACCCGACCCGACGCAACCCGGTGAGGACAACGGAGTCGGCGACCTCCCGGGCGGCGAGGGCGAACCGATCGACCCGCAGGCCGGTACGGTGCGCGCCGGCCGCCTGGCTCCCGTCTACGACGCCGGTGCAGGGCGGCAGCTCACCGTTCGGGCCAGCGACGTGGGCATCGACGGGGGTGCCGCAGCGGCCGAGGAGGCCGCGATCCACGTGATCGAGGAGATCGAGGAGGAGGACGAGGGCACCGGTGCCCCGGGGGCGGACGCCGGGTGATGCCGGAGCACGGCGGCAGCGGACGCGACGGAGGTGAGCGACGTGGGGCAACGGACACGGGACGCGGACGGCGACCGGAATCCCGGCGCGGCGGACACGGCGGCAGAGCACGACGCCGGGCCGTACGTCCCGCACACGGACGACCTCGGTGAGCTACGCGAGGCCGCGGCCTCCTGCCGTGGCTGCCCCCTCCACGCGGACGCGACGCAGACGGTGTTCGGTGCAGGCCCGCGCAGGGCCCGTGTCGTCCTCGTGGGCGAGCAGCCCGGGGATCGGGAGGACAGGGACGGCGAGCCCTTCGTCGGACCGGCGGGCATCCTGCTGCGCCGGGCATTGGACGCGGCCGGGCTGGACGAGTCCTCGGTCTACTTCACCAACGCGGTGAAGCACTTCAAGTTCACCGTGGCCGAGGGAAAGAAGCGGCGGATCCACAAGGCCCCGAGCCTGCGCGAGATGGCCGCCTGCAGGCCGTGGCTGGTGGCGGAGCTGGCGGCGATCCGGCCCCGCCTGGTGGTGGCGCTGGGCGCGACGGCGGGAAGGGCGCTCCTCGGCGGGCCCTTCCGGCTCGGTGACCACCGGGGAGCGCTGGAGCCCCTGCCGGGAGGCGGCGCCGCCCGCGACGGCGAGCCGGACATGCCGGAGGCACTGGTGCTCGTGACCGTGCATCCGTCGGCCGTGCTCCGCGCGCCGGACCGGGACGCCGCGTACCGCGGCCTGGTGGCCGATCTGCGGGTCGCCGCCCGCGCCCTGGCGCGGGCGTAGCCCCCGCCCGGCGGCGCGCCCGTCGCGCCTGCCGCAGGGCCTGTACCGACGGAGACATCGGGAGGACGACGTGAACAAGGCCAAGATCGCCTACCGGCCGGTCGGACTGGCGCTCGGCGCCCTCAGCGGGCTGATCGCCGGGCTGGTGTTCAAACAGCTGTGGAAAACCGTGGGCGGCCAGTCCGACGCACCTGACGCCCTCGACGAGGAGCGCTCCTGGCCCGAGATCCTGCTCGCTGCCGCTTTGCAGGGGGCGGTGTTCGCCGGGGCCAAGGCGGCTGTGGAAAGGGCCGGCGCTACGGTTGTGCGCCGGCTGACCGGCACCTGGCCCGGCTGACCGCCGGCCGAGCTGGACGCCGGCGGGCGCCCCGGCGTCGGCGAGGAGCGGGTCTCGTGGCCGACCGACGCGGCTCCGTGCCTGCGGCCCGTGGGGTATTCCGCGTGCATGGACGGCGGCAGGGTGGGCAGGCGCGGCCTCGGAGGTCGATACGGATGGTTGCGCTCCTCTTGGTTCTGCCGGTGGTCCGGCCGCTCGGCTTCGCGGCCCGGCCCAGGACCGGCAGCGGCAGCCGGTACCGGCGGTAGAGCGGGCATGGACGGCCGCGACGGCTTCGCCTCGGACGTGGTGCTCCGCGTCAACGGCGTGGCGTACGCCCTGCACCTGGACCACCGGGTGACCCTGCTCGACGCGCTCCGCGAGCACATCGGGCTCACCGGGGCGAAGAAGGGCTGTGACCACGGGCAGTGCGGGGCGTGCACGGTCCTGGTGGACGGGAGGCGCGTGGACAGCTGCCTGCTGCTGGCTGTTGCCGTGGACGGGGCAGAGGTGACGACGGTCGAGGGGCTGGCTGCCGACGGGCGTCTCGACCCCTTGCAGGAGGCGTTCCTGGCCCGGGACGCCCTCCAGTGCGGCTACTGCACACCGGGACAGCTGTGCTCGGCCGTCGGCATGCTCGCGGAAGCCGCAGGGGAACTGCTGCGGTGGGACCGCGCCGAGATCGCCGAGCGTATGAGCGGCAACCTGTGCCGCTGTGGCGCCTACCCCCGCATCGTCGACGCCGTGCAGGACGTGATCGCATGAAGACGTTCGCGTACGTGCGTCCCGCCGATCTCGCCGGTGCGGTCGAGGCGCACGGCGGCCGGCCGGGCTCCGCCTACCTGGCCGGCGGTACCAACCTCGTGGACCTGATGAAGCTGGGCGTGGCCGAGCCGGACACCGTCGTGGACGTGGGCCGGCTCCTCGACACCGGCGTCACGCGGACTGCGGACGGTGCCGTGCGGGTCGGCGCCGGGGTCCGCAACAGCGACCTGGCCGCCCACCCGCTGGCCGGCGGCCGCTGCCCCGTCCTCGCCCAGGCCCTGCTGTCCGGGGCCTCCCCCCAGATCCGCAACGTGGCGACCACGGGCGGCAACCTCCTCCAGCGCACGCGCTGCCCCTACTTCCAGGACACCGCCAAACCCTGCAACAAGCGCCGCCCCGGAAGCGGCTGCGGGGCCCTCGACGGCATCACCCGGGACCACGCCGTCCTCGGCCACTCCCCGGCCTGCATCGCCACCCACCCCTCCGACCTCGCCGTGGCGCTGGCTGCCCTCGACGCCGAGGTGGAGCTTCTCGGTCCGGCGGACCGGGGAACCCGGACCGTGCCCGTCACCGACTTCATCCGGCTGCCCGGCGACCGGCCCGAGCGGGACACGCTGCTGGAGCCTGGCGAGCTCCTGACCGCCGTCCTGCTGCCGCCCGGCGCGTTCGGCCCGCCGTCGCGATACCGCAAAGTGCGTGACCGGGCCTCGTACGCCTTCGCCCTCGTCTCGGTCGCCGCGGTCCTGGAGGTGGCGGACGGACGCGTGCGGCGCGTGGCGCTCGCCTTCGGCGGGCTCGCCCACCGCCCCTGGCGGGCCCGCACGGCGGAAGAGCTCCTGCTCGGCGAGGAACCCGCGCCGGCGGTCCTGCGCACCGCCGTGGAAGCCGAGCTGGGCAGGGCGCGTCCACGGCCCGACAACGCGTTCAAAGTGGCCCTGGCCCGCAACCTGGCCTGCGAGGTCCTCGAGGGCCTGGCCTCCGCCCGGCCCACGTGATCGGCGGCAGCGATGCGCCGCCGGTCGGACGAAGCGACGGGAGCGACGGGAGCGATCATGGAGACGGAATCCCCCGCCACCGGGAAGGGCGCCGTGCTGGGGCGGCCGGCCGTCCGCCGGGAGGGGCCGGAGAAGGTCACCGGCCGTGCCCGCTATGCGGCCGACCACACACCGCCCGGCTGCCTGTACGCCAGGCCGGTCCCCGCCACCGTCGGCCCGGGCGAGGTCCGCGCCGTCGATGTCTCCGCTGCCCTCGCCGTACCGGGCGCCGTGGCCGTCCTCACGCCGTTCGACGCGCCGCGCCTGGGAGCCGCCGACGACCCGACGCTGCGGGTGCTCCAAGGGCCCCGGGTGCCGCACCGCGGCTGGTACGTGGCCCTGGCCGTCGCCGAGGAGCCCGAGGCCGCGCAGGCCTGCGCCGACGCCGTCCGCATCGACTACGGGACTGCGGCCGGCTTCGACGTCACCTTGCGTGAGCAGCACCCGGATGCGTACACACCCGACGAGGTCAACGGCGGCTATCCCGCCGTCCGGTCGAGCGGCGACGCCCCCGCCGCATTCCGCACCGCCCCCGTCCGCGTGGACTGCCGGTACACGGTTCCGCCGCTGCACAACCATCCCATGGAGCCGCACGCCGCGACCGCCCACTGGGACCCGGACGCAGGGCACCTGACCGTGTACGACTCCAGCCAGGGGTCGACGATGGTCCGCGCCGTACTGGCCTCCCTGTTCGACCTGCCGGAAGAGCGCATCACCGTCGACTCCACCCACGTCGGAGGCGGCTTCGGCGCCAAGGGCACCCCTCGGCCGCACGTCGTGCTCGCCGTGATGGCCTCCCTGCGCACGGGACGTCCCGTCAAACTGGCACTCCCGCGCCGCCACATGGCCGCCGTGGTCGGCCACCGGGCCGCCACGCTGCACCGGCTGCGGCTGGGGGCGCGCGAGGACGGCACGCTCATCGCAGTGGCCCACGAAATGACCACCTACACCTCCCGGGTAAGGGAGTTCGTCGAGCAGGCTGCCGTCCCCGCGCGGGTCATGTACGCCGCGCCGGCGCTCCTCACGGCACACCAGGTCGTCCCGTTGGACGTGCCCACGCCGTCCTGGATGCGGGCCCCCGGGGAGGCGCCGGGCATGTACGCGCTGGAGTCGGCCATGGACGAACTCGCGGACGCCCTGGGCATGGACCCCGTCGAACTGCGCATCCGCAACGAACCGCACGTCGAACCCGACAGCGGCCGCCCCTTCAGCAGCCGCGGCCTCGTGGAGTGCCTGCGGGAAGGGGCCGCCCGGTTCGGGTGGCCCGATTGCCGGGCGCCTCGGCGGGACGGAAGCCGGCTCATCGGAGCGGGTGTCGCGGCGTCGACGTACCCGGTGTGGGCCGCCGCGTCGTCCGCCAGGGCCCACGCGCGGGCCGACGGCACCTATCTGGTCGAGGTCAACGCCACCGACATCGGCACGGGCGCGCGGACGGTGCTGGGGCAGATCGCCGCCGAGACGCTCGGCGTGTCGCCGGAGCGGGTCGCCGTGGCGATCGGGCACACGGAACTGCCCGTCGCCTCGCTGGCCGGGGGCTCCTCGGGCACGGGTTCCTGGGGATGGGCCGTGCACGACGCGTGCGTGGCCCTGGCCTCGTCGGTGGCACGGCACGGCGGTGCCGTCCCGGACGGCGGGCTGACCGCCTCCGCGGACACCACGGCGTCGGCGAAGCAGCGGTCACCGTACGCGCGGCACGCCTTCGGGGCGCAGTTCGCCGAGGTCCGGGTGGACGCGGTGACCGGTGAGGTGCGCGTGGCCCGGATGCTCGGGGTGTTCGCCGCGGGGCGGATCCTCAACCCCGTCACCGCGCGCTCCCAGTTCATCGGGGGGATGGTGATGGGGCTGGGCATGGCCCTGACGGAGGGCAGTGCCCTCGACCCCGGGTTCGGGGACTTCACGGCCGTCGACCTGGCCGCGTACCACGTACCCGTGCACGCGGACGTACCGGACGTCCAGGTCGCCTGGATCGACGAGCACGACAAGCACCTCAATCCCATGGGCAGCAAGGGCATCGGCGAGATCGGGATCGTGGGCACCGCCGCGGCGATCGGCAATGCCGTGGCCCGGGCGACCGGTCGCCGTATCCGGACGCTGCCCCTCACCCCCGACCGGGTGCTCACCGCGCTGTCCTCCGGGCCCCTGGAACGCGCCACGACCGGTGGCGGCGGGTCGTGAACTCTATGAACGAAAGGATGACCGGGGTGCCCTTGCCGCGCCATGGTCTGAGGGGACATCACCGGCAGCAGGCCGCGCGGTGCGGAACCCGGCCGCGGCCGGGGCGGGTGGTCCGGGCTCTCCCCCACGGTGCCCGGATCCGGGCCGGGCGTCAGGCTGGAATTCGGGTCCGGAGTGGTGTCATGGGCATTCTTCGCTGCGGCCATGACAAGCCCTCGCCTGTTTATCCGCTTTTTATTTGTGCGAAAGGTGCGCACAGCCGGGGAAATGGTGAACGGAAGTCGCGCGCACCGGAATTGCCCAACAGGCCGGGGAAGCGAGTGCGGCCTGCACGCGCAATGGAAGAGTAGGGCCGGGAAGGGCCGGCACACGATGTCCTGACGGTTCCGCCACGGTAAATTTTGGCGAACGGGGGCGCGGCCGGTACCGCTCGCACCGGCCGCGCCCTCAACGGAGGTTATCCGCCCATCCCCCAGCGCACCGGGGCGATCTGCTTGGACATGATCGTGATCAGCTCGTAGGCCGCGTGCGAGGCCGCGATCGAGGTGATGCCCGCATGGTCGTACGCGGGCGCGACCTCCACGATGTCGGCGGAGACCAAGGTGCAGTCGGCCAGCCCGCGCAGGATCTCCAGCAGTTCGCGGGAGGTCATCCCGCCGGCCTCCGGCGTGCCGGTGCCGGGGGCGTGCGCCGGGTCCAGGACGTCGATGTCGATGGAGACGTACAGGGGCCGGTCGCCGACCCGTTCGCGCAGTTGCTGGGCTATCTCGTCCACCCCGCGCCGCATCACGTCCGCCGAGGTGACGATGCCGAAGCCGAGCTTGGCGTCCTCGTCGAGGTCCTTCTTGCCGTAGATCGGGCCGCGGGTGCCGACGTGGCACAGGGCGGAGGTGTCGATGACGCCCTCCTCAACGGCCCGGCGGAAGGGCATGCCGTGGGTGTACTGCTGGCCGAAGTAGTCGTCCCAGGTGTCCAGGTGGGCGTCGAAGTGCAGGACGGCCACCGGCCCGTGCTTCTTGGCGACGGAACGCAGCAGCGGCAGCGCGATGGTGTGGTCGCCGCCCAGCGTCATGAGGCGTGCCCCGGTCGAGAGCAGCTCGTCGGCGGCGGCCTCGACCGTCTCCACCGCCTCGGCCGTGTTGAACGGGTTGGCGCTGATGTCGCCGGCGTCCGCGACCTGGCTGTAGTGGAAGGGGTAGACGTCCTGTGCCGGGTTGTAGGGGCGCAGGGTGCGGGAGGCCTCGCGGATGGCGTTGCCGCCGAAGCGGGCTCCGGGGCGGTAGGTGACACCGCCGTCGAAGGGGACGCCGACCACGGCGATGTCCGCCTTCTCCACCTGGTCGAGGCGGGGGATCCGGCCGAATGTGGCCTGACCGGCGAAGTGCAGCGTCCTGTCGGTCTCGGTCGGCGGCAGCGGCGGGGTCACGCCGTTGGGCTGGGCGGTCATGGTGCGATCTGTGCCTTTCCAGGGATCACTGCGGCGGGTTGCCGTGCTTGCGGGACGGCAGGTCGGCGTGCTTGCTGCGGAGCATCGCGAGGGCGCTGACGAGGGTCTCGCGGGTCTCGGCGGGGTCGATGACGTCGTCGAAGACCGTGCGGCCTTCGACCGTGCCCCAGCCGGTGACGACACCGTCCGTATACGGCTTCTCGCCCTCCAGGCCGAAGCCGGTCGCCCGGTGCCGGCGCAGCTGCTCGACCTCCTTGAAGGAACCCTCGTCGAGGAGCAGCGCGATGCGCTCGCGCGCCGTCAGCTTGCCCTTCGCATGCTGGGCCTCGGTCGCCCGGTCACTGGGTCCACGCCGCGCCTGCCCGCGCAGGGAGTGCAGCTCGGCCGGCTTTCCGGTGAGGTTCGTCGTCATGTGCCGCCCTCTCGACCCCTGCCCCCGCCCCGCGACACGGGCGGGTCCCTCGGTTCGCGCCGGGCCCCAAAGGCCCGCGCCGGACCATTAAACGAGCGGCCGCCACGGCTCCTCCACCGCCTCCGACCCCTAATCTCGGCGCGGCCACCCCTAGAGCGCAAACAGTTCAATGCGCCCGCATTTGAGGTTTCCTTGAGGTTTCCAGCGCACCGGAGGACGGCTGATTCGGCTGAACCGGAAGCAACTTGAAGACGTGTCATTCCAAAGCAGCTCCGTTAGCCGACCGGTCGGGAGTTGGTACAGTTCAATCGAACCTGCGAACGGGGAAGCACCGTGCCGCCGTTTGACCTGCGGCGAGCGCTGAATTCCATGCGCTCCACGGGCACGCCTTCCTGCACGCGCAGGAACTCGCATGAATAGCCATGTCATGCCATGGAACCGACATGTGAAATTTCGCATCTCATCGGGGAGGCTTCCACAGACATGTTGGTGGAGCGGGACGAACAGATCGCCAAGCTGACCTCCTGGGTGTCCGGCGCCGCCCGGCCCCACGGCAGCACCCACGGAAGCAGACACGGAACCGGGCACGGCACGGCCACTGACGACCCCTCCAGACCCGGCCGGATCGCCGTGGTCAGCGGCCCCGTCGCCGCCGGCAAGACGGCCCTGCTGCACCGCGTGCTGGAGCGGACGGCCGACTCGGGCATCCGGCTCCTCAGCGCCGTCACCTCCGCCGCCGAACAGGACATCCCCTTCGGCGTGGTGGAGGAACTGCTCCGCGACACGCGGGACGGTGCGGGCGGCCCCCTCGCCCTCCACGGGGCGCGAGCCGGCACCGACGACCTCATCCCCGCCGAAACCCTCGTGGCCTTCCACGCCCGGCTCGCCGGCCTCGCGGCGCGCGGACCCGTCCTGATCGCCATCGACGACGTCCAGTACGCCGATCCGCAGTCCCTGCACTGCCTCCTGTACGCACTGGGGCGGGCGCGCACCGCGGGATCAGGCCCCGCCCTGCTGGTCACACGCGGTCCCGATGCGGGGGCCTCCCCGCCCCGAGTCCTGGACGAACTCCTCCGCCAAGCCGACGGACCCCGCCTCCGGTTGGGCCCGCTCAGTACGCGGGGCGTGGAAGCACTGCTGGCCCACCGGGCCGAGGACGCCGCCCTCACGGCCGGCACCGCCACCGCCCGCCGGCGCACCAGCCGGCTCGCCGCCTCCCTCCACACGGCCACCGGCGGCAACCCCCTGCTGGTCCACAGCATGCTGGACGACCACCTCCCGCGGCTGGGAGCCACCGCCGAGGCACCCGAGGAGTCCCTCCCCGCGGGCGAGCAGTTCCTGCAGAACGCGCTGATCTGCGTGCACCGCACCGGCACCGACGGCCTGCGGCTCGCCCAGGGCATCGCACTGCTGGACAACGCTGCCGGTCGGATCCCGCTGCTCGCCCGGCTCGTGGAGGCCGAGGAGAGCAGGGTGGAGCAGGTGGTGGCCGCTCTCGACGAGGCGGGCCTCCTGCAAGGAGGGCGCTTCCGGCACGACGCGGTTCGGGCGGCCGTCCTGGAGAGCCTCGCCGACGACGACGTGGCCCTGCTGCGCCGGCGCGCAGCGCGGCTGCTGTACGAGGCGGGCGCGGCACCGGTGGCCGTCGCCACGCACCTGCTGGGCCACGGACCGGGTGTTCCCGAAGAGGAGTGGGTGCCGGGGGTGCTGAGCGACGCCGCGCACACCGCACTCGCCTCCCAGCAGGTCGGATTCGCGGTGCGCTGCCTGCGGCTGGCGGAGCAGTGCTCCCGGGACGAGCGGGAGCGGCTGCAACTCCGCGCCAGTACCGCCAAGTTCATCTGGCGGGTCAACCCGTCCGCCTGGGCGCACGAACTCCACCCGCTGAACGCCGCGTCGCACAACGGCACCCTGCCGGTCAGCGAGTCCCTGCGGCTCGTCGGCGACCTGCTGTGGAACGGCTGGATCGACGACGCGGCGACGGCGATCCAGCACGCCGTCGAGGGCCTGCGGGACACCCCCGACCCGACGCTCGCCGGCGAACTGCGCGGCGTCCGGGCCGTGCTGGCCTCCACCTACCCCACCCTGCTGGAGCGGATGGAAGGTGCGCTCGGCCCGGCCTGGGACAGTGCGGAGCGCCCGGCGGCCGCCCCGGAGGACGGCGTCATCGCCGCAACGAGG
Source organism: Streptomyces sp. NPDC043854 (assembly GCF_056436005.1). Classification (NCBI taxonomy): domain Bacteria; kingdom Bacillati; phylum Actinomycetota; class Actinomycetes; order Kitasatosporales; family Streptomycetaceae; genus Streptomyces; species Streptomyces sp. NPDC043854. The sequence continues at coordinate 77,611 of NZ_JBWKDK010000014.1, forward strand.
ATCCTGCACGGGGTCCTCAGCGCCGGCTCCGGCGCCGACGGGGAGTTCACCGAGGGCGCCGAGCGGATCCTGGCCGGCACCCGCCTCACGGAGGAGAGCCACGTCACCGTGCGGGCCTGTCTGCTGGCCCTGCTGTACGCGGACCGGCTGGGCGCGGCGACCGTGTGGACCGACCGGCTGCTGGAGGAGGCCGCCGAGCGCAGCGCCCCCGGATGGACGGCCGTCATGCAGGCCATGCGGGCGCACATGGCGCTGCGCCGCGGCGAACTGGCCCGGGCCCGGCACCTCGCCGAGCAGGCGATGGAGCAACTCCCCCCGCACGGCTGGGGCGTGGGGATCGGCATGCCGCTGTCCGCGCTCATCGAGGCGCGGACCGCGATGGGCGACCACGAGGCGGCGGCCGCCCTGGTGGACCATCCGGTGCCCGAGCAGATGCTGATGACGCGCTACGGCGTCCACTACGTCTACGCGCGTGGCAGGCACCAGCTGGCCACCGGACGGCACCACGCGGCGCTCACGGACTTCATGCTCTGCGGGAAGCTCATGCGCGACTGGGACATGGACCGGCCGGGACTGGCGCCCTGGCGGGTCGGGGTCGCGGAGGCCTCGCTGGCCCTCGGCAACCGCGACCAGGCGGAGTGCTACGCCAGGGAGCAGCTGGCCGAGCACGCCGGACCGCGGGTGCGCGGCATGGCCCTGCGGGTCCTGGCGGGTGCGCGGCCGTCGGCCGAGCGGCCGGCCCTGCTGGACCGGGCCGTGGCCCTGCTCCAGGACGAGGGCGACTCCCACGAGCTGGCCCGGGCCCTGACCGATCTCGGAACGGCGTACGAGCAGCTCGGCGACGCGGCCCAGGGGAAGACCTGCACGCGCAGGGCCTGGCGGATCGCCGAGGCCTGCGGCGCGCGGGGCCTGTCGTCCCGCCTCCAGTCCGACGCGCCGCCGCAGGGCGTGCCGCCGGAGCCCGAGCCGGGTGGGGCTCCACGCCCCGTGCGGCCGCGGTCGTCCGCGGTGTCCACCCTGACGGACGCCGAACGACGGGTGGCGGCGCTGGCCGCGCACGGGTACACCAACCGGGAGATCGGGGCGAAGCTGTTCATCACCGTCAGCACGGTGGAACAGCACCTGACCCGGGTCTACCGGAAGATCAACATCACGCGTCGGCAGGACCTGCCGGTCAGTTGGGACATCGATGTCGCACACACGGCCTGACCCCGCCGCACCGCCCGCCACCGCCGCCGGCGGACCTGCGGCCGGGCCCGGACCCCGGTTGCTCGCGGTGAGCGATCTGCACATCGGGATGGCCGACAACCGGCCCATCACCGAGTCCCTGCGGCCGACGCACCCGGACGACTGGCTGATCGTCGCCGGTGACGTCGGCGAGCTCACCGAGGACATCGAGTGGGCGCTGCGACTGCTCGCCGGACGCTTCGCCACGGTGGTGTGGGCTCCGGGCAACCACGAGCTGTGGACCCCCCGCGAGGACCCGGTCCAGGCGCGCGGCGAGGCACGCTACCGGTGGCTGGTGGACCTGTGCCGCAGGCTCGGCGTGGTCACCCCCGAGGACCCCTGGCCCGTGTGGCGGGGGCCCGGCGGCCCGGTGGCCGTCGCCCCGCTGTTCCTGCTGTACGACTACACCTTCCGGGTGGCGGGGACGGCGACCAAGGAGGCGTCGCTGGCCCGCGCGCACGAGGCCGGAGTCGTCTGCACGGACGAGTACCTCCTGCACCCCGACCCCCACCCGAGCCGGGACGCCTGGTGCAGGGCCCGGGTCGGGCAGACCCTGCGCCGGCTGGAGGCCCACGACCCGGCGGTGCCGCTCGTCCTCGTCAACCACTTTCCGCTGGTCCGCGAGCCCACGGACGTGCTGTGGCACCCGGAGTTCGCCCAGTGGTGCGGCACCGTGCTCACCGCGGACTGGCACCGCAGGTTCCGTACGGCCGCCGTGGTCTACGGGCACCTCCACATCCCCCGGACCACCTGGTACGACGGGGTGCGCTTCGAGGAGGTGTCGATCGGCTACCCGCGCGAGTGGCGCCGGCGCGGCCACCCCAAGGGCCTGCTGCGGCAGATCCTGCCGTACGCCGGCCGTCCCGACGGCGAGGAGGCCCGGACGTGATCGAGACGCTGGTACCCGCGGAGGCGAGCGCGAGCGAGGCCTTCGGCCCGGACGGCTCCGCCGTGCTGTACCCGGAGGAGGCGGCCCTGGTCGCCGCCGCACCGAACGAGCGGCGCGAGGAGTTCACCACCGTACGGGGCTGTGCCCGGCGCGCACTGGCGGCCCTCGGGCTGCCTCCCGCGCCCGTCCTGCCCGGGAGGCGGAACGTGCCCCGGTGGCCGGCCGGCGTGGTGGGGAGCATGACCCACTGTTCCGGCTACCGGGCCGCCGTCCTCGCCCGGGACACCGACCTGATGGCGGTCGGCATCGACGCCGAGCCGCACCGGCCGCTGCCCCGGGGGGTGCTGGAGTCGGCGGCCCTCCCCCAGGAGCTCGCCTGGGTGCGCACCCCGGCCGTCGGCGCGGCGCCGTTGTACCGGGACCGGCTGCTGTTCAGCGCGAAGGAGGCCGTATACAAGACCTGGTACCCCCTGGTGGGGACCGAGCTGGACTTCGAGGACGCCGTCATCGCCTTCCGTGAGGACGGCCCCGCCGGCGCTCCGGTCGGCGGCCCGGGCGCCGGGCCGGGCACCGGCGCGCGGACCGGCACCTTCCGGGCCCGCGTGCTGCGTCGGGGAGCCGCTCCCGACGGGCACCCGGTGACGGCCTTCGACGGGCGCTGGATCGCGCACCGCGGCCTCGTCGTCACCGCGATCACCGTGCCCGCCCGCCGGCCGGCCGCGGCGGCCGGTACGGCGGGCGGGGTCGGTCACCCGGGTCGATAGGGGTTGTCCGGCTCCGGCGCCGCTGCGTAGCGTGCGAGGACCGGACCGGCCGTGCACGGCATGCGGCGGCGCGTGGATCTCCCGCCGTCCGGGCCCGCTCCGATGCCGCGGTCCCGGCTGCGGCCGGCTCGTCTGACGGTTCTCCCTGGTAGCGATGCCGCACCGGCCCGAGAGGTACTCGAGATGACATCAGCAAGCCCGGCCACCACCATGCTCGTGCCGGACTTCCCGTTCTCCTACGACGGCTGGCTGCGCCACCCGGCAGGCCTGGGCTCGCTGCCACCGGGGCGTGCCGGGACGCCCGTGGCCGTGGTGGGCGGCGGCATGGCGGGGCTGACCGCCGCCTACGAGCTGATGCGGCTGGGCCTGCGCCCGGTCGTCTACGAGGCCGACGAGGCGGGCCGGCTGGGCGGCCGGATGCGCTCGGTGCCCTTCCCGGGGGACTCCGGCTGTGTGGCGGAGATGGGCGCGATGCGCTTCCCGCGGTCGGCCCGCGCGCTGTTCCACTACATCGACCTGCTGGGGCTGCGGACCCGCCCCTTCCCCAACCCGCTGGCGGAGCACACCCCGAGCACCCTCATCGACCTGGGCGGGGTGCGCCACACCGCGCGGAGCGCCGAGCAACTGCCCGACGTCTACCAGGAGGTGGCCGCCGCCTGGGAGAAGGCGCTCCACGAGCGCGCGGAGCTGGCCACGATGCGCGACGCCGTGCAGCGGCGTGACGTCGAGACGCTCAAGCACGTCTGGGAGCGGCTGGTGCGGGAGTTCGACGACCAGTCCTTCTACGGCTTCCTCGCCACCAGCGCGTCGTTCCGGTCCTTCCGCCACCGGGAGGTCTTCGGGCAGGTGGGGTTCGGCACGGGCGGCTGGGACACCGACTTCCCCAACTCGCTGCTGGAGATCCTGCGCGTGGTCTACACGGGGGCGGACGAGGACCAGGTGGCCATCGCCGGCGGCTCCCAGCAGGTGCCGCACGGGCTGTGGGAGCACCGGCCGCAGGAGTGCGCGCACTGGCCGGCGGGGACCTCGCTGGCCTCGCTGCACGGCGGGACCGCCCGGCCCGGGGTGCGTGCCGTCACGCGCGACGGCACGGAGTTCACCGTCACCGACACGACCGGGCGCCGGGAGCGTTTCCCCGCCGTGGTGTACACGCCGCACGTGTGGACGCTGCTCAACCGCGTGGAGGCCGATCCCGGGCTGCTGAGCGCGCCGGTGTGGACGGCGGTCGAGCGGACCCACTACATGGGTGCGTCCAAGCTGTTCGTCCTGACCGACCGGCCGTTCTGGCACGACGTGGATCCGGACACCGGGCTGCCGGTGATGAGCATGACCCTCACCGACCGGATGCCGCGCGGGGTCTACCTGTTCGACGACGGCCCGGGCCGCCCGGGGGTGATGTGCCTGTCGTACACGTGGAACGACGACTCCCTGAAGATGGCGACGCTCAGCGCGGCGGAGCGGCTGGAGGTGCTGCTGGACAAGCTCGCGGCGATCTACCCGGGGCTGGACATCCGGTCGCACGTGACCGGCGGTCCGCTGACCGTCACGTGGGAGACCGAACCGCACTTCATGGGCGCCTTCAAGTCGAACCTGCCGGGCCAGTACCGCTACCAGCGGCGGCTGTTCACGCAGTTCATGCAGCGCGGGCTGCCCGCAGGCCGGCGCGGCTTCTTCCTGTGCGGCGACGACGTGTCGTGGACGGCGGGCTTCGCGGAAGGGGCCGTGACGACGGCGCTGAACGCGGTGTGGGGCGTGGTGGAGCACCTGGGCGGGGCCACCCACCCGGACAATCCCGGCCCCGGCGACCTCTTCGAGGCGCTGGCTCCCGTCGAACTGCCCTACGACGGCTGACGCCAGGAGCACGGGGACGAAGGCGCCCCCGCCACAGCGGCGGGGGCGCCTTCGGGGTGCCGGAAGGTCACGCGAGGCCGGCGGCCATCTCCGCCAGCTTCTTCTTGTCGGGCTTGCCGTTGCGGTTGAGCGGGAACCGCTCCAGGACCACGACCTTGTTGGGCTGTTCGAAGGCGGGCAGCAGGGCGCACAGCCGCTCCCGCCAGTGGCCGGACTCGCGCAGCTCCTCGTCCTCGACGAAGAACACCAGCTGTGAGCCGCGCAGTTCGTCCGGGACGGGCACGATCCGGGTCGGGCAGCCCTGCGCGGCCACCTTCCGCTCGATGAGCTCGGGGTACAGGGTGTAGCCCATGCGGTGCACGGCGAACTTGCGGCCGAGGACGTGGAGGTTGCCCCCGGCGTCGAGGTGGCCGAGGTCGCCGGTGGCCTGCCAGCCGCCGGTGGCGTGGGCCGGGACGATGGTGCCGTCGTCGGCCACCTGCCCTTCGAGGGCGTCGGGGGTGTCGACCTCGATCTCGCCCGTCTCCCCGGCGGGGAGTTCGCGGCCGTCCTCGTCGACGATCCGCAGCCGGATCCCCTCCATGGCGCGGCCGCAGGCGACCGGGTTGTCGAGGGTGGCGAAGGATATGTTGCCGAGCTCCGTTGAGCCGTAGCTGTCCAGCAGCGGCAGCCCGAACTCCGCCACGTACTGCGCCACGAGGGGTGCGTCGAGGGGGGCCGCGCCGACACAGAACATGCGGGTGCCGGCGAGGTGGTCGCGCAGCGCCGGCTTGCGGGTGACCAGGCTGAGGATGCTGCGGTAGCTGGAGGGGGTCGCGTCGATGACGGTGGCCCCCGCGTCACGGGCCATGCGCAGGGCGCGGTCGAGGCGGCGGTAGGGGGCGATCACCAGGGAGCAGCGGGTGAGCCAGGCGATGAGCACCATCGACAGGCCGTACTGGTGGGCGAAGGGCAGTAGCGGCAGCAGGACGTCGTCGGCGCGGTGTCCGACCTGGTCGGCGTTGCGCCGGAGGTTGCGCAGGAACGAACGGCCGGTCTTGACCACGCCCTTGGGTGATCCGGTGGAGCCGGAGGTCCACATGATGAGGCCGTCGGGGAGTTCGCCCCAGGCGTCGAAGGACAGGGCGGCGGCGGTGGGCTCGTGGTCGGCCACGGCGACCATGAGTTCGTAGAGGTGGACGGGGTCGGCGTCCGGGTAGACGGGGGTGTCGTCGTCGACGAAGGTGACCTTGACACCGGTGCGGACGGCGATGCGGCGGGTCTCCTCCGCGGTCTCCTGCTGGTCGACGAGGACGATCGAGGCGCCGACGTGCATGAGCGCGTACAGCACGCACACGTAGCTCGCCGAGTTGCCTGCTTTGAGCATGACCCGGTCGCCGAGGCCGACGCCGCGTTCGCGGATCGCCTCGGCGACCCGGAGGGCGTCCTGTTCGAATTCTTCGACGGGCCGTACCGCGTCGGCTGCGAATATCTTGGCGGTCATCGGTCGCACTATGTCCTTCCTCTGGGCCGTGACGCGGCCGGGCGGCGTAGGGTGCGCCGGGCCGGCGGTGGGTCGGGCCCGTTCAGGGGTGGATCGCGGGGTTCGCGGGGTTCGCGGGCTTCACAGGGGATGGGGATGCGGCCGCTGCCGTCCCCGTGGTCCGTGTGGTCGGGCGTGTGGCGTGACGGGTGCCGTCGGTGGGCCGCGGTGGCCGCTGCCCGCCCGGTCGTCGCCCGGTCGTGCCGTGGACACGGGCCCCCACCCCCGCACGCTAGGCAGCGGGCCGGGGCACGGGTACCCCTGGCCGCCCCCTGGGCACCCCTCAGTCGGGGTCCGGTCCGCCGAGCGAGATCAGCTGGTCGTGGACGATGTTGACCACCTCCCGGCGGTACGACTTCAGGTAGCCGCCGGCCCCGGGGAAGACTTCCAGGTCGAACCGGCCGGAGGTGCACCGCCGCCAGGCCCGGACACCGGCCAGCGTCGCGCGCGGGTCGTGGCGGGCCGTCAGGGCGACGACCCGGCAGCCCAGCGCGGGCGGGCCGAGGCTGCCCCGGTGGCCGGGCGCCGTCCGCCCGGAGGCGAAGAGGGTCAGCGGTGCCCCGTAGGTCTCCCGCTCCAGGCGGCAGCCCACCTCGTAGGCCAGGTCGGCGCCCATGCGGTGGCCGAAGAGGGCGAACGGGCGGTCGGCCCAGCCCCGGACCGCCTCGTACACCTTGTCGGCGAGTTCCTTGCCGGCCGCCGGGTCGGGATCGTCCTCGAAGGGCAGGGACGACGGGTACTGGACGATGAGCAGCTCCACGGTGGGCAGCAGCAGTTCGGCCATGGCGAGGTAGCACAGCGGCGAGTTCCGTGAGCTCGGGAAGCAGATCATGCGGTAGCTGCTCGGGAGCGACGGCTGCCGGATCTGGATCAGGCCGACCTCGTCCGGGGTTGTCTCCCCGCCGTCGGGCCGGCTGTGTGCATGGGTCATGCCCCTGGAACTCCGCCTCGGATGGTGCCCTCTGATGCGTGGTCGGGCATGCGGCCGGCGCCTCCGCAGCGGAGGGCCTTCATCAACAAGTCCGTGCCGTGCTGTGGCCGCCGGCGGTGCCGGCCGCCGGGTGGGGGTGCTCGGCGGCGGTGTGCAGGGGGCGCAGTCGGGTGCCGGATTCCGCCGACGGGACGAGTGTTTGCACGGGGTCTCCTCTCGCGGAATGGTGAGCGATCGGGGATGATCCGGCGCGGTCACCCGGGGATGCTATGAGGTTGTTCGCCGGGGCCGCAATACATGATCACCCCTATTCCCCCCTAACGCTTTTCCCCTTCCCCCTAGGGGCGGGCCAGGAGGATCCGCGGCGGTGATCCGCGTGCTAGACATTCCCCGTCCCTATCTACCTGCGCGGACCCGCCGGACCTCCGTTTCCGCGTCCCACTTGATTCGCAGGAACAAATGAAACCTGAACGACCCGTGGATTCTGCTGTCGTGGTCGACGGACTGGTCAAGAAGTACCGGGACCGTGACCGGCCGGCGGTGGACGGCTTGAGTTTCTCGGTCCGCCGGGGCGAGGTCTTCGGATTCCTGGGCCCGAACGGCGCCGGGAAGACGACGACCATCGGCATCCTCACCACCCGCGTGGCCCCCACCGCGGGCCGCGCGTTCGTGCAGGGTGTCGACGTCGTGGCCCATCCCGCCCAGGCCCGCCGCGCCTTCGCCGTCGTACCGCAGCGCAACAACCTCGACCAGTCGCTCACACTGCGGCAGAACCTGACCTTCCACGCCGGATACCACGGCATGGGCCGCGCCGAACGGCGCCGGCTCGCCGACGAGTGCCTGGAGTGGGTGGGGCTCGGCGACCGCGGCAAGGACCGCGCGGACGAGCTCTCCGGCGGGCAGGCGCAGCGCGTGATGATCGCCCGTGCGCTGATGCACCGGCCCGACGTGCTCTTCCTGGACGAGCCGGCCAACGGGCTCGACCCGCAGGCGCGGCTGTTCATCCACGAGCGGGTGGCGGAGCTCAGCGGGCGCGGTGTGACCACCGTGCTCACCACCCATGACATGGACGAGGCCGCACGGCTCTGCGACCGCGTCGGCATCGTGGACCACGGGCGGCTGCTCGCCCTGGACACCCCGCAGGCGCTCACGGAGGGCCTGAGCGGCACTGCCCTGGCCTTCACGGTCCGGCCGGCGCCGGCCGATTCCGGCGCGGCCGACGCCGTACGCCTGCTGGAGGAGATCGACACGGTCACCCGGGTGGAACGGCTCGCGCTGCCCGGCCGGGACGGCTCCGCGGACGGTGCGGACGACGGCCCGCCGGACGGTTCCGCGGACGCCGCGGTCCGGCTCCGCCTCTACAGCGACGCGCCGCCCGGCGTGGTGCTTCCGGCCGCCATCACCACCCTGGCGGCGGCGAGCTGCGACATCAAGGACATCAAAGTGGGCACCGCCACCCTCGAGGACGTCTTCATCGACCTGACCGGCCGGGAGCTGCGATGAGCACCGCCACGGCACCCGCGACCGCACCCGCACCCGGGCCGGCCTCCGGTTTCCCCCCGGAGCTGCGGCCCGCAGCCATCGGCGTCCGCTCGGTGGCCCGTACGTTCTTCTTCATCCTGTGGCGGGACGTCTTCGTCACCGGGCGCGAGCTGGGCACCTTCCTCGCGCAGGTGCTCGTGGAGCCGTTCTTCATCCTGTTCGTCTTCGGCAAGGTCCTCGGCGAACTCGGCTACACCGGCGGCGGCTTCCAGCAGGTCCTGCTGCCCGGTGTGGTGGCGCTGAGCAGCTTCCTGGTGAGCCTGCAGAACACGGCGCTCCCGCTGATCATCGACTTCTCCTGGAGCAAGGAGATCGAGGACCGGCTGCTGGCCCCGATCCCGATCACCCTGGTGGCCGTCGAGAAGCTGGTCTTCGGCATGCTGCGCGGCATCGTCGCCTCGCTGCTGATGATTCCGATGGGCTTCCTGATCCTGGACGACGCGACCTGGCCCATGGACAGCTTCCCGGCGACGGTGGGCGTCCTGCTGATGGGTGCGCTGGCCGGCAGCACGGTGGGCCTGACGATCGGCACGCTGGCCCCGCCGCGGCACATCAGCATCGTCTTCGCCGTGGCGCTGACCCCGCTGATGTTCACCGGCTGCACCCAGTTCCCGTGGCACGGTCTGGCGGAGGTCCGCTGGTTCCAGGCGCTGTGCGCGTTCAATCCGCTGACCTATGTCAGCGAGGGCATCCGGGCCCTGCTGCTGCCGCCCGGCGGCCCCGGTTCGATCCCGCTGTGGGTGGACCTGTCGGCCCTGACCGCAGCGATCCTGATCTTCGGCGCGATCGGCGTCAGGGGCTTCCACCGCAGGGCCCAGGACTGACCCCGTCCTCCGCTCCCCACTCCCCTTCGCCCTCTCCCTTTTCCGGCCTCGTGCCCGGACCGGCGCACCCGCGCCGGTCCGGGTGCGGGGTCTTTTTCTCGTCGACGGCTCCGGAATCAACTGCCGGTGCCACACCATCCCGGAAGCAAAGGTATTCACGCACCATGACTCTTTCCGATGCGATTCCCGCCGGGAATACGGCCGATTCCTCCGGTTCCCGGACCGGAACCGCGATCGTATTTCCCGGCATGGGCCCCGCGTCCTTCGCCGAGATCGGCCGGTTCCTGCTGCTCGACCCGTACGGGCGGGTGCGCCTCGCGGAGGCGGACGAGGCCCTCGGATATTCGGTGTTCGACCGTTTCCGTGACGCCGAGGACGACTATTCGGTGTATTCCCAGCTCGTCTTCCTGGTGGCCTCGATGGCGATGGCGGACCGGGCCGTCGACACCCTCGGCGTCTCCCCCACCGTCTGCGCGGGTCCCAGCTTCGGCCAGAAGGCGACCGCCGCGTTCGTCGGCACGCTGTCCTTCCCCGACGTCGTCCGGCTGACCGCGGACCTGGCCCGCTGCGAGGAGGACTACTTCTCCGGCGTGTACGAGGACGTGGTCACACACTGCTTCGTACGGACCCCGCAGGACCGCCTGGACGAGATCCTCGCCGGGTTCGACGGCCGCGGCGCCTGGTACGACCTGTCCGGCCGGCTCGACGCCGGCTTCCACATGCTGTCCGTGCGGGAGGGGGACCTCGACGCGCTCACGGCCGGGATCAGCGCGGCCGGCGGCTACTCCATGTACTCGATGCGGCCCCCCGTGCACGCGGCGGCCTTCTCGTCGCTGCGCCGCAAGGCGGAGGAGGAGGTCTTCGCCGGGTACGCGTTCGCCGACCCGGCCCTGCCCGTGGTCGTCGACCACGACGGCACGGTCGTCCGGGACGCCGCCGGCATGCGCACGATGATGCTGGACACCTTCGACCGGCCGATCCACTGGCCGAGCATGGTGGAGTCGCTGAAGGGGCTCGGTGTGGGCACGCTGTACGTGACCGGCCCCGACAACCTGTTCCACCGGCTGGACACCACCAAGGAGAACTTCGAGGTCGTCCCGGTGGGCCTGCCCAGGAAGCGGGACCGCGAGCGCGAGCGGAAGCAGGCCCTGGAGCGGTCCCGGGCCGCGCGGTCCCGGCGGGCCGCGTCGGGAGTCTGAGCCGCCGTCGGCAGGAGGAGGCGGACGAACGGGGCCGGGCCCCACCCCCTTGCCTGGGGGGTGGGGCCCGGCCCTTTCCCACCGGTCCGGCCGCCGCCCTCAGGGGCGGGCGTCGAGCCATTCCTCGACGGCCCGCGCCGTCGTCTGCGCGTGCTGCTCCATCATGGTGAAGTGGTTGCCGGGTACGTCGACGGCGGTGTGGTCCAGGTCCCAGTAGGAACGCCAGTCGCCGTCCGTGGCGCGGGTCCAGTCGAAGAACTGCTCCCCGGCCCGGACCAGCAGGGTGGGCGTCTTCACCGTTTCCGGCTTCCAGCCGGCGAACAGCCGGAAGTAGGCGCCCATCGCCAGCAGCCGGTTGTCGTCGACCGGCACGTAGGTGTCCTGCCGTTCGTCCACCCCCGCCGACAGCCCCGGCTGGATGCCGAGGATGGCGTCGTCGTCGTGCGAGTAGATGTCGATCAGGACCACGGCCTCCGGGAAGACCCCTGCCTCTTCCAGCTTCCCGGCCACCGCGTGGGCGAAGATGCCGCCCGAGGAGTGTCCGAGGAGCACGAACGGCGCCCCGTCCGCGTGCCGCAGTACGGCCTCGGCCTTCGCCTCGATGACCGCCTCGGTGGTCGAGGGCAGCTGCTCACCGCGTACGAAGCCGGGTGCGGCCATCGCGTGGACGTCCCGCCGCCCGCGGAACGCGGACGCGAACCGGGCGTACTGGTGCGGCCCGGAGATGGACAGGATCGAGGAGAAGCAGATCAGGCCGGGACGCGTCTCGCCGCGGGAGAGCCGTACCAGGCCGGGTGCCTTGCGCAGCTCGGCCGGGGAGGCGAACGACGGCCGGAACTGCGAGGCCTGCATGAGCAGTTCCATGAACCGGCCGGACGCGCCCTGCGTTCCGGCTTCCCGGAGCATCGCCCCGAGGACCCCGGAGGTCTCTTCCTCGCCCTGCCCGGCGGCGCTGTCCGGTCCGGTGGGGCCGGCCGCGGACCCGGCGAGCTCGATGCGCAGCCGCTGGGCGACCAGCAGCGGGGTCGGGTGGTCGAAGAGCAGGGTGGCGGGCAGTCGCAGGCCGGTGCCGGCGTTCAGCTGGTTGCGCAGCTCGACCGCGGTCAGCGAGTCCAGGCCCAGCTCCAGGAACTCCTGGGACTCCCCCACCGCGTCGGGCGACGCGTAGGCGAGCACGGCGGCTGCCTGGGCCCGCACGAGGTCCAGCAGCACCCGCTCCTGCTCCTCCTCCGACAGCCCGGACAGGCCCTGCAGCTGCCGCGCGGCGGCGGACACCGCCGCGTCGGCGGGACCGGAGGCGGCCTTGCGGAGTCCGCCGCGCACCAGTCCGCGGAAGAGGGGCGGGAGGGCTCCGGCCTCCGCCTGGGCCCGCAGGGGCGCCGTGTCGAGGTGCATGGCGACGAACACGCTGCCGTCGGCGGTCAGGGCGGACGCCGTGTCGAAGAGGGCGAGGCCCTCCGCGGACGACAGCGGGGCCAGTCCGGCCCGTGCCATCCGCTGGACGTCGGCGTCCGTGAGGTCGCCGGTCATCTCGCTGCGCTGCTCCCACAGTCCCCAGGCCAGCGACACGGCGGGCAGGCCGGCCGCCCGCCGGGACTGGGCGAGCGCGTCGAGGAAGGCGTTGGCCGCCGCGTAGTTGGCCTGGCCGGGGCTGCCGAGCGTGCCGGCCGCCGAGGAGAACAGCACGAACGCGGCGAGGTCCAGTTCGCGGGTCAGCTCGTGCAGGTGCAGGGCCGCGTCGGCCTTGGGCTGCAGGACCGCGTCGATCCGCCCCGGGGTCAGGGACGGTACGAGCCCGTCGTCGAGATGGCCGGCGGTGTGGACGACGGCGGTCAGCGGGTGTTCGGCCGGGATGCCGGCCAGGAGTGCGGCGAGCGCGTCCCGGTCGGAGGCGTCGCAGGCGGCGACGGCCGCCGCGGCGCCCAGTTCGGCGAGTTCCGCGACGAGTTCCGCGGCGCCGGCGGCGCGGGGTCCGCGCCGGCTGGTGAGCAGGAGGTGCCGGATGCCGTGCTCGGTCACCAGGTGGCGGGCGAGCAGGCTGCCGAGCACACCGGTGCCGCCGGTGATGAGGACGGTGCCGTCCGGGTCCAGCGCGGGGCCGGCCGGTGCGGCCGGTGCACGGTCCGCGGCCGCCTCGCCGTCGGACTCTGCGGTGCCTGCCGGCGCTTCCGGCGCGGGGCGGGCCGCGGGCACCTTCGCCAGTCTGGCGGCGTGCAGGGCTCCGCCGCGGACGGCGAGCTGGGGTTCGCCGCTCGCGGCGGCGGCCGCGACCAGCGCGCCGAGGTCCGCCGGAGCGTCCCCGGTGCCGTCGGCCGCGTGGTCCGCGTCGAGGTCGAGGATCTGGAACCGGCCGGGGTTCTCCGACTGCGCGGACCGCAGCAGCCCCCACAGCGCGGCGTGCGCCAGGTCCGTGACGCCCTCGCCCGGCCGTACCTCGACCGCGCCGCGGGTGACCACCGCCAGGCGGGCCTCGGCGAAGGTCTCCTCGGCGAGCCAGCCCTGCACGAGTGCCAGCGCGTCGCGGGCGGCCTGCCGGGTGTCGGCCGCGATGGCTGCGGCGGTGCCGGCGGCCGTGTCCGCGGCCGGTGCGGCGTACGAGACGAGCACGGTGCCGGGCAGCGGCTTGCCGGCGGCCACCACGCCGGCGAGGGCGTCCAGGTCGGCGTAGACGTCGGCGGTGATGCCCGCCTCGTGCAGCGCGGCCTCGAGACCGAGGGTGTCGGTCCCGACCACGGCCCAGCGTCCGCCCGGGGCAGCGGAGCCGGCGGGCAGTGCAGGCCACTCCAGCCGGAACAGCGACTCCTGGAAGGCGGGCCGGGCCGACTGCAGTCGGGCCGGGTCGAGCTCCCTCAGCAGCAGCGACTCGACCGACACGACCGGTTCGCCCTGCTCGTCGAAGGCCGTGAGGGACACGGCGCCCGATCCTGCGGGGGCCAGCCGCACCCGCAGTGCGCCGGCGCCGACGGCGTGCAGGCCGACGCCGGTGAAGGAGAAGGGCAGCCGCATCCGGACGTCCGCGCCCGGCGCCTCGTCCTCCGTGGCGAAGAAGGAGCCGAGCGCGAGACCGTGCAGCCCCGCGTCCAGCAGTGCCGGGTGCACGCCGAAGTGCGCGGCGTCGGCCTGGGGGCCGTCGGCGAGCGCGAGTTCGGCGAGCAGTTCGTCGCCGTGCCGCCAGGCGGCCCGCAGGTTGCGGAAGGCCGGGCCGTACGCGTAGCCGGCGGCGGCGAACAGGTCGTACAGGTCGGCCACGTCGAGCTGTTCGGCCCCTGCGGGAGGCCAGGCCTCCGGACCGGCGGCCGGGGCCACGGCCGGCGTGTCCGCCGTGCCGAGCACACCGGTGGCGTGCCGCGTCCACGGCTCGCCCTGGCCGTGCCCGGCCTCGTCGGCCGCGGTCTCGGCGCGCGAGTGCACCTGGAGCGTACGCCGGCCCGTGTCGTCGGGCGCGGCCACCGAGACCCGGAGCTGGAGGGCGGTGTGCTCGGGGAGCACCAGCGGCGCCTCCAGGGTCAGCTCCTCGAGGAGGGCGGTGCCGGCCCGCCGGCCGGCATGCAGGGCGAGTTCCACGAAGGCGGTGCCCGGCAGCATCACGGCGCCCGCGGCCCGGTGATCGGCCAGCCAGGGGTGTGTCCGGAGCGAGAGGCGGCCCGTGAACAGGAACCCTTCCGAATCGGGCAGTTCGACGGCCGCGCCCAGCAGCGGGTGTGCGGCCGGCCCCAGACCGGCGGAGGCCACGTCGCCGTACGGGGTGTCCGGCACCTCGATCCAGTAGCGGTCGCGCTGGAAGGCGTACGTGGGCAGGTCCACGCGCCGGGCGCCGGTACCGGCGAAGACGGCGTCCCAGTCCACGCTCGCGCCCCGGGCCCAGGCCTCGCCGAGCGACAGCAACAACCGCTCCGGTCCGCCCTCGCCACGGCGCAGGGAGCCCAGGACGGCGGCTTCGCGGCCGGCGGCTTCGACGGTCTCCTGGATGCCGACGGTCAGCACCGGGTGCGGGCTCGACTCGGCGAACAGGCCGAAGCCCTGGTCGAGGAGGGTGCGGACGGCCTGCTCCAGCTGCACGGTCTGCCGCAGGTTCCGGAACCAGTAACCGCCGTCCAGCTCGGTGCCCTTGACCCACTCGCCGGTCACGGTCGACAGGAGGGGGACCTCGGCGGCCCGGGGCGTGACGGCGGCGAGGAGCTCGGACAGCTCCTCGCGCAGCAGGTCAACCTGCGCGGAGTGGGAGGCGTAGTCGACCGCGATCCGCTTGGCCCGGACACCGTCGGCCTCCCAGGCGGCCAGCAGCTCGTCCAGGGCCTGGGCCTCACCCGACACCACGACGGACGACGGTCCGTTGACGGCGGCGACGGAGATCCGCTCCTCACCCCAGGCGGCGATCCGCTCGCGGACCTCGGCGGCGGGCAGCGGGACGGACACCATGCCGCCCAGACCGGCGAGCCTGCGGCCGATGGCCTGACTGCGCAGGGCCACCACCCGGGCCGCGTCCTCCAGGGACAGGATCCCGGCCACGCATGCGGCGGCGATCTCGCCCTGCGAATGCCCGATCACGGCACTCGGACGCACGCCGGACGCACGCCACACCTCGGCCAGCGACACCATCACCGCGAAGAGGACGGGCTGGACGACGTCCACCCGGTCCAGGGGCGGCGCGCCCCCGGCTCCGCGGAGGACGTCGGCGAGCGACCAGTCGGTGAAGGGCTCCAGCGCCTGCGCGCACTCAGCGATGCGCGCAGCGAACACCGGAGACGACTCCAGCAGCTCCGCGGCCATGCCCGCCCACTGCGAGCCCTGCCCCGGGAAGACGAACACCGTCTTGCCGCTGCCCGTGGCGCCGCGTGCCAGTCCGGCCGCAGCCGTTCCGGTCTCCAGTGCGGCAAGGCCGCGCATCAGCTCGGCCCGGTTCCCCGCCACGACCACGGCACGCCGGTCAAAGGCGGACCTCGTGGTGGCCAGCGACCAGGCCACATCGGCGGGGGCGAGGTCGGGAGCGTCCTGGAGGTGGGCCCGCAGGCCGGCCGCCTGGGCGCGCAGCGCCTCGTCCGACTTCGCCGAGAGCACGTACGGCAGGACGCGCGCGGCCATCGGGGACGCGGCAGGCTCGGTGTCCGCCGGCCGCACGGACGGGTCCTCGGCCTCGACCGGGGCCTGCTCGATGATGGTGTGGGCGTTGGTGCCGCTGATACCGAAGGACGATACGGCGGCCCGGCGCGGGCGGCCGGTCTCCGGCCACGGAGTGGCCGACTTGAGGAGCGAGACCGCTCCGGCCGACCAGTCGACGTGCGGGGTCGGCTCGTCGACGTGCAGGGTCTGCGGCAGGATGCCGTGGCGCATCGCCTGCACCATCTTGATGACGCCCGCGACACCGGCGGCGGCCTGCGTGTGGCCGAAGTTGGACTTCACCGAACCCAGCCACAGCGGGCTGTCCGCGGTGTGCTCGCGGCCGTAGGTGGCCAGGAGAGCCTGCGCCTCGATCGGGTCGCCGAGGGTGGTGCCGGTGCCGTGGGCCTCGACGACGTCCACCTCGGCGGCGGACAGGCCGGCGTTGGCCAGGGCCTGGCGGATAACCCGCTGCTGGGACGGGCCGTTCGGGGCGGTCAGGCCATTGCTGGCGCCGTCCTGGTTGACAGCCGAGCCGCGGACCACCGCCAGGACCGGGTGGCCGTTGCGGCGGGCGTCCGAGAGACGCTCCACCAGCAGCATGCCCACGCCCTCACCCCACGCCGTGCCGTCGGCCGCCGCCGCGAACGGCTTGCAGCGGCCGTCCGTGGCCAGGCCCCGCTGGCGGCTGAACGCGATGAACGTGCCGGGCGTGGCCATCACGGTCACACCACCGGCCAGCGCCAGGTCGCACTCGCCGTTCCGCAGCGCCTGAGCCGCCAGGTGCAGGGTCACGAGGGAGGACGAGCAGGCGGTGTCGACGGTCACCGCGGGACCTTCGAGACCGAAGGTGTAGGAGACGCGGCCCGAGACCACACTGCCGGAGCTGGAGGTTCCCATGTAGCCCTCGAGGCCCTGGGGGGCGCGGTGGAGAAGGCTGCCGTAGTCGTTGTACATGACGCCGGCGAAGACACCGGTGCGGCTGCCGCGCACGGTCGCCGGGTCGATACCCGCCCGCTCGAAGGCCTCCCAGGAAGCCTCCAGCAGCAGGCGCTGCTGGGGGTCGGTGGCCAGCGCCTCGCGCGGCGACATGCCGAAGAACACCGGGTCGAAGTGGTGGGCGTCGTAGAGGAAGCCGCCGGCGGTGCTGTAGCTGGTGCCGGCCTGGTCGGGGTCCGCGCTGAACAGACCGGCAAGGTCCCAGCCGCGGTCGTCCGGCATGTCCGAGATGGCATCCCGGCCGTCGAGGACGAGCTGCCACAGGTCCTCCGGCGACCGGACACCACCGGGGAAGCGGCAGGCCATCGCCACGATCGCGATCGGCTCGTCGTCATGCGCAGTGGTCGTGACCGGGGCGCCTGCCGCCGACGTCGCCTGCTGGCTGCCGAGCAGCTCGGCGTAGAGGAACTCCGCCAGCACGGCCGGGTTCGGGTAGTCGAAGACCAGCGTGGCGGGCAGGCGGACACCCGTGGCGGCGCCAAGCCGGTTGCGCAGCTCGACCGCCGTCAGCGAGTCGAAGCCGACCTCGCTGAAGGACCGTGCCGGATCCACCGCTTCCGGGCCCGCGAAGCCCAGGACCGCAGCCACCTGGCCGCGTACGAGCTCCAGTACGGCCCCCGGCTGCTCCTCCGGAGCCAGCGCCACCAGCTGCCGGACGATCACGCTGCCGGCGGCCGAGCCGCCCCTCGCCCGGCGCGCGGGCATCCGGAACAGGCCGGAGAGCAGCGGCGGGAGCATGCCGCTGCCCGCCTGGGCGCGCAGCGCCGCCAGGTCCAGCTTCACCGGCACCAGCAGGGCCTGCCCGGCCGCACAGGCCGCGTCGAACAGCGCCACACCCTCCGCCGCACCGATGGCGTCGACACCGCCACGGCCGAGGCGCGAGACATCCTCCGCACCGAGCGCGCCGCCCATACCGCCGACCTCGGCCCACAGACCCCACGCCAGCGACGTACCTGCAAGACCGCTCGCCCGCCGGTGCGCGGCGAGGGAGTCCAGGAAGACGTTTCCGGCTGCGTAGTTGGCCTGGCCCGCGCCGCCGAACACACCGGCGGCGGAGGAGAACAGGACGAACGCGGAGAGGTCCAGCCCGGCCGTCAGCTCGTGCAGGTTCCACGCGGCGTCCACCTTCGGACGCAGCACCGCCGACAGGCGGTCGGCCGTCAGCGAGCCGATGACGCCGTCGTCCAGGACACCGGCCGTGTGGACCACACCCGTCAGCGGGTGCTCCGCCGGAATCCCGGCCAGCACCGCCGCCAGCGCCTCACGGTCGGCCACATCACAGGCAGCCCAGGCGACCTCGGCACCCAGACCCGCCAGCTCCGCCGACAGCTCCGGGGCACCTTCGGCCGCCTCACCCCGACGGCTCACCAGCAGCAGACGCCGCACCCCGCGCTCGGCCACCAGATGCCGCGCGAACAGCCCGCCCAGCGAACCGCTCGCACCGGTCACCAGCACCGTGCCGTCCGCGCCCCACTGCGGGGAGGAGTCGCCGGTCGCCGTGGTGCGGGCCAGCCGCGGCACCAGGACGGCTCCGTCGCGCACGGCGGCCTCGGACCCGCCCGAGGCCAGCGCGGCCGAGACCCCCTCGGCGATGTCGGCGTCGGCGTCGGCGTCGATGTCGACCAGGACGAACCGTCCCGGGTTCTCCGACTGCGCCGACCGCACCAGACCCCACACGCCGGCCTGTGCCAGGTCGGACACGGCGTCACCCGGTACGGCGGCCACCGCGCCCCGGGTCAGGAACACCAGGCGCGAGTTCGCGAACCGCTCGTCCGCCAGCCACTCCTTCACCAGGGCCAGGGCCCGGCCGGTGGCCGCGTGTACCGCGGCGGCCGTGTCCTCGTCGGCCGGTGCCGTGCACGGCACCACGAGCGCCGCGGGGATCTCGCCGCCCTCGGCGACGGCCACGCCCGGACCGGCGAGGTCCGCGAACACCTGCGCACGCTCGCCGAGCATCAGCCAGTCGTCGAAGGGGCCGTCGCCGGCGGACGCCTCCACCCACTCCACGCAGAACAGCGAGTCGCGGTGGCCGCCGCCCGACTGGGCGAGCTGCTCGGGCGAGAAGGCGCGCAGCGCGAGGCTGTCGACGGATGCGACGGGCGCGCCCGCTGCGTCGGCGATCTCCAGCCGGACCGCGTCCCGGCCGGCCCGGGAGAGCCGTACGCGCACGCTGTCCGCCCCGGCGGAGTACACCGACACCCCGGACCAGGAGAACGGCAGCCGCCCCTGCCCGGTGTCCTCCACCAGCGAGCCCAGGCTGATGGCGTGCAGGACGGAGTCGAGGAGGGCCGGGTGGATCGTGAACTGCCCGGCGCCCGGCTGGGCTTCGGCACCGATGCTCACCTCGGCGTACACGTCCTCGCCCTGCCGCCAGGCGGCGCGCAGCCCCTGGAACACCGGACCGTACCCGAAGCCGGAGTCCGCCAGCAGGTCGTACAGGCCTGCCACCGGGACGGGCTTGGCCCCGGCCGGCGGCCAGGCCGAGAGGTCGAACGCCGGAGGTTCGGCGGCCCCCTCGGCGAGGACGGCGGTGGCGTTCCGCGTCCACGGCTCGTCGTCCTCGGCACCGTCCCCGCGGGAGTGGAAGAAGACGGTCCGGCGGCCCGACTCGTCGGGCGCCGCGACGGCGATCTGCAGCTCGACCCCGCCCTCCTCGGGCAGGACGAGCGGTGCGGCGAGGGTGAGGTCGTCGACGAGGTCGCAGCCGACCTGCTCGCCCGCCCGCAGGGCGAGCTCGACGAAGGCCGTCCCCGGAAGCAGGACGGAACCCATCACCATGTGGTCTGCGAGCCACGGGTGCGTGGCCGCCGACAGGCGTCCGGTGAGCAGCAGCCCGTCCCCGTCCGCCAGGGACACCGACGCGCCGAGCAGCGGGTGGTCGGCGGACCGGAGGCCCGCGGTGGTGACGTCCGCGGGGGCGGCGGCGGTGATGTCGAGCCAGTACCGCTCGCGCCGGAAGGCGTACGTCGGCAGGTCGATGCCTCGGGCGCCGGTGCCGGCGAAGTACGCCTCCCAGTCGACGCGGGCGCCCCGGGCGTGGGCCCGTGCGACGGCCGTCGTGAGGGTGTCGGCCTCGGGGCGGCGCTTGCGCAGGGCCGGGGCGAAGGCGGCGGATCCGGTGCGGTCGGTCAGGCAGGCCTGTGCGAGGGCCGACAGGATCCCGTCGGGCCCGAGTTCGAGGTAGGTGGTGACACCGGCGGCTTCGAGGGCGCGGACGCCGTCGAGGAAGCGGACGGCCTCGCGGACGTGCCGGACCCAGAAGTCGGCCGAGGCCATCTCGTCGGTGACGAGGGCGCCGGTCAGGTGGGAGACGACCGGGATGCGCGGGGCGGTGTACGTCAGCTTCTCCGCCACCCGGCGGAAGTCGTCCAGCATGCCGTCCATGTGGGGCGAGTGGAAGGCGTGGCTGACCGTGAGGCGGGTGTTCTTGCGGCCCGGGACGGCGTCGACGACCGCGACGGCAGCGTCCTCGTCGCCGGCGACCACGACGGCCCGCGGGCCGTTGACCGCGGCAATGCCCACCCGGTCGGTGAGCAAGGGCAGGATCTCGCCCTCCGAGGCCTGTACGGCGATCATCACTCCGCCGGCCGGGAGGGCCTGCATGAGGCGGCCGCGGGCGGCGACGAGCGTGCACGCGTCCTCGAGGGACAGCACGCCGGCGACGTGGGCGGCGACGATCTCGCCGATGGAGTGACCGGACAGGAAGTCCGGCTTCACACCCCAGGCCTCCAGCAGCCGGAACAGGGCCACTTCGACCGCGAACAGCGCCGGCTGGGTGTACTCGGTGCGGTCGAGAAGGCTCGCGTCCGTCCCGAACAGCACCTCCTTCAGCGGCAGTTCGAGTCGCCGGTCCAACTGCTCGCACACGGCGTCCAGGGCCGCGGCGAACACGGGCTGGGCGTCGTACAGTTCACGGCCCATCCCGAGGCGCTGGCTGCCCTGCCCGGTGAACAGGAAGGCCAGCTTCCCGGCCCCGGCGGCGCTGACGGTGCCGCTCGTGACGCCGGGGGCGGCCGGGTCGCCGTCCTCCAGCGCGGTCAGGCCGCGCAGCAGCTCGTCCCGGTCCCCGGCGACGACCACCGCCCGGTGGTCGAAGGCGGCCCGGCGGGTGGCCAGCGACCAGGCGACGTCCAGCGCACCGGCCTCGGGCGCGTTCTCCAGGTGGGCGCGCAGGCGGGCCGCCTGGGCGCGCAGCGCCTCGTCCGACTTCGCGGACACGACGTACGGCAGTACGGACGGCGCCGTCGGCGACGCCGCGCCATCCTCTGCCGGGGCGGCGGGCGCGGCGGCCTCGTCCGGGGCCTGCTCGATGATGGTGTGGGCGTTGGTGCCGCTGATGCCGAAGGACGATACGGCGGCCCGGCGCGGGCGGCCGGTCTCCGGCCACGTGACGGTCTCGGTGAGGAGCGAGACGGCGCCCTCGGACCAGTCGACGTGCGGGGTGGGCTCGTCGACGTGCAGGGTCTGCGGCAGGATGCCGTGGCGCATCGCCTGCACCATCTTGATGACGCCCGCGACGCCGGCGGCGGCCTGCGTGTGGCCCATGTTCGACTTGATCGACCCGAGCCACAGGGGCGCATCGGCCTCGCGCTCGCGGCCGTAGGTGGCGAGCAGGGCCTGCGCCTCGATCGGGTCGCCGAGGGTGGTGCCGGTGCCGTGGGCCTCGACGGCGTCCACCTCGGCGGCGGACAGGCCGGCGTTGGCCAGGGCCTGGCGGATGACCCGCTGCTGGGACGGGCCGTTCGGGGCGGTCAGGCCGTTGGAGGCGCCGTCCTGGTTGATCGCCGAGCCGCGGACCACGGCGAGGACCGGGTGGCCGTTGCGGCGGGCGTCCGAGAGACGCTCCACCAGCAGCATGCCCACGCCCTCACCCCACGCCGTCCCGTCGGCGGCGGCCGCGAACGGCTTGCAGCGGCCGTCCGTCGCCAGGCCCCGCTGGCGACTGAACGCGATGAACGTGCCGGGCGTGGCCATCACGGTCACACCACCGGCCAGCGCCAGATCGCACTCGCCGTTCCGCAGCGCCTGAGCCGCCAGGTGCAGGGTCACGAGGGAGGACGAGCAGGCGGTGTCGACGGTCACCGCGGGACCTTCGAGGCCGAAGGTGTAGGAGACGCGGCCCGAGGCGACGCTGCCGGAGCTGGACGTGCCCATGTAGCCCTCGAGGCCGGCGGGGGCGCGGTGCAGGAGCGTGCCGTAGTCGTTGTACATGACGCCGGCGAAGACACCGGTGCGGCTGCCGCGCACGGTCGCCGGGTCGATACCCGCCCGCTCGAAGGCCTCCCAGGAAGCCTCCAGCAGCAGGCGCTGCTGGGGGTCGGTGGCCAGCGCCTCGCGCGGCGACATGCCGAAGAACACCGGGTCGAAGTGGTGGGCGTCGTGGAGGAAGCCGCCGGCGGTGCTGTAGCTGGTGCCGGCCTGGTCGGGGTCCGCACTGAACAGACCCGCCAGGTCCCAGCCGCGGTCGTCCGGCATGTCCGAGATGGCATCCCGGCCGTCGAGGACGAGCTGCCACAGGTCCTCCGGCGACCGGACACCACCGGGGAAGCGGCAGGCCATCGCCACGATCGCGATCGGCTCATCGTCGTGGACGGTGACGGCGGCCGGGGCTGCGGCCGCCGTCGCCTGCTGGCTGCCGAGCAGCTCGGCGTACAGGAACTCCGCCAGCACAGAGGGGGTCGGGTAGTCGAAGACGAGGGTGGCGGGCAGGCGGACACCCGTGGCCGCACCAAGGCGGTTGCGGAGTTCGACGGCGGTCAGCGAGTCGAAGCCGACCTCGTTGAACGACCGTGCCGGGTCGACCGCTTCGGGGCCGGCGAAGCCGAGAACGGCGGCGACCTGGCCGCGGACCAGCTCCACGACGGCACCCTGCTGCTGGTCCTGCGGAAGTGCGGCCAGCTGCCGGGCGAACGCGCCCCCGGCACCCCGGGCGGGCCGGCGTACGGGCATCCGTACCAGGCCGGAGAGCAGCGGCGGGAGCATGCCGCTGCCCGCCTGGGCGCGCAGCGCCGCCAGGTCCAGCTTCACCGGCACCAGCAGGGCCTGCCCGGCGGCACACGCGGCGTCGAACAGCGCCACACCCTCCGCCGCGCCGATGGCGTCGACACCGCCACGGCCGAGGCGCGAGACGTCCTCGGCGTCCAGGGCGGCACCCATACCGCCGACCTCGGCCCACAGGCCCCACGCCAGCGACGTACCCGCGAGGCCGTCGGCGCGACGCCGGGCGGCGAGTGCATCCAGGAAGGTGTTGGCGGCCGCGTAGTTGGCCTGGCCCGCGCCGCCGAACACACCGGCGGCGGAGGAGAACAGGACGAACGCGGAGAGGTCCAGCCCGGCCGTCAGCTCGTGCAGGTTCCACGCGGCGTCCACCTTCGGGCGGAGCACCGCCGACAGGCGGTCGGCCGTCAGCGAGCCGATGACGCCGTCGTCCAGGACACCGGCCGTGTGCACCACACCCGTCAGCGGGTGCTCCGCCGGAATCCCGGCCAGCACCGCCGCCAGCGCCTCACGGTCGGCCACATCACAGGCAGCCCAGGCGACCTCGGCACCCAGACCCGCCAGCTCCGCCGACAGCTCCGCGGCACCCTCGGCCACCTCACCCCGACGGCTCACCAGCAGCAGACGCCGCACACCGCGCTCGGCCACCAGATGCCGCGCGAACAGCCCGCCCAGCGAACCGCTCGCACCGGTCACCAGCACCGTGCCGTCGGCGTCCCATGCGGCAGCCGTGTCGGCGGCCACCTCGGCACGCGCCAGCCGCGGTGCCAGGATCCTGCCCGCGCGTACGGCGACCTCGGACCCGCCCGAGGCCAGCGCGGCCGAGAGCCCCTCCGCGACATCGCCGTCGCCGTCGGCGTCGAGGTCGACGAGGACGATCCGGCCCGGGTTCTCCGACTGCGCCGACCGCACCAGACCCCACACGGGGGCGTGCACGAGGTCCGCAGGGCCCTCGTCCGGTGCGGCGGCGACCGCGCCGCGCGTCAGGAAGACGAGGCGCCCGTCCGCGAACCGGCCGTCGGCCAGCCACTCCTTCACCAGCGACAGGACCCGGCCCGTCTCCGCATGCACCGCACCGGCCACGTCGTCACCGGCGGGCTCCGTGCAGGGCACGACGAGTGCCGAGGGGATCCGGCCGCCCTCGACGACCGCGACGCCCAGGCCGGCGAGGTCCGCGAAGGCCTGCGTGCCTTCGCCGAGCAGCATCCAGTCGTCGAGCGACCCGCTCGCGGCGGCCGCGGCCTCGACCCACTCCACGCGGTACAGGGAGTCGCGGCCGTGGGACTGCCGGCCGAGTTGCTCGGGCGAGAAGGCGCGCAGCGCGAGGCCGTCGACGGATGCGACGGGCGCGCCCGCCGCGTCGGCGATCTCCAGCCGGACCGCGTCCCGGCCGGCCCGGGAGAGCCGTACGCGCACGCTGTCCGCCCCGGCGGAGTACACCGACACCCCGGACCAGGAGAACGGCAGCCGCCCCTGCCCGGTGTCCTCCACCAGCGAGCCCAGGCTGATGGCGTGCAGGACGGAGTCGAGGAGGGCCGGGTGGATCGTGAACTGCCCGGCACCCGGCTGGGCTTCGGCACCGATGCTCACCTCGGCGTACACGTCCTCGCCCTGCCGCCAGGCGGCGCGCAGCCCCTGGAACACCGGACCGTACCCGAAGCCGGAGTCCGCGAGACCGTCGTACAGCGCCTCGACGTCAACGGCCTCCGCTCCGGCCGGCGGCCAGGAGGCGAGGTCGTACGCCGGGGCCGGGGGCTCCTCCCCCGCCGTGGCCAGCACCGCGGTGGCGTTGCGCACCCACGGCTCGTCGTCGGCGGCGAAGCCGTCGCGGGAGTGGAAGACGACGGACCGGCGGCCCGACTCGTCGGGCGCCGCGACCGTGATCTGGAGCTCGACGCCGCCCTCCTCGGGGAGGACCAGCGGTGCGGCGAGGGTCAGGTCGTCCACCAGGTCGCAGCCGGCCTTCTCGCCGGCCTGGAGCGCCAGCTCGACGAAGGCCGTGCCGGGGAGCAGTGCGGCGCCCGCGACGCGGTGGTCGGCGAGCCAGGGGTGGGTGGCGAGCGAGAGACGGCCGGTGAGGAGGAGGCCGTCGGCGTCGGCCAGGGTGACCGAGGCGCCGAGCAGCGGGTGGTCGGCGGAGCGGAGGCCCGCGGTGGTGACGTCGCCCCCGAGGGTTCCGGCGTCGAGCCAGTAGTGCTCGCGCTGGAAGGCGTAGGTGGGCAGGTCCACGTGCTCGGCTCCGGTGGCGGAGTGGAACGCGTGCCAGTCGACGGCGGTGCCGCGTACGTGGACCCGGGCGAGGGCGGTGGTGACCGTTCCCGCTTCGGAGCTTCCCTTGCGGAGGGCCGGGGTGAAGACGGCGGCGTCGGTGTCGCCGGTCAGGCAGGCCTGGGCGAGGGCGGACAGCACGCCGTCGGGGCCGAGTTCGACGTACGTCGTCGCGCCGGCGGCTTCCAGGGCGCGTACGCCGTCGAGGAAGCGGACGGCCTCGCGGACGTGCCGGACCCAGAAGTCGGCCGTGCCCATCTCGTCGGTGACGAGGGCGCCGGTCAGGTTGGAGACGACCGGGATGCGCGGGGCCTCGAAGGCGAGTCCCGCCACGGCCCGGCGGAAGTCCTCGAGCATGCCGTCCATGTGCGGCGAGTGGAAGGCGTGGCTGACCGTCAGGCGCTTGGTCTTCCGGCCGTCGAGGGAGTCGGCGACGGCGGCCGCCGCGTCCTCGTCACCGGCGATCACGACGGACCTCGGGCCGTTGACGGCGGCGATGCCCACCCGGTCGGTGAGCAGCGGCAGGACCTCGTCCTCCGAGGCCTCCACCGCGATCATCACGCCGCCGGACGGCAGCGCCTGCATCAGCCGGCCGCGGGCGGCGACCAGGGTGCAGGCGTCCGCCAGTGAGAGCACGCCGGCCACATGGGCGGCGGCGATCTCGCCGATGGAGTGCCCGGACAGGAAGTCCGGCTTCACGCCCCAGGACTCCAGGAGCCGGAACAGGGCCACTTCCACCGCGAACAGCGCCGGCTGCGCGTACTCCGTGCGGTCGAGCACCGCGGCGTCGTCCCCGAAGACCACGTCCTTCAGCGGGGTGCCGAGGTGCGGGTCGAGGGCGGTGCACACCTCGTCGAGGGCGTCCGCGAACGCCGGGTGGGCGTCGTACAGTTCGCGGCCCATGCCGAGGCGCTGGCTGCCCTGCCCGGTGAACAGGAAGGCGGTCTTGCCGCGAGCTCCGGCCTCACCCAGGACGACCCGCGAGGAGGTGATGCCGCCCGAGGCGAGCGCGGCGAGGTCGGCGAGCGCCGTCTCCCGGTCGCCGGCCACGATGACGGCGCGGTGTTCGAGGGCGGCGCGACCGGTGGCCAGGGACAGGCTGATGTCCTGCGCCACCTGGTCGGGGTGGGCGCGCAGGTGGGTGAGCAGACGCTCGGCCTGGGCCCGCAGGGCCTCGTCCGTACGGGCCGACACCGGCCACGGCAGGACGGGGGGAACCACGGCGGGGCGGGGCTGCGCGCCGGGCTCGGCGGTGCCGGCCGTGTCGGCGTCGGCGTCGGCGACTGCCTCCACTTCGGCATCGCCGCCGGTGTCGGCGTGGTGGGGTTCGGCGGCCGCCGCGGGAGGCGCCTGCTCGATGATGGTGTGCGCGTTGGTGCCGCTGATGCCGAACGAGGACACCGCGGCGCGGCGCGGCCGGCCGGTGTCCGGCCAGTCCACGGTCTCGCGCAGCAGCGACACGGCGCCCGCGGACCAGTCGACCTTGGTCGACGGCTCGTCCACGTGGAGGGTCTTCGGGATGCGGCCGTGCCGGATCGCCATGACCATCTTGATGACGCCGGCGACACCGGCGGCGGCCTGCGTGTGCCCGATGTTGGACTTGATGGAGCCCAGCCACAGGGGGAGGTCCTCGGTGTGCTCCCGGCCGTAGGTGGCGAGCAGGGCCTGGGCCTCGATCGGGTCGCCGAGGGTCGTGCCGGTGCCGTGGGCCTCGACGACGTCGATGTCGGCCGCCGTGAGCCGGGCGTCGGCCAGGGCCTGGCGGATGACCCGCTGCTGGGAGGGCCCGTTGGGGGCGGTCAGGCCGTTGCTGGCGCCGTCCTGGTTGACGGCGGAGCCGCGGATGACCGCCAGCACGCGGTGACCGTTGCGGCGGGCGTCGGACAGCCGCTCCACGAGCAGCATGCCCGCGCCCTCGCCCCAGCCGGTGCCGTCGGCGGCGTCCGCGAAGGACTTGCAGCGTCCGTCGAAGGACAGGCCGCGCTGCTTGCTGAACTCGGTGAAGGTGCCCGGCGTCGGCATGACGGTGACACCGCCCGCGAGGGCGAGCGAGCACTCCCCCTTGCGGAGTGCCTGCATGGCCAGGTGCAGGGTGACGAGAGAGGAGGAGCAGGCCGTGTCGACGGTCAGCGCCGGGCCTTCCAGGCCGAACGTGTACGAGACGCGGCCGGAGGCGATGCTGCTGGACGCGCCGGTGCCGAGGTAGCCCTCGACCTCCGGGGGCACGGCCCGCAGGCGGGAGGCGTAGTCGTGGTACATGACGCCGGTGAACACGCCGGTGCGGCTGCCGCGCACCGACGTCGGGTCGATGCCGGCCCGCTCGAACGCCTCCCACGAGATTTCCAGGAGCAGCCGCTGCTGCGGGTCCATCGCCGTGGCCTCACGGGGCGAGATCCCGAAGAACGCCGGATCGAACCGGTTGGCCGAGTGCAGGAAGCCGCCCTCCTGCACGTAGCTGGTGCCGCGCCCGTCGGGGTCCTCGTCGAACAGCCGTCCCGTGTCCCAGCCGCGGTCGGCGGGGAAGGGCGAGATGGCGTCGGTCTCCCCCGCCACCAGCCGCCACAGGTCCTCGGGGGACTCGACGTCCCCCGGGTAGCGGCAGCTCATCCCGATGATCGCGATCGGCTCCTGCTCCTCCGACTCGACCTCCTGGAGCCGGCGGCGCGTCTCGTGGAGATCGGCCGTCACCCGCTTCAGGAAGTACCGGAGCTTTTCCTCGTTCATGCGTGCATCCCTCGTACAGAAGCCAGAGAGTCGGAAGAGTCAGAGTGGTGGGAAGGGGCGGAACGGAGCGGCCGCGTCATGAGATGCCGAACTCCTTGCCGATGAAGTCGAAGAGGTCGTCGTCGGTCGCGCTCTCCAGCGCCTCGGCGACATCGGCGCCGTCGGAGGCGGCGGGCGCGCCGGCGGCCTCCGTCCCGGCCTCGCTCCAGGCGGCCAGCAGGGCCTGGAGCCGCTCGCTGATGCGGTCGCGGCCGGCGTCGTCGGGCGTGGACGTGACGAGCGTCTTCTCCAGCCGGTCCAGTTCGGCGAGCAGCGGGGGTACCTCCGCGGCGCCGTCCTGCCAGAGCTCGTCCCGCAGGAACTCGACGAGCGCCGCCGGTGTCGGGTAGTCGAAGACGAGGGTGGCGGGCAGGCGGACACCCGTGGCCGCACCGAGCCGGTTGCGCAGCTCGACCGCCGTCAGCGAGTCGAAGCCGACCTCGTTGAACGACCGTGCCGGGTCGACCGCTTCGGGGCCGGCGAAACCGAGGACCCCCGCGACGTACGTGCACACCAGCTCCAGCAGGGCCTCGTCGCGCGCGGCCGGCGAGAGGCCGGTGAGGCGCTCGCGCAGCCCGGCTCCGCCGTCCGTGCCGGGGGCGGTGGTGCCTGCGGCCCGGCGTACGGGCGTACGGACCAGGCCGGACAGGAGCGGCGGCAGCATGCCGCTGCCGGCCTGGGTGCGGAGGGCGGCCAGGTCCAGCTTCACCGGGACGAGCAGCGGCTGCCCGGCGGCGCAGGCGGTGTCGAACAGTGCCACGCCCTCGCCGGCGGTGAGGGCGTGGACTCCGCCGCGGCCCAGGCGCGAGACCTCTTCGGCGTCCAGGGTGGCCCCCATGCCGCCGCCGGTCTCGGCCCACAGGCCCCAGGCCAGCGAGGTGGCGGCGAGGCCGCTCGCCCGGCGGTGGGCGGCGAGGGCGTCCAGGAAGGTGTTGGCGGCTGCGTAGTTGGCCTGGCCCGCGCCGCCGAACACGCCGGCGGCGGAGGAGAACAGGACGAACGCGGAGAGGTCGAGGTCCCGGGTCAGCTCGTGCAGGTTCCAGGCGGCGTCCGCCTTCGGGCGGAGGACCGCCGACAGCCGCTCGGCCGTCAGCGAGCCGATGACGCCGTCGTCCAGGACGCCGGCGGTGTGCACGACCGCGGTCAGCGGGTGCTCGGCCGGGATGCCCGCCAGTACGGCCGCCAGCGCGTCCCGGTCGGCCACGTCGCAGGCCGCCCAGGCGACCTCGGCGCCCAGACCGGCCAGCTCGGCCGTCAGCTCCGGGGCACCCGCGGCCGCTTGACCGCGGCGGCTCACCAGCAGCAGGTGGCGTACGCCGTGCTCGGTGACCAGGTGCCGCGCGAACAGGCCGCCGAGCGAACCGCTCGCGCCCGTCACCAGCACCGTGCCGTCGGCGTCCCACTCCGTGGCGGAGCCGGCGGCCGCCGCGGTCCGCGCCAGCCTCGGCACCAGGACCGAACCGCCCCGCACCGCGGCCTCGGACTCGCCCGAGGCCAGTACGGCGGGCAGGGCGCGGTGGGACGCGTCGCTGCCGTCGGTGTCGGCCAGGACGATGCGGCCCGGGTTCTCCGACTGCGCCGACCGCACCAGACCCCATACCGCGGCGTGCACCAGATCCGACGGTCCCTCGCCGGGTACGGCGGCCGCCGCGCCCTGCGTCAGGAACAGCAGGCGGGAGTCCGCGAACCGCTCGTCCGACAGCCACTCCTTCACCAGGGCCAGGACCCGGCCGGTCGCGGTGTGCACGGCACCCGCGACGTCCTCGGGGTTGGTCGCCGGGGGCAGCGGGACGCACACCACGGCCGGGTCGGCGAGGGTGGCGAGGGAGTCGTGGGCCTCGTAGCGGACGCCGACGGCGTCCAGGCCGGGGTGGCTGTCCCCAAGCAGTGCCCAGGGGCGCTGCTCGGCCGCGGAGACCGGGGTCACCGGTACGGCGGTCCACTCCACCTGGAACAGGGACTCCTGGCGGCCGCCGCGGGCCGCGCCGATCTGCTCGGGCGAGACCGCGCGCAGCGCCAGCGACGCCACCGAGGCCACGGGGGCGCCCGCCGGGTCGGCGAGCTCCAGTGCGACCGCGTCGCGGCCGGCCGGGACCAGGCGGACCCGTACCGCGGAGGCGCCGGCGGCGTGCAGCCGGACCCCGCTCCAGGCGAAGGGCAGCCGCCCCCGGCCGGTGTTCTCGACGAGGGAGCCGAGTCCGGCCGCGTGGAGGGTGGCGTCGAGGAGCGCCGGGTGGAGGCCGAACCAGTCGGCCGTGCCGGCGGTCTCCCCGTCCAGGCCGACCTCGGCGTACACGGCGTCGCCGGCGAGCCAGGCCGAGCGCAGGCCCTGGAAGGCGGGGCCGTAGTCGAAGCCGGCGGCGGCGAGGCCCTCGTAGAGGCCGTCGAGGTCCACCGGATCGGCTCCGGCCGGCGGCCAGGCCGTGAGGTCGGCCGCCGGGGGCGTGGTGTCGGCGGTGCCGGGGGCGAGGACGCCGGTGGCGTGCCGCGTCCACGGCTGGTCGGCGTCGCCGTCCTCGTCTCGGGAGTACAGGGCCAGGTCGCGCCGTCCGGAGTCGTCGGCCGCGGCGACGGAGAGCCGCAGCTGGGCGCCGCCGTGCTCGGGCAGGACCAGCGGGGCCTCCAGGGTCAGCTCCTCCAGGACCTCGCAGCCGACCTGGTCGCCGGCGCGGACCGCGAGCTCGACGAAGGCGGTGCCGGGCAGGAGGACCGAGCCGAGAACGGTGTGGTCCGCGAGCCAGGGCTGGGTGGCCGTCGACAGCCGGCCGGTGAAGAGGAGGCCGTCGGAGTCGGGCAGTTCGACGGCGGCGCCGAGCAGCGGGTGATCGGTCGCGCCGAGGCCGAAGCCTGCGGCGTCGCCCGGGGCGTGCTGCGCGCCGGCGGCGGAGTCGAGCCAGTACCAGTCGCGCTGGAAGGCGTAGGTGGGCAGTTCGGCCTGGCGGGCGCCGGTCGGCGAGAAGTACGCCTCCCAGTCCACCGCGGTGCCGCGGGTGTGGGCGAGGGCGAGGGCCGTGGCCAGGGTCTCGGGTTCGGGGCGGCCGGTGCGGAGGGCGGGCGCGAAGCGGGCCGCGCCGTCCTCGGTCAGGCAGTCCTGGGCCATCGCCGAGAGCACCCCGTCGGGGCCGAGCTCGACGTACGTCGTGACGCCGGCGGCTTCGAGGGCGCGGATGCCGTCGAGGAAGCGGACGGCTTCGCGGACGTGCCGCACCCAGAAGTCGGCGGAGGCCATCTCGTCGCCGGCGGGGGCGCCCGTCAGGTTGGACACGACCGGGATGCGCGGGGCCGCGTACGCGAGTCCCTCGGCCACCTTCCGGAAGTCGGCCAGCATGCCGTCCATGTGCGGCGAGTGGAAGGCGTGGCTGACCGCCAGGCGCTTGGTCTTGCGGCCCTGCGCCTCGAAGGCCTCCGCGACGGCGGCCGCCGCGTCCTCGTCGCCCGCGACCACGACGGACCGGGGGCCGTTGACCGCGGCGATGCCCACCCGCTCGGTCAGCAGCGGCGCGACCTCGTCCTCCGAGGCCTGGACGGCGATCATCACGCCGCCGGTCGGCAGTGCCTGCATCAACCGGCCGCGGGCGGCGACGAGTTCGCAGGCGTCGGCCAGCGGGAGCACGCCCGCCACGTGCGCGGCGGCGATCTCGCCGATGGAGTGGCCGGACAGGAAGTCCGGCCTCACTCCCCAGGACTCCAGCAGTCGGAACAGCGCCACCTCGACGGCGAACAGCGCCGGCTGGGTGTACTCCGTCCGGTCGAGCACGGCCGCGTCGTCACCGAACAGGACGTCCTTCAGCGGCAGTTCGAGCCTCGGGTCGAGCTCCGCGCACACCGCGTCCAGGGCGTCCGCGAACACGCGGTGGGTGTCGTACAGCTCCCGGCCGGTGCCGGGGCGCTGGCTGCCCTGGCCGGTGAACAGGAAGGCGAGCTTCCCGGCTCCGGCGGCGCCCACCGCGTCACGCGTGATCCCGGCGGCGGCCGGGTCGCCGTCCGCCAGGGCGGCGAGGCCGCGCAGCAGCTCGTCCCGGTCGCCGGCCACGACCGCGGCGCGGTGGTCGAAGGAGGCGCGGCGGGTGGCCAGCGAGTAGGCCACGTCCGCGGTGCCGGCCTCGGGCGCCGCCTCCAGGTGGGCCCGGAGGCGGGCCGCCTGGCCGCGCAGGGCCTCCGCCGACCTCGCGGAGAGCACGTACGGCAGCGCGGGCACCGGAGCACCCTCCGCGGTCCGGGCGGCCTCCGCCGGGGCCTGCTCGATGATCGTGTGCGCATTGGTGCCGCTGATGCCGAAGGACGACACACCGGCGCGGCGCGGGCGGCCGGTCTCGGGCCACGGCACGGACTCCGTCAGCAGGGAGACGGCGCCGTCCTCCCAGTCCACGTGCGGGGTCGGCTCGTCCACGTGCAGGGTCTTCGGCAGCACGCCGTGCCGCATCGCCATGATCATCTTGATGATGCCGGCGACACCGGCGGCGGCCTGCGTGTGGCCCATGTTGGACTTGATCGAGCCCAGCCACAACGGCTCGTCGGCCGCGCGCTCCCGGCCGTAGGTCGCCAGCAGCGCCTGGGCCTCGATCGGGTCGCCGAGGGTGGTGCCCGTGCCGTGCGCCTCGACCACGTCGATCATGTCGCTGGTCAGGGCGGCGGAGGCGAGGGCCTGCCGGATGACGCGTTGCTGGGACGGGCCGTTGGGCGCCGTCAGGCCGTTGCTCGCGCCGTCCTGGTTGATCGCCGAGCCGCGGACCACGGCCAGGACCGGGTGGCCGTTGCGGCGGGCGTCCGACAGGCGCTCGACGAGCAGCATCCCCGCGCCCTCGGCCCAGCTGGTGCCGTCGGCGGCCGCCGCGAAGGACTTGATGCGGCCGTCGGCGGCCAGGCCGCGCTGGCGGCTGAACTCGGTGAAGGTGCCCGGCGTCGACATGACCGTGACACCGCCGGCCAGCGCCATGGTGCACTCGCCGTTGCGGAGCGCCTGGATCGCCCAGTGCAGGGCGACGAGGGAGGACGAGCACGCCGTGTCGACGGTGACCGCCGGGCCCTCCAGCCCGAAGGCGTACGAAACGCGGCCCGAGGCGATGCTGCCGGAGTTGCCGGTGCCGAGGTAGCCCTCGACCCCGTCCGGCACGGAGGTGATCCGCGTGGCGTAGTCGTGGTACATGATGCCGGCGAAGACACCGGTCCGGCTGCCGCGCATCGTCGCCGGGTCGATGCCGGCCCGCTCGAAGGCCTCCCAGGAGGTCTCCAGGAGCAGCCGCTGCTGCGGGTCCATCGCCACGGCCTCGCGCGGCGAGATCCCGAAGAACGCCGGGTCGAAGCGGCCCGCGTCGTGCAGGAAGCCGCCCGAGCGGGTGTAGCTGGTGCCCCTGCCGTCCGGGTCCGGGTCGTACAGCGACTCCAGGTCCCAGCCGCGTCCCTGCGGGAACTCCGAGATGGCGTCGATACCGCCGGCCACCAGGCGCCACAGGTCCTCGGGGGTCTCGACCCCGCCGGGGTAGCGGCAGCTCATGCCGACGATCGCGATCGGGTCCTCGTGCAGCGCGCCGCCCGGGGCGGCGGGCACCGTCGGGGACTCGGAGACGGGGTGCTCGTCCGCGGACAGGCCGAGGACCTCGGCCCTCAGGTACGCGGCGAGGGCGCTCGGCGTCGGGTAGTCGAAGACGAGCGTGGCGGGCAGCCGTTCGCCGGTGGCGGCCCCGAGCCGGTTGCGCAGCTCGACGGAGGTCAGGGAGTCGAAGCCGAGCTCCTTGAACGCCCGGTCGGCCGGCACCTCGTCGGTGGAGGCATGGCCGAGTACGGCGGCGACCTCGGCCCGGACCATGTCCAGCAGGGCCGTCTCCCGTTCCTCGGCGGGCAGCCCGGCCAGCCGCGTGCGGAACGCGGAGCCGTCGCCCGTGGCGCCCCGGCCCGCGGCGGCCCGGCGTGCCGGGACCCGGACCAGGCCGCGCAGCAGGTCGGGGACCATGCCGGTACGGGCCTGGGCGCGCAGGGCGGCCAGGTCGAGCGGGAGCGGGACGAGCAGCGGGTCGGTGGTGCGCCGGGCCGCGTCGAAGAGCGCGAGGCCGGTCTCGGGGGTGAGGGCGCCGATGCCGCCGCGGTTGATGCGCTCGCGGTCGGCGTCGGTCAGCTCGCCGCCCATGCCGCCGACGCCGGTCCACAGGCCCCAGGCCAGCGAGGTGGCGGCGAGGCCGCTCGCCCGGCGGTGGGCGGCAAGGGCGTCCAGGAAGGTGTTGGCGGCTGCGTAGTTGGCCTGGCCCGCGCCGCCGAACACGCCGGCGGCGGAGGAGAACAGGACGAACGCGGAGAGGTCCAGCCCGGCCGTCAGCTCGTGGAGGTTCCACGCGGCGTCGACCTTCGGGCGGAGGACCGCGGACAAGCGGTCGGCCGTCAGCGAGCCGATGACGCCGTCGTCCAGGACGCCGGCGGTGTGCACGACCGCGGTCAGCGGGTGCTCGGCCGGGATGCCGGCCAGTACGGCCGCCAGCGCGTCCCGGTCGGCCACGTCACAGGCGGCCCACGACACCTCGGCGCCCAGGCCGGTGAGCGCGGCCGTCAGCTCCGGAGCCTCACCGCGGCGGGACACCAGCAGCAGGTGCCGTACGCCGTGCCCGGTCACCAGGTGCCGTGCGAACAGCCCGCCCAGCGAGCCGCTCGCTCCCGTCACCAGCACGGTGCCGTCGCCGTCCCACGCGGCGGCCGGATCGGCGGCCGCGGCCGCGGCGCGGGCCAGCCTCGGCACCAGCACGGAGCCGCCGCGTACCGCCACCTCGGACTCGCCCGAGGCCAGCGCCGCCGAGAGCGCCCCGGCCACACCGGCGTCGGTCGCGCCGGCGTCGACGTCCACCAGCAGCAGGCGGCCCGGGTTCTCGGACTGAGCCGACCGCACCAGACCCCGCACGGCCGCGTGCGACAGGTCCGCCACGCCTTCGCCCGGTACGGCCTCCACCGCGCCCCGGGTGAGGAACACCAGGCGCGTGTCCGCGGACCGCTCGTCCGCAGCCCGGTCCTGGAGCAGCCGGAGCACCCGGGCGGTCTCCGCGTGCGCCGCGGCGACCGGGTCAGCGCCGGCGGGCGTCGTGCACGGCACGACCAGGGCGGCCGCGGACTCGCCGGACTCGCCGGAGTCGCCGGAGTCGCCGGACCCGTCCATCATCCGCCAGTCCGCGGAGGACCCGCCGGCGGCCAGCTCCGTCCACTCCACCCGGAACAGGGCGTCGCGGGTGGCGTCCGGTGCCGTGGCGAGCTGGTCGCGGTTGACCGCGCGCAGGGCCAGTCCGGCCACCGAGGCGACGGGGGCGCCCGTGGCGTCGGCGATCGTCAGGGCCACCTCGCCGTTGCGGGCCGTGGCCAGCCGCACCCGGAGCTCGGCGGCCCCGACCGCGTGCAGGGACACACCGGACCAGGAGAACGGGAGGCGGCCTTCGCCGGCACCGGAGTCCGCGGCGCCCAGGCCGAGCGCGTGCAGGGCCGCGTCGAGCAGGGCGGGGTGCAGGCCGAACCGTGCGGCCTCGCCCGCGGCGACCTCGGGCAGGGCGACCTCGGCGTAGTACGCGTCCTGGTGGCGCCAGGCGGCGCGCAGACCGCGGAAGACCGGCCCGTAGCCGAAGCCGGAGTCCGCGAGGCCCGCGTACAGGCCGTCCACCGGGACGGGCTCCGCCCCGGCCGGAGGCCACTCGGCGAGGGTCTGCGGGGCCTGGCCGGTGCCCGGCGCGAGCACACCGGCGGCGTGCCGCGTCCACGGCGTGTCCGGGTCTGCGCCCTCGGGCCGGGAGTGCAGGGTCAGGCTGCGCCGGCCGGCCGCGCGGTCGACGGCGCCGAGGGAGAGCCGCAGCTGGACGCCGCCCTGCTCGGGCAGCACCAGCGGTGCCTCCAGGGTGAGTTCGTCGACCAGGTCGCAGCCGACGTGCGCGCCGGCCCGGAGGGCGAGTTCGACGAAGGCCGTGCCCGGGAGCAGGGCGGAGCCCATGACCCGGTGGTCCCCGAGCCAGGACTGGCCGGCCAGCGACAGGCGTCCGGTGAAGACGTGGCCGTCGGAGTCGGGCAGCTGGACCTCGGCGCCGAGCAGCGGGTGGTCGGCGGTGCCGAGACCGGCGGCGGTGACGTCGCCGTCCGCGCGGCCGGCGTCGAGCCAGTAGGGGGTGCGCTGGAAGGCGTACGTCGGCAGGTCGACGCGGCGGGCCCCGAGCGGGGCGTAGAAGGCCTGCCAGTCGATGGCGGTGCCGCGGACGTGGGCGGTGGACAGGGCGGTGAGCAGGGTCTCGGACTCGGGCCGGCCGGCGCGCAGGGCGGCGGCGAACGCGGCGGAGCCGGTGTCGTCGGTCAGGCAGTCCTGGGCCATCGCGGAGAGGATGCCGTCGGGGCCGAGCTCGACGTACGTCGTGACGCCGGCGGCTTCGAGGGCGCGGATGCCGTCGAGGAAGCGGACGGCTTCGCGGACGTGCCGCACCCAGAAGTCGGCGGAGGCCATCTCGTCGCCGGCGGGGGCGCCGGTCAGGTGGGACACGACCGGGATGCGCGGGGCGGCGTACGTCAGCCCCTTCGCGACCTCGCGGAAGTCGGCCAGCATGCCGTCCATGTGCGGCGAGTGGAAGGCGTGGCTGACCGTCAGGCGCTTGGTCTTGCGGCCCTGCGCCTCGAAGGCCTCCGCGACGGCGGCCGCCGCGTCCTCATCGCCCGCGACCACGACCGACCGGGGGCCGTTGACCGCGGCGATGCCCACCCGGTCGGTCCCGGCGAGCAGCGGCAGGACCTCGTCCTCCGAGGCCTCCACGGCGATCATCACGCCACCGGCGGGCAGGGCCTGCATGAGGCGGCCGCGGGCGGCGACCAGGGTGCACGCGTCGTCCAGCGAGAGGACACCGGCCGCGTGCGCGGCGGCGATCTCGCCGATGGAGTGGCCGGAGAGGAAGTCCGGCTTCACGCCCCAGGACTCGACGAGCCGGAACAGTGCCACCTCGACGGCGAACAGTGCCGGCTGGGTGTACGCCGTCTCGTTCAGGAGCTCCTCGTCCGGCCCGAACAGTACGTCCTTCAGCGGCCGTTCGAGGTCCAGGCGGGCGCACACCTCGTCGAGTGCGGCTGCGAACACCGGGTGGGTGTCGTACAGTTCGCGGCCCATGCCCGGGCGCTGGCTGCCCTGTCCGGTGAACAGGAAGGCGAGCTTCTCGCCGGGCGCGGGCGTGCCCCGCACCAGTCCGGCGGCCGAGCGGCCCTCGGCGAGGGCGGCCAGGCCGGTGCGGAAGCCGTCCCGGTCCGCCGCGACCACGGTGGCGCGCTGCTCGAAGACGGCCCGGGTGGTGGCCAGCGCGTGGCCGATGTCGGCCGGCTCCGCGGCCGGGTCGGCGTCCAGGTGGGCGAGGAGCCGCTCGGCCTGGGCGCGCAGGGCCTCGGAGGTGCGGGCGGTCAGGTGCCACGGCAGCGCGGCCGGGGCCGCCGCCCGGGTGGCCGGGGCGTCCGGGGTTTCCGCGGTTTCCGGGAGTTCGACGATGGCGTGGGCGTTCGTGCCGCTCATGCCGAAGGAGGAGACGCCGGCGCGGCGCGGGCGGCCGGTCTCCGGCCAGGGGCGCTGCCCGGTGAGCAGGCAGACCGCGCCCGCGGACCAGTCGACGTGCGGGGACGGCTCGTCGACGTGCAGGGTCTGCGGCAGCAGGCCGTGGCGCATCGCCTGGACCATCTTGATGACGCCGGCGACACCGGCGGCGGCCTGCGTGTGGCCGAAGTTGGACTTGATGGAGCCCAGCCACAGCGGGCTGTCCGCGGGCCGGTCCTGGCCGTACGTGGCCAGGAGCGCCTGCGCCTCGATCGGGTCGCCGAGGCGGGTGCCCGTGCCGTGTGCCTCGACCGCGTCGACCTCGGCGGCGGTCAGGCCCGCGTGGGCGAGGGCCTGGCGGATGACGCGCTGCTGGGAGGGGCCGTTGGGTGCGGTCAGGCCGTTGCTGGCGCCGTCCTGGTTGACGGCCGTGCCGCGGACGACCGCGAGGACCTGGTGTCCGTTGCGGCGGGCGTCGGAGAGCCGCTCGACGAGGAGCATGCCGGCGCCCTCGCCCCACGCGGTGCCGTCGGCGGCGGCTGCGAAGGGCTTGCAGCGGCCGTCGGCGGCGAGGCCGCGCTGGCGGCTGAACTCGGTGAAGACGTCG
Source organism: Streptomyces sp. NPDC043854 (assembly GCF_056436005.1). Lineage (NCBI taxonomy): Bacteria > Bacillati > Actinomycetota > Actinomycetes > Kitasatosporales > Streptomycetaceae > Streptomyces > Streptomyces sp. NPDC043854. The sequence goes on from NZ_JBWKDK010000014.1 coordinate 115,605, forward strand.
GGGGTGGTGATGATGGTGACGCCGCCCGCCAGGGCGAGCGAGCACTCGCCGGAGCGCAGGGCCTGCGCCGCGAGGTGCAGGGCGACCAGCGAGGAGGAGCAGGCGGTGTCGACGGTGACGGCCGGGCCCTCGAAGCCGAAGGTGTAGGAGACGCGGCCGGAGGCGATGCTGCTGGAGCCGCCGGTGCCGAGGTAGCCCTCGACCCCTTCGGGGACGGTGTTCAGGCGGGACACGTAGTCGTTGTGCATCTGGCCGACGAACACGCCGACCTGGTGTCCGCGCAGGCCCGTCGGGTCGATCCCGGCCCGCTCGAACGCCTCCCAGGAGGTCTCCAGCAGCAGGCGCTGCTGCGGGTCCATGGCGAGGGCCTCGCGCGGGTTGATCCCGAAGAACGCGGGGTCGAAGTGGTGGGCGTCGTAGACGAAGCCGCCTTCCCGGGCGTACGAGGTGCCGGGGTTGTCGGGGTCGGGGTCGTACAGCGCGTCGGTGTCCCAGCCGCGGTCCTCGGGGAGGTGGGCGATGCCGTCGCGGCCTTCGGCGAGCAGCTCCCACAGGTCCTCGGGGCTGCGGACGCCGCCGGGGAAGCGGCAGCTCATGGCGACGATGGCGATGGGGTCGTCGGCGTCGGCGGGGCCGGCGCCGGCTGGGTGCCGCGGGAGGGCGGCCGCGGCAGCGGCGGCCTCGGAGCCGAGGAGCTCGTCCTTGAGGAAGCCGGCGAGGGCGGTGGGGGTGGGGTAGTCGAAGACGAGCGTGGCGGGCAGGCGGACGCCGGCGGCGGCGCCGAGCCGGTTGCGGAACTCGACGGCGGTCAGCGAGTCGAAGCCGAGGTCCTTGAAGGCGCGGCCGGGTTCGACGGCGTCCGGGGTGGCGTGGCCGAGGACGGCGGCCACCTGGTCGCGTACGAGGTCCAGGAGCAGCGCGTCGCGCTCGTTCCCGGGGAGCCGGACGAGCTGCTCCACCAGCGGGGTTCCGGTGCCGGCGGCGGTGGCGTCGACGGCCCGGCGGGCGGTGGTGCGGGCCAGGCCGCGCAGCAGGGCGGGGACCATGCCGGCGTCGGCCTGGCGCAGCGGGGCGAGGTCGAGCTGCATGGGGACGAGGTGGGCGTCGCCGGTGCGGTGCGCGGTGTCGAGCAGGGCGAGGCCCTCCTCGGAGGAGAGGCCGAGGACGCCGGAGCGCGTCATGCGGTCCTTGTCGGCGGTGTCGAGCTCGCCGGTCATGCCGCTTGCCTCGGCCCACAGGCCCCAGCCGAGGGAGGTGCCGGCCAGGCCGCGGGCCTGGCGGTGGCGGGCGAGGGCGTCGAGGAAGACGTTCGCGGCGGCGTAGTTGGCCTGGCCGGCGCCGCCGAAGGTGCCGGCGGCGGAGGAGAACAGGACGAAGTCGGCCAGGTCGAGCCGGCGGGTCAGCTCGTGCAGGTGGAGCGCGGCGTCGGCCTTGGGCCTGAGGACGCGGTCGACCCGCTCGGGGGTGAGGGCCGTGGTGATGCCGTCGTCGAGGACGCCGGCGGTGTGGATGACGGCGGTCAGCGGGTGCGCGGCCGGGATGCCGGCCAGGAGGGCGGCGAGCGCGTCGCGGTCGGCGGCGTCGCAGGCGGCGACGGTGACCTCGGCGCCCAGGGCGCGCAGTTCGGCGGCGAGTCCGGCGGCGCCGGCGGCGGCTTCGCCGCGGCGGCTGGTCAGGATCAGGCGGCGGGCGCCGCGGACGGTGACGGCGTGCCGGGCGACGAGGGCGCCCAGGGTGCCGGTGCCGCCGGTGATGAGGACGGTGCCCTCGGGGTTCCATTCGGCGGGCACCGTGAGGACGATCTTGCCGGTGTGGCGGGCCTGGCTGAGGTGGCGGAAGGCCTCGGGGGCCTGGCGCAGGTCCCAGGCGGAGACCGGGATCGGGCGCAGGGCGCCGGCCCGGAACAGGCCGAGGAGCTCGGTGAGCATCTCCTGGATGCGTTCCAGGCCGGCCTCGGTCAGGTCGAACGCCTGGTAGCGGACGCCGGGATGGGCGGCGGCGACGTCCTGCGGGTCGCGGACGTCCGTCTTGCCCATTTCGACGAAACGGCCGCCGCCCGGCAGCAGCCGCAGCGAGGCGTCGACGAACTCGCGGGCCAGGGAGTCCAGGACGACGTCGACACCGCGTCCGCCGGTGGCGGTGCGGAAGGTGTCCTCGAAGTCGAGGGTGCGGGAGGAGGCGATCCGGTCGTCGGTCAGGCCGAGTCCGCGCAGGGTGTCCCACTTGGCGGGGCTGGCGGTGGCGTAGACCTCGGCGCCCCAGTGGCGGGCCAGCTGGACGGCGGCCATGCCGACACCGCCGGCGGCGGCGTGCACGAGGAGGGCCTCGCCCTGCCGGAGGCCGGCGAGGTCGTGGAGGGCGTAGTACGCCGTCATGAAGACGATCGGTACGGCGGCGGCCTCGGCGAAGGTCCAGCCCTCGGGCATCGGGGCGATCATGCGGCGGTCGACGACGGCGAGCGGGCCGAAGGCGCCGGGCAGCATGCCCATGACGCGGTCGCCGGGGGCGAGGTCGGTGACGCCCGGGCCGGTCTCCAGGACGATGCCGGCGCCTTCGGAGCCCATCAGGCCGGGGTCGCCGGGGTACATGCCGAGGGCGTTGAGGACGTCGCGGAAGTTGAGGCCGGCGGCGCGGACGGCGACGCGGACCTGGCCGGGCTCCAGCGGGGCCTCGGACTCCGGGCTGGGGAGGAGGGTGAGGTGGTCGAGGGTGCCCTTGTCCTCGATGTCCATGCGCCAGGCGGAGGCGTCCGCGGGCGGGGTCAGCGGGGTGACGGCCGGCACCCGGGCGAGGCGGGGGGCGTGGACGGTACCGCGGCGGACCGCGAACTGCGGCTCGCCGGTGGCGAGGGCGGCGGCGAGCAGGCCCGGGAGGGTGTCGCCGGCGGCGGTGCCGTCGAGGTCGGCGAGGACGAAGCGGTCGGGGTTCTCCGCCTGCGCGGTCCGGACCAGGCCCCAGACGGGGGCGTGGACGGGGTCGGCGAGGTCCTGGTCGCCCTGGGTGGCGACGGCGCCGCGGGTGACGAACACCAGGCGGGACTCGGCGAACCGGTCGTCGGCGAACCGGTCGTCGGCGAGCCAGTCCTGGACCAGGGCGAGGGCCCGGTGGGTGGCGGCGCGGACGGCGTCGGGGGTGAGCGCCCCTTCGTCGCCGGCGGCGGGACAGGGGGCCAGGACGTACGCGGGGGCGGGGGCTCCCGCGTCGACGGCGGCGGCGAGGGCCGCCAGGTCGGCGTGGGTGCGGCCGGGCAGGCCGGTGCCGGTGCCGAGGACGGCCCAGGTGTCGCCCCGCTCGTCGTCCGGGGTGCCGGACGGCAGCGGCACGGTGGCCCAGTCGATGCGGAACAGCGACTCGTGGTGCACGGCGCGGGCGGCGCCGGCCAGCCGGTCGGCGGAGACGGGCCGCACCATCAGGCGCTCGACGGCGGCGACGGGCGCGCCGGTGGTGTCCGCGACCTGGAGGGAGAGGGTGTCCTCGCCGCCGGCGGTGAGGCGGACGCGCAGGGCGGCCGCGCCGACGGCGTGCAGGGACACCCCGCGCCAGGAGAACGGCAGCCCGCCCTGCCGGTCGCCGTCGGGGGACGACCGGACGAAGGTGGCGTGCAGGGCGGCATCGAGGAGGGCCGGGTGCAGGCCGAACCGGGCGGCGTCGGCCTGCCGGTCGTCGGGCAGGGCCACCTCGGCGTACACGTCGTCGCCGAGGGTCCAGGCGGCCCGCAGGCCCTGGAAGACGGGCCCGTAGGCGAAGCCGCCCCGGCCGAGGTGCTCGTACAGGCCGTCGACGGTGGCGGCCTCGGCGCCGGCCGGCGGCCAGGCGGTGAGGTCGAAGGCCGGGCGGGGGGCGCCGGCGGCGAGGACGCCGGTGGCGTGGCGGGTCCACGGCTCGTCGTCGGCGGCGTCCGGGTCGCCGGAGTACAGGTCCAGGGTGCGGCGGCCGTCCCGGTCGGGGGCGCCCACCACGATCTGCAGGCGGACCGCGGAATGCGGGGCCAGGATCAGCGGGGCTTCGAGGGTGAGCTCCTCCAGCAGGCCGCAGCCGGCCTGGTCGCCGGCCCGGATGGCGAGCTCGACGAAGGCGGTGCCCGGGAGCAGGACGGTGCCCATGACGGCGTGGTCGGCCAGCCAGGGGTGGGTGTCGAGGGAGAGCCGCCCGGTGAACAGGAAGCCCTCGCCGTCGGCCAGCGGCACGGCGGCGCCGAGCAGCGGGTGGTGGGCGGCGCCCAGACCGGCCGACTCGACGTCCCCGACGTGGCCGGCGGGGGCTTCGAGCCAGAACCGGCGGCGCTGGAAGGCGTACGTGGGCAGGTCGGTGCGGCGGGCGCCGGTCGTGGCGAAGTACGCGGTCCACTCGACGGGGACGGTGCGGGTATGGAGGGCTGCGATCGCGGCGGCCAGTGCCTCGGCCTCGCCGCGGTCGCGGCGCAGGGCCGGGACGAACACGGCATCGGTGGTCCTGTCGGTGTCGGTCAGGCAGTCGCGGCCCAGGCCCGACAGCACGCCCTGCGGGCCGAGTTCGAGGTAGGTGGTGACGTGCTCGGCGTCCAGGGTGCGGATGCCGTCGAGGAAGCGGACCGCTTCGCGGACGTGGGCGACCCAGTGCTCGGGGGTGCGCAGTCCCTCGCCCGCGATCTCGCCGGTGAGGTTCGTGACGACGGGGATGGCGGGCGCGTGGTAGGTGAGGGAGGCGGCGACCTCGCGGAAGGCGTCGAGCATGCCGTCCATCAGCGGGGAGTGGAAGGCGTGGCTGACGGTGAGCCGCCTGGTCTGCCGGCCGCGCGACTCGAACTCGGCGGCGATCGCCAGCGCGAGGTCCTCCTCGCCGGAGACGACGACGGCGGAGGCGGAGTTGACGGCGGCGATGCCGATCCGGTCCTCGTGGCCTGCCAGCAGCGGCCGGACCTCGTCCTCGGTGGCGCCGAGCGCGATCATCGCGCCGCCCTCGGGCAGCTGCTCCATGAGCCGGCCGCGGGCGGCGACCAGGGCGGCCGCGTCGGGCAGGGTGAGGACGCCGGCGACGTGCGCGGCGGTGATCTCGCCGATGGAGTGGCCGGCGACGAAGTCGGGGCGTATCCCCCAGGATTCGACGAGCCGGTAGAGCGCGGTCTCCAGGGCGAACAGGGCGGGCTGGGTGTACCCGGTCCGGTTGAGGAGGTCGCCGTCCTCGGCGAACAGGACGTCCCTGAGCGGCTGTTCGAGGTGCGGGTCCAGGGCGGCGCAGACCTCGTCGAGGGCGGCGGCGAACACCGGGTGGGCGGCGTACAGTTCGCGGCCCGTGCCGGGGCGCTGGCTGCCCTGCCCGGTGAACAGCACCGCGAGCCGGCCGTCGCCGGCGTCGTGCCGGACGAGCCGGGCGTGGTCGCGGCCCTCGGCGAGCGCGGCGAGCCCGGTGCGGAGCTCCTCGCGGTCGGCGGCGACGACGCCGGCCCGGCGGTCCAGGGCGGTACGGGTGGTGGCCAGCGAGTACGCCGCGTCGGCGAGACCCGCGTCGGGCTGCTCGGCGAGGTGGGCGCCGAGCCGGGCGGCCTGGGCGCGCAGCGCGTCGGGGGTGCGGCCGGAGAGGACGAACGGCAGCGGGGTGCCGGCCGGGAGGGCGGCCGCGGGGGTGCGGGCGCCGTCGTCCGTACCCGCCTCGGCGTGCCCGTCGGCGGGCGGCTGCTCGATGATGACGTGTGCGTTGGTGCCGCTGACGCCGAAGGAGGAGACGCCCGCGCGGCGCGGGCGGCCCGTCTCGGGCCACTGCGTCCGCTCGGTGAGGAGGGAGACGGCGCCGGCGGTCCAGTCGATGTGCGGGGACGGCTCGCCGATGTGCAGCGATGCCGGCAGGACGCCGTGGCGCAGGGCGAGGACCATCTTGATGATGCCGGCGGCGCCGGCGGCGGCCTGGGTGTGGCCGATGTTGGACTTGATGGAGCCCAGGTGCAGGGGCTGGTCCGCGGGCCGGTCCTGGCCGTAGGTGGCGATCAGGGCCTGGGCCTCGATGGGGTCGCCGAGGGTGGTGCCGGTGCCGTGGGCCTCGACGGCGTCGACGTCGGCGGCGGTCAGGCCGGCGTGGGCGAGGGCCTCGCGGATGACGCGCTGCTGGGAGGGGCCGTTGGGGGCGGTGAGGCCGTTGGAGGCGCCGTCCTGGTTGACGGCGGTGCCGCGGACCACGGCGAGGACCTGGTGGCCGTTGCGGCGGGCGTCGGAGAGCCGCTCGACGAGGATCATGCCGGCGCCCTCGGCCCAGCCGGTGCCGTCGGCGTCGGCGGAGAAGGACTTGCAGCGGCCGTCGGTGGCGAGGCCCCGCTGGCGGCTGAAGTCGATGAAGGTGTCCGGGGTGGACATGACGGTGACACCGCCGGCGAGCGCCATGTCGCACTCGCCGCTGCGCAGGGCCTGCGCGGCCAGGTGCAGGGCGACCAGGGAGGAGGAGCAGGCCGTGTCGATGGTGACGGCGGGGCCTTCGAGGCCGAAGGTGTAGGAGATGCGGCCGGAGGCGACGCTGCCGGCGGTGCCGGTGCCGAGGTAGCCCTCCAGGCCCTCGGGGACGGCCGGGAGCCGGGTCAGGTAGTCGTGGTACATGACGCCGGCGAAGACGCCGGTGCGGCTGCCGCGCATCGAGGCGGGGTCGATGCCGGCGCGTTCGAAGGCCTCCCAGGAGGTCTCCAGCAGGAGCCGCTGGTGCGGGTCCATGGCGAGGGCCTCGCGCGGGTTGATGCCGAACAGGTCCGGGTCGAAGTCGGCGGCATCGTGCAGGAAGCCGCCCTCCCGGGTGTACGAGGTCCCGGCCCGGCCGGGGTCGGAGTCGTACAGCGCGTCGAGGTTCCAGCCGCGGTCGGTGGGGAACGGGGAGATCGCGTCGACGGAGCCGGCGACGAGCTGCCACAGCTCCTCGGGGGTGGTGACGCCGCCGGGGTAGCGGCAGGCCATGGCGACGATGGCGATGGGCTCGTCGGCGACGGCCGGGACGTGGCCGGTGGTGCCGGCGGAGGCGGCCGGGGCCTGGTCGCCGAGGAGTTCGGTGCGCAGGAACGCGGCGAGGGCGTTCGGGGTGGGGTAGTCGAAGACGAGGGTGGCGGGCAGCCGGACGCCGGTGGCCGAGCCGAGGCGGTTGCGCAGTTCGACGGCGGTGAGCGAGTCGAAGCCGAGCTCCTTGAAGGCGCGGCCGGGGTCGACGGCGTCGGGTCCGGGGAAGCCGAGGACGGCGGCGACCTGGACGCGGACGGTGGCCAGCAGCAGCCGGTCGCGGTCGGTGGCGGTCAGCGGCAGCAGCCGCTCGGCGAGACCGCCGGCCGGCGCGTCGCCCCGGTCGGCGGCGGTGCGGCGGGCGGCGGGCCGGACGAGGCCGCGCAGCAGCGGCGGGACCGTGCTCGCGTCGGCTTGGCGCAGCCCGGCCAGGTCGAGGTGCATGGGGACGGCGGTGGGCTCGCCGGTCTCGCGGGCGGTGTCCATGAGGGCGAGGCCCTCGGCGGAGGACAGTGCGGCGACGCCGGCGCGCGAGATCCGCTCCAGGTCGGTGTCGGCGAGGTCGCCGGTCATGCCGCTGCGTTCGGCCCACAGGCCCCAGGCGAGCGCGGTGGCGGGCAGGCCTTCGGCGCGGCGGCGCTGGGCGAGGGCGTCGAGGAAGGTGTTGGCGGCGGCGTAGTTGGCCTGGCCGGCCGCGCCGAGGGTGCCGGCGGCGGCGGAGAACAGCACGAACGCGGCGAGGTCGAGGTCGCGGGTCAGTTCGTGGAGGTGGACGGCGGCGTCGACCTTGGCGGGCAGGACGTGGTCGATCCGCTCGGGGGTGAGGGATTCGAGGATGCCGTCGTCGAGGACGCCGGCGGTGTGCACGACGGCGGTCAGCGGGTGCTCGGCGGGTACGGCGGCCAGCAGCGCGGTGAGCGCGTCGCGGTCGGCGGCGTCGCAGGCGGCGAGGGTGACCTCGGCGCCCATCGCGCGCAGCTCTGCGAGGAGTTCGGGGGCGCCGGCGGCGGCCTCGCCGCGGCGGCTGGTCAGCAGCAGGCGGCGGACGCCGTGCGCGGTGACCAGGTGGCGGGCGACGAGCCCGCCGAGGGTGCCGGTGGCGCCGGTGACCAGGGCGGTGCCGTCGGTGTCGAGCGGGCGGGCCTGCCGGCCCTCGGCCGCGGGCACGGCGGGGACGCGGGCGAGCCGGGGCACGAGGGCCCGGCCCTCGCGGAGGGCGAGCTGCGCCTCGCCGGTGGCCAGGGCGGCGGGCAGGGCGCGCAGGGACTCCTCGCGGTCGTCCAGGTCGAGCAGGACGAACCGGTCGGGGTGCTCGGACTGGGCGGACCGCAGCAGGCCCCACAGCGGGGCCTGGGCCAGCCCGGGGACGTCGGAGCCGGCGGTGGTGGCGACGGCGCCGTGGGTGGTGAACACCAGGCGGGAGCCGGCGAAGCGGTCGTCGGCGAGCCAGGTCTGGGCCAGCTCCAGGGCGTGGTGCAGGGCGTCGGCGACGGCGGCGGGCAGGGCGGCGTCGACCGGGGTCGCCGAGGTGTCGGCGGGGGCGGGGACGGACACGGGGAGGATGACGGCCTGCGGGACCGGGCCGCCGGCCTCGACGGCCGCGGCGAGGGCCACGAGGTCCGCATGCGTGGCTGCCGTGGGCAGGACGGTGGTGAACCGGCCGGCCGCGGCGTCCCCGCCGAGCAGCGCCCACTGGCCGGGGGCGACGGTGGTGGCGGCCGGGAGGGCCAGCGGGGTCCAGTCGACGCGGAACAGCGATTCGTGGAAGGCGGTGCGGGCGGCCCGGACCTGGTCGGGGCTGACGGGGCGGAGCAGCAGGGCCTCGACGGAGGCGACGGGCGCGCCGGTCTCGTCGGCGAGGTCGACGCAGACGGTGTCCTGGCCGGCGGGGGCCAGGCGGACGCGGAGGGCGCGGGCGCCGACGGCGTGCAGGGCGACGCCGCTCCAGGAGAACGGCAGCCGGCCGTGCTCGGTGTCCTCCAGCAGGGAGCCCATGCCGACGGCGTGCAGGGCGGCGTCGAGCAGGGCCGGGTGCAGGCCGAACAGGGCGGCCTCGGCGTGGGCCCGTTCGGGCAGGCGGACCTCGGCGAAGACCTCGCCGCCGCGCTGCCAGGCGCCGGTCAGGCCCTGGAAGACGGGCCCGTAGGCGAAGCCGGTGCCGGTGAGGTATGCGTACAGGCCGTCGACGGGGAGGGCGGTGGCGCCCTGCGGCGGCCAGACGGCCAGGTCGGTGCCGGGCCCCCGGTCGGCCTGTGCGCCGGCGGGGGCGAGGAGGCCGGTGGCGTGCCGGGTCCAGGCGCCTTCGCCCCAGGTGTCGTCGGCGGCGTCCTCGGGCCGGGAGTGCAGGGTCAGCGTGCGCCGTCCGTCGGCGTCGGGCGCGCCGACGGCGAGCTGGATCTGGACGCCGCCGTGCGGGGGCAGGACCAGGGGGGCCTGGAGGGTGAGTTCGTCGAGGAGCTCGCAGCCGCTGTGCTCGCCGGCCCGGAGGGCGAGTTCCACGAAGGCGGTGCCGGGCAGCAGCACGGTGTCCATGACCGTGTGGTCGGCCAGCCAGGGGTGGGTGGCCAGGGAGAGCCGGCCGGTGAACAGGTAGCCGTCGCCGTCGGCGAGCGCGATGGCGGCGCCGAGCAGCGGGTGGTCGGCGGAGCCGATGCCGGCGGCGGTGACGTCGCCGGTCCAGGCGGTGGGCTGCTCGGGCCAGTACAGGCGGCGCTGGAAGGCGTACGTGGGCAGGTCGATGCGGGTGCCGCCGCGTCCGGCGAAGACGGCGGACCAGTCCACGGCGACGCCGTGGGCGTGGGCCCGGGCGACGGCGGCGGCGAACGCGGCCGGCTCGGGGCGGTCGGCGCGCAGGACGGGCACGAACACGGCGTCGTCGTGGCCGGTGAGGCAGTCCTGGGCGAGGGCGGTGAGGACGCCGCCGGGGCCGACCTCGACGAAGGTGGTGACGCCGAGTGCGGCGAGGGCGCGTACGCCGTCGAGGAAGCGGACGGCCTCGCGGACGTGCCGCACCCAGTAGTCGGCGGTGCACATCTCCTCGGCGGTCACGGAGGCGCCGGTGAGGTTGGAGACGATCGGGGTGACGGGCGGCGCGTAGGAGACGTTTTCGGCGGCCTCGCGGAAGGCGTCGAGCATGCCGTCCATGAGCGGGGAGTGGAAGGCGTGGCTGACGGTGAGCCGCTTGGTGCGGCGGCCGCGGGCGCGCAGGGCCTCGGCGACCGCCGTGGCCGCGTCCTCGTCGCCGGAGACGACCACGGAGCGGGGGCCGTTGACGGCGGCGATGGACACCCGGTCGGTGAGGAGCGGGGTGACCTCGTCCTCGCCGGCCTCGACGGCGATCATCGCGCCGCCGGCGGGCAGGGCCTGCATCAGCCGGCCGCGGGCGGCGGCCAGGGCGGCGGCGTCGGGGAGGGTGAGGACGCCGGCGACGTGCGCGGCGGCGAGTTCGCCGACCGAGTGCCCGATGAGGAAGTCGGGGGTGACGCCCCACTGTTCGAGCTGCCGGTAGAGGGCGACCTCGACGGCGAACAGGGCGGCCTGGGTGTAGGCGGTCTCGTCCAGCAGCGCCGCCCCGGGGGTGTTCTCGGCGGCGAACAGGACGTCGTACAGGGGGCGTTCGAGGTGCCGGTCGAGTTCGTCGCGGACGGCGTCGAGGGCGCGGGCGAACGCCGGGTGGGTGGCGTACAACTCGCGGGCCATGCCGGGGCGCTGGCTGCCCTGGCCGGTGAACAGGAAGGCGGTGTTGCCCTCGCCGACGGTGCCCACGACGGCGGTGGCGGGCTGCTCGCCGGCGACGAGCGCGTCGAGGTCGGCGAGCAGCTGCCCGCGGCCGTCGGCGAAGAGGACGGTGCGGCGGTCCAGCGCGGCGCGGCCGGTGGCGAGGGAGAGGCCGAGGTCGGTCAGGCCCGCGGGGTCCGCGGCGAGCTCGGGGTGGGCGCGCAGGTGGGCGGCGAGGCGGCCGGCCTGGGCGCGCAGGCCCTCGTTGCCGTGGCCGGAGAGGGGCAGCGGCACGGGCCCGGTGGCGCCTTGCGCCGGAGCAGCCCCGGTGTCGGCACCCGTGTCCGTGGTGCCGGTCTCCCCCGGCGCCGCCGGGGTGTCGGCGGGCGGGGCCTGCTCGATGACGGTGTGGGCGTTGGTGCCGCTGACACCGAAGGAGGAGATGCCGGCGCGGCGCGGCTGGCCGGTCTCGGGCCACGGCACGGCCCGGGTGAGGAGTTCGACGTCACCCGTGGTCCAGTCGACGGCGGTGGACGGCCGGTCGATGTGGAGGGACTCGGGCAGGACGCCGTGCTGCATCGCCAGGACCATCTTGATGATGCCCGCGACACCGGCGGCGGCCTGGGTGTGCCCGATGTTGGACTTGATCGAGCCGAGCCACAGCGGCCGGCCCTCGGCGCGGTTCTGGCCGTAGGTGGCGAGGATGGCCTGGGCCTCGATGGGGTCGCCCAGCGTCGTACCCGTGCCGTGCGCCTCGACGGCGTCGACCTGCGCCGGGGTGAGTCCGGCGTTGGTGAGCGCCTGCCGGATGACGCGCTGCTGGGAGGGCCCGTTGGGGGCGGTCAGGCCGTTGGAGGCGCCGTCCTGGTTGATGGCGCTGCCGCGGACCACGGCGAGCACCGGGTGCCCGTTGCGGCGGGCGTCGGAGAGCCGCTCCACGAGGAGCATGCCGACGCCCTCGCCCCAGCCGGTGCCGTCGGCGCCCTCGGCGAACGGCTTGCACCGGCCGTCGGGGGCGAGTCCGCGCTGCCGGCTGAACTGCACGAAGGCCCGCGGGCTGGACATGACGGTGACACCGCCGGCGAGGGCCAGGGAGCACTCGCCGCCCCGCAGTGCCTGCACCGCGAGGTGCAGGGCGACGAGCGAGGCCGAGCAGGCGGTGTCGACGGTGACGGCCGGGCCCTCCAGCCCGAAGGTGTAGGAGAGGCGGCCGGAGACGACGCTCGCGGCGTTCCCGGTGAGGAGGTACTGCTCGACGCCCTGGGGGACCCCGTCGCGCAGCAGGTCGGGGTAGTCCTGGCCGTTGGTGCCGATGAACACGCCGGCCTTGCTGCCGCGCAGGGTGCCCGGGTCGATCCCGGCGCGTTCGAAGGCCTCCCAGGAGGTTTCCAGCAGCAGGCGCTGCTGCGGGTCCATGCCGAGGGTCTCGCGCGGGCTGATCCCGAAGAAGCCGGCGTCGAACTCGCCGACCCGGTCGAGGAATCCGCCCTCCCGGGTGTAGGAGGTGCCGCTCCGCTCGGGGTCGGCGTCGTACAGGGACTCGATGTCCCAGCCGCGGTCGGTGGGGAAGCCGGTGACGGCGTCCCGGCCGCCCGCGACCAGGTCCCACAGGTCCTCCGGCGACTCGATGCCGCCGGGGAACCTGCAGGCCATGCCGACGATCGCGATGGGTTCGGGCTCCTGGGCCTCGACCTCGCGAAGGCGCTGGCGCGTCTGGTGCAGATCGGCCGTCACCCGCTTCAAGTAGCCGAGGATCTTGTCCTGATCCGCTACCTGATCCGCCATTGGAACCTCACCCATGCTCGTCACAAACCCTCGTGCCACTACTGCCTGCTGTTGCTGTCCGCTGTGCTAGATGCCGAGCTCGTTCTCGATGAAGTGGAAGAGCTCGTCGGGCGTGGCTTCCTGGAGCTTCTCGGCCACGGCCCCGCCGCTCGAAGGGGCTTGCGGTTCACCCCATTTCGCCAGGAGGGCCTGCAGGCGCGAGGCGATGTCGGCGCGCGTCCCGTCGTCCGGGTCGAGGACGGACAGCGCGGATTCGAGCTTCTCGAGCTCGGCGATGCCGGGCGCGGCCGCGGTGCTGCCGTCCCGGACGATCTCGGCGCGCAGGAACTCGGCCAGGACGGCCGGGGTCGGGTGGTCGAAGACCAGCGTCGCCGGAAGCTTCAGCCCGGTCGCGGCGTTCAGGCGGTTGCGCAGCTCCAGTGCGATCAGGGAGTCGAAGCCGAGCTCCTTGAACGCGCGGCCCGCGCCCACCTCGTCCGTGGTGGGGTGCCCGAGCGCGGTCGCCGCGTGGGAGCGGACCAGCTCCAGTACGGCCAGGGCCTGTTCGGCCTGCGGCATCACCGACAGCCTGCGCCGCAGCGCCTCGCCCGGGGCCCCCTGCCCGTCGGCGCCGCTCGCGGCACCGTCGGCGGGGGCGGCCTGCGCGAGAAGCCGCCGTACCTCGGGCAGGTCGCCGAGGAACGGGCTGGGCCGTACGGCGGTGTAGCCGGGCGTGAAGAGCTCCCACCGGATGTCGGCGACGGCGACGGCCGGCTCGGCGTGGTCGAGGGCCTGCTGGAGGGCGCGGATCGCCGCGGCGGGGGCCATCGCGGGCACACCGCCGCGGTCGAGCCGTTCCCCGATGTGGCCGCCCGCGGCCAGTCCGCTCTCGCCCCAGCGGCCCCAGGCCACCGAGGTCGCGGGCAGGCCGTCGGCGTGCCGCTGCTCGGCGAGGGCGTCGAGGTAGGAGTTGGCGGCGGCGTAGTTGCCCTGGCCGGCGTCGCCGAGGGTGCCGGCGACTCCGGAGAACAGGACGAACGCCGACAGGTCGAGGTCGCGGGTCAGCTCGTGCAGGGTGAGCGCCGCGTCCGCCTTGGGGGCGAGTACGGTCGCGAACCGCTCCGCGGTCAGTCCGTCGATGACCCCGTCGTCGAGGACACCGGCGGTGTGGAACACCGCGGTGAGCGGCCGGTCGGCGGGGACGGCCGCGAGGAGTGCGGCGACGGCGTCCCGGTCGGCCGTGTCGCAGGCGGCGATCGTGACCCGGGCGCCGAGCGCGGCGAGTTCCTCGCGGAGTCCGTCCGCGCCGGGCGCGTCGGGCCCGCGGCGGCTGGCGAGGATCAGGTGCTCGGCGCCGTTGGAGGCGAGCCAGCGGGCCACGTGCGCGCCGAGCGCGCCCGTACCGCCGGTCACCAGCGTCGTCCCGCGCGGCTTCCAGGCGGGGACGGCCGGTGCTTCGGCGAGTGGGGCGTGGGCCAGTCGCCTGCCGTGGACCCCGGAGGCGCGGACGGCGACCTGGTCCTCGGCGCCGTCGTCGGCCAGGACGCCCACGAGCCGTTCGAGCGTCCGGTCGTCGGCCTGCGGGGGCAGGTCGAGCAGACCGCCCCAGCGGTCGGGGTACTCCAGGGCGACGGTCCGGCCGAAGCCCCACAGGAGGGCCTGCGCCGGGTCCTGGATCCGCTCGGAGCGGGCCACGGCGACGGCGCCGCGCGTGACGCACCACAGCGGCGCGGACACGTCGGCGTCGCCGAGGGCCTGGACGAGCGCGGCGGTGGCGAGCAGCCCGGCATGGGCGCGCAGCCCGCCGCCGTCTTCGGGCTCGCCGCCGAGGGCGAGGAGGGAGAGCACCCCGGCCGGGGCGGCCGCCGCACCGGTGGCGGCCTTGAGGGTGGCGGTGAGCGTGTCCCGGTCGGCCGCGTCCGGGGCCACGGTGACGGTACGGACCTCGGCGGCGCGGTCGGCGAGCGTACGCAGGACGGCGGCGACCGTGTCACCGGCCGGACCGGACAGCGCCTCGGGCACGACGACCAGCCAGGTCCCGGACAGCCGGGTGGCGATGTTGCCGGCGAGGGGCTTCCAGGTGACGCGGTAGCGCCAGCCGTCGACCGCGGCCTGCTCGCGGCTCTGGCGCCGCCACGCGGACAGCGCGGGCAGCAGGGCGGTCAGGGGCTGGTCGCCGTCGATGTGCAGCTCGGCCGTGACGGCGGCGAGGTCCTCGCGTTCGACGGCGTCCCAGAACCGGGCGTCGACCGCGCTCTGCTCCTGGGGCGCCTCCGGCTCGGCGGGGGCCGCCTCCGGCCAGTACCGCTGGGACTGGAAGGCGTAGGTCGGCAGCTCCGCGCGCTGAGCGCCCGTGCCCGCGAACACCGCGTCCCAGTCCACGCTCACGCCCCGGACCCAGGCCTCGCCGAGCGAGAGCCAGAACCGCTCCGGGCCGCCTTCGTTGCGGCGCAGGGATCCGAGGACGGCGGCCTCGCGGCCCGCGTCGTCGACGGTCTCCTGCATGCCGACGGTCAGCACCGGGTGCGGGCTGGACTCGACGAAGACGCCGAACCCGTGCTCCAGGAGGGTGCGGGTGGCGTTCTCCAGCTCCACCGTCTGCCGCAGGTTGCGGAACCAGTAACCGGCATCCAGCTCCGTGCCCTTGACCCACTCGCCCGTCACGGTGGACAGGAACGGCACCTCCGCCTCGCGCGGCGTGACCGGCGCCAGCAGTTCGGCGAGTTCCTCGCGGAGCAGGTCGACCTGCGCGGAGTGGGAGGCGTAGTCCACCGCGATCCGCCTGGCCCGCACGCCATCGGCCTCGCACGCGGCCAGGAACTCGTCCAAGGCCTGGACCTCACCCGAAACCACCACCGAGGACGGCCCGTTGGCGGCGGCGACGGAGATCCGCTCCTCGCCCCACGCCGCGATCCGCTCCCGAACCTCCGCGGCCGGCAGGGGCACGGACACCATGCCACCCAGCCCCGCCAGCACCCGCCCGATCGCCTGGCTCCGCAGCGCCACCACCCGGGCCGCGTCCTCCAGGGACAGGATCCCGGCCACGCACGCGGCGGCGATCTCACCCTGCGAGTGGCCGATCACCGCACCCGGGCGGACACCCGCGGCCCGCCAGACCTCCGCCAGCGACACCATCACCGCGAACAGGGCCGGCTGCACCACGTCCACCCGGTCGAACGAGGGCGCGCCGGCGGTGCCCCGCAGCACGTCCACCAACGACCAGTCGGTGAAGGGCTCCAACGCCTTCGCACACTCATCCACCCGGGCAGCAAACACAGGTGAAGCGTCCAACAGCGCCTCGGCCATGCCCACCCATTGCGACCCCTGTCCGGGGAACACGAACGCGGTCTTGCCCCCGATGACCGACCCCTGCACGAGCAGGGGTGCCGTGCCTCCGGCGGCCAGGGTGGCCAGGCCCGCGAGGTGTTCCTCCCGGTCCCGGCCGATCAGGACGGCGCGCCGGCCGTGGGCCGTGCGGGTGGTGGCCAGCGCGTGGCCGATATCGGCAGGCCGCAGGTCAGGGCGGGTGGCGAGGTGGTTCAGCAGGCGCTCGGCCTGGCCGTGCAGCGCCTTTTCGGTCTTGGCGGTCAGCGGCCAGGGCAGCGGAATCCGCGCGTCGGCGCCGGTGCCGTCGAGGGTCGTCGCGGTCAGTAGGGGGTGGGGGTACTGGGGTGCAGGGGTCGCCTGCCCGCCGGACCCCTGTGCGGCGGGCGCCTGCTCGATGACGGCATGGGCGTTGGTCCCGCTGAATCCGAACGAGGACACGCCCGCGCGCCAGGGGCGGCCACCGGTTTCGGGCCAGGCCCGCTGCTCGGTGAGCAGGGCGATCTCTCCGGCGCTCCAGTCCACGTGCGGGGTGGGCTCTGTGATGTGGAGGCTCTGCGGCAGCACGCCGTGCTGCATGGCCAGGACCATCTTCATCACGCCGGCGACACCGGCGGCGGCCTGGGCGTGGCCGATGTTCGACTTGATCGAGCCGAGCAGCAGCGGGCGGTCCGCGGGCCGGTCCTGGCCGTACGTGGCGAGCAGGGCCTGTGCCTCGATCGGGTCGCCGAGGGTGGTGCCCGTGCCGTGGGCCTCGACGACGTCCACGTCGGCGGCCGCCAGGCGGGCGTTGGCGAGGGCCTGGCGGATGACGCGCTGCTGGGAGGGGCCGTTGGGGGCGGTCAGGCCGTTGCTCGCGCCGTCCTGGTTGACGGCCGTACCGCGGATCACGGCGAGCACCGGGTGTCCGTTGCGCTGGGCGTCCGACAGGCGCTCCACCAGGAGCATGCCGACGCCCTCGGCCGGGCTGAAGCCGTCGGCGTCGGCGGAGAACGCCTTGCAGCGGCCGTCGGTGGACAGGCCCCGTTGACGGCTGAACTCGATGAAGGTGCCGGGCGTGGACATGACTGTGATACCGCCGGCGAGGGCCATGGAGCACTCCCCCGTCCGCAGCGCCTGCACGGCGAGGTGGAGGGCGACGAGCGAGGCCGAGCACGCCGTGTCGACGGTGACGGCGGGGCCTTCGAGGCCGAAGGTGTAGGACAGGCGGCCGGAGACGACGCTGCCTGCGCTGCCGGTGGCCAGGTGTCCCTCCAGGCCGTCGGCGGCGCCGCGTACGAGGTGGGAGTAGTCGGAGCCGTTGGTGCCGACGAAGACGCCGGACTGGCTGCCGCGGAGGGTCTCCGGGTCGATGCCGGCCCGTTCGAACGCCTCCCAGGAGGTTTCCAGCAGGAGCCGCTGCTGCGGGTCCATGGCGAGGGCCTCGCGCGGGGAGATCCCGAAGAACGCCGGGTCGAAGGCGGCTGCGTCGGTGAGGAAGCCGCCCTCGCGGGTGTAGGAGGTGCCCTGGGCGTCGGGGTCGGGGTTGTAGAGCGCCTCGACGTCCCAGCCGCGGTCGGCGGGGAACCCGGAGAGGGCGTCACCGCCGGAGGTGAGCAGCTGCCACAGCTCCTCGGGGTTGCGGACACCGCCGGGGAAACGGCAGCTCATCGCGACGACGGCGATCGGTTCGGTGTCCGCCCCGGTGGCGGCGGCCGTCGGCGCGGGCGCGGCGGCCGCCGTGCTCTGGCCGGCGAGTTCGGCGCGCAGGTACCGGGCGAGGACGGTGGGTGTCGGGTAGTCGAAGACGAGGGTGGGCGGCAGTTTGAGGCCGGCGGCCGCGTTCAGGCGGTTGCGCAGCTCGACGGAGGTGAGCGAGTCGAAGCCCAGCTCCTTGAACGCCCGGCCGGCCTCCACGGCGTCGGGCCCGGCGTAGCCGAGGACGCCGGCGACGGCGGTGCGGACCAGGTCCAGCAGCAGCCGCTCCTGCTCGGCCTCCGGCTGCCCGGCGAGCTGCCGGACGAGCAGGGCGGCGCTGCCGCTGTCCTCGGCCGCCGCGGTGCGGGCGCTCTCCATGACCTGGCGGGCCTCGGGCAGGTCGTGCAGCAGCGGCCGGGCACGGCCGGAGGTGAAGGCGAGGACGAAGCGCTTCCACTCCATGTCGGCGACGGTCAGGGTGGTCTCGTCGCGGTCCAGGGCGTGCTGGAGCGCGGTGACGGCCCGTCCGGGGGCCATCTCGAGGACGCCGTGGCGGCGCATCCGGTCGCCGACGGCGCCTTCGGCCATGCCGCCGTCGCCCCACGGGCCCCAGGCGAGGGAGGTGGCGGGCAGGCCGGCGGCCCGCCGGTACTCGGCGAAGGCGTCGAGGAAGGCGTTGCCCGGCGCGTAGTTGCCCTGGCCGGGGGCGCCGAAAGTGGCGGCGAAGGAGGAGAAGAGGACGAACGCGGACAGGTCGAGGCCCCGGGTCAGCTCGTGCAGGTGCCGCGTCGCGTCGACCTTGACCCGCAGGACCCGCTCGACCTGCTCGGGCGTCAGCGCTTCGATGACCCCGTCGTCGAGGACGGCCGCCGTGTGCACGACGGCGGTCAGCGGCCGGTCCGCGGGGACGGACGCGAGGAGCGCGGCGAGGGCGTCGCGGTCGCCGACGTCGCAGGCGGCGAGGGTGACCTGGGCGCCGAGCGCGGTGAGCTCCTCGTGCAGTGCGGCGGCTCCGGGGGCGTCGGGGCCGCGGCGGCTGGTGAGGATCAGGTGCTCGGCGCCGTTGGAGGCGAGCCAGCGGGCGACGTGCGCGCCGAGCGCGCCCGTACCGCCGGTGACGAGGGTCGTGCCGCTCGGCCGCCAAGCGCGTACCGCGGGCGTGTCGGCCAGGCGGGCGCGGACGAGGCGCCGTACGAATATCCCGGAGGGGCGGACCGCGACCTGGTCCTCGGCGGCGTCCCCGCCGAGTACGCCCGCCAGCCGGTCCAGGCTCCGGTCGTCCACGGCGTCCGTGCCGGGCAGGTCGATCAGGCCGCCCCAGCGTTCGCCGTGCTCCAGTGCGGCCACCCGGCCCAGGCCCCAGATCGGCGCCTGCGCGGGGTCGGGGTGCTGCTCGGAGCGGGCCGCGGCGACGGCGCCGCGGGTGACGCACCACAGCGGGGCGGTCACGTCGGTGTCGCCGAGGGCCTGGAGAAGGGTGAGTGTGGCGATCACACCGGCGGCCGCGTCGGTCCCGGCGGGGGTCAGGAGGGAGAGCACGCCTGCTACGGCGGGGCCGTCGGCGAGGGTCTCGCGGATCCGCCCGGCCAGCTCGGCGCGGGCGTCAGGGGTGCCGGGGACGGCTGTGCGCCGTACGTCGGCTCCGTGTTCGGCGAGGGTACGCAGGACGGCTTCGGCGCTGTCGTCGGAGGCGCCGGCCGGGGTCTCGGGGACGACGACCAGCCAGGTGCCGGAGAGGCGGGCCGCGGCGGGTTCGGGGGCGGGCTTCCAGGTGATCCGGTAGCGCCAGCCGTTGACGGTGGACCGCTCCTGGTTCTGCCGCCGCCAGGAGGACAGCGCGGGGAGCAGCGCCGTCAGCGCCTCGTCCGCGTCGATGTCCAGCTCCGCGGTGAGAGCAGCCACGTCGTTGGCCTCGACGGCCTCCCAGAAGCGGGCGTCGGCGGTGTCGGCCGGGTACGCGGTGGCGGCCTCGGCTTCCTGGGCGGCGCCGCTCTCCAGCCAGAAGTGCTCCTGCTGGAAGGCGTAGGTGGGCAGGTCCACGCGGCGGGCACCGGTGCCGGCGAACACGGCCTCCCAGTCCACGCTCACGCCCCGGACCCAGGCCTCGGCCAGGGACAGCCAGAACCGCTCCGGGCCGCCTTCGTTACGGCGCAGGGATCCGAGGACGGCGGCCTCGCGGCCCGCGTCGTCGACGGTCTCCTGCATGCCGACGGTCAGCACGGGGTGCGGGCTGGACTCGACGAAGACGCCGAACCCGTGCTCCAGGAGGGTGCGGGTGGCGTTCTCCAGCTCCACCGTCTGCCGCAGGTTGCGGAACCAGTAACCGGCATCCAGCTCCGTGCCCTTGACCCACTCGCCCGTCACGGTGGACAGGAACGGCACCTCCGCCTCGCGCGGCGTGACCGGCGCCAGCAGTTCGGCGAGTTCCTCGCGGAGCAGGTCGACCTGCGCGGAGTGGGAGGCGTAGTCCACCGCGATCCGCCTGGCCCGCACGCCATCGGCCTCGCACGCGGCCAGGAACTCGTCCAAGGCCTGGACCTCACCCGAAACCACCACCGAGGACGGCCCGTTGGCGGCGGCGACGGAGATCCGCTCCTCGCCCCACGCCGCGATCCGCTCCCGAACCTCCGCGGCCGGCAGGGGCACGGACACCATGCCACCCAGCCCCGCCAGCACCCGCCCGATCGCCTGGCTCCGCAGCGCCACCACCCGGGCCGCGTCCTCCAGGGACAGGATCCCGGCCACGCACGCGGCGGCGATCTCACCCTGCGAGTGGCCGATCACCGCACCCGGGCGGACACCCGCGGCCCGCCAGACCTCCGCCAGCGACACCATCACCGCGAACAGGGCCGGCTGCACCACGTCCACCCGGTCGAACGAGGGCGCGCCGGCGGTGCCCCGCAGCACGTCCACCAACGACCAGTCGGTGAAGGGCTCCAACGCCTTCGCACACTCATCCACCCGGGCAGCGAACACGGGAGAGTTCTCCAGCAGCTCCGCGGCCATGCCGACCCACTGCGAGCCCTGCCCCGGGAATACGAACGCCGTCTTCCCGCCGGCCGCCGAGCCGGTCACCACGCCCGCGGCCAGCGCACCCGACGCCACCGCGCCGACGCCGGCGGCGTGGTCGCCCAGCACCACGGCCCGGTGCTCCAGCGCCGCCCGGGTCGACGCCAGCGACCAGCCCACATCCACCGGGTCCACACCCGGCGCCCCGGCCAGCCGTCCCGCCAGCCGCTCCGCCTGCGCCCGCAGCGCGGCCGCGCTCTTGCCCGACAGCACCCACGGCACCACCGGCATCGCCGAGCGCGCCTCCGCCGCAGGAGCATCCGCCTCCGGGGCCTCCGCCTCCGGGGTTTCCGCCTCCGGCGCCTGCTCCACGATCACGTGCGCGTTCGTGCCGCTGAACCCGAACGACGACACGCCCGCACGACGCGGGGCTCCGGTCTGCGGCCAGGGGACGTTCTCGCCGATCAGGGAGACGGCGCCGGCCTCCCAGTCGACGTGCGGGGTCGGCTCGTCGAGGTGGAGGGTCTTCGGCACGATGCCGTGGTGCATCGCCTCGACCATCTTGATGATGCTCGCAACGCCTGCGGCGGCCTGGGTGTGCCCGATGTTGGACTTGACGGAGCCGAGCAGCAGGGGCCGTTCGGCGGGCCGGTCCTGGCCGTAGGTGGCCAGCAGGGCCTGGGCCTCGATCGGGTCGCCGAGGGTCGTACCGGTGCCGTGGGCCTCGACCACGTCCACGTCGGCGGCCGCCAGGCGGGCGTTGGTGAGGGCATGGTGGATGACGCGCTGCTGCGACGGCCCGTTCGGGGCGGTCAGGCCGTTGGATGCGCCGTCCTGGTTGACGGCCGAGCCGCGGATCACGGCGAGCACGGGGTGCCCGTTGCGCTGCGCGTCCGACAGCCGCTCCACGAGGAGCATGCCGACGCCCTCGCCCCAGCCGGTGCCGTCGGCGGCGGCCGCGAAGGGCTTGCAGCGGCCGTCGGGGGCGAGTCCGCGCTGGCGGCTGAACTCGGTGAAGGTGGCCGGGCTCGCCATGACGGTGACACCGCCGGCGAGGGCCATGGTGCACTCCCCCGCCCGCAGGGCCTGCACGGCCAGGTGCAGGGTGACCAGGGAGGACGAGCAGGCGGTGTCGACGGTGACCGCCGGGCCCTCCAGGCCGAAGGTGTACGCCACCCGGCCGGAGGCGATGCTGCCGGAGCTGCCGGTGCCGAGGAAGCCCTCGACGCCTTCGGGGACGGAGTCCAGGCGGGCGGTGTAGTCGTGGTACATGACGCCGGCGTAGACGGCGGTCCGGCTGCCGCGCAGGGAGGTCGGGTCGATCCCGGCCCGTTCGAAGGCCTCCCAGGACGCCTCGAGCAGCAGCCGCTGCTGCGGGTCCATCGCCAGGGCCTCGCGCGGGGAGATCCCGAAGGGCGCGGGGTCGAAGCGCGCGGCGTCGTAGAGGAAGCCGCCCTCGCTGACGTAGCTGGAGCCGGCGCTGTCGGGGTCGGCGTCGTAGAGCGTCTCCACGTCCCAGCCGCGGTCGACGGGGAAGCCGGAGATCGCGTCGCGGCCGTCGGCGACGAGCCGCCACAGGTCCTCGGGGGTGCGGACGCCGCCCGGGTAGCGGCAGCTCATCGCGACGATCGCGATGGGTTCCTGGTTCTGCTCCTCGACCTCGCGCAACCGCCTGCGGGCCTGGCGCAGATCGGCGGTCGCCCGCTTGAGGTAGTCGCGAAGCTTGTCCTCGTTCACCATGTGCGTGGGCTCCATGCCAGAGAGGCGGTCGTACGGGTCGGTCTGACCGGGGTGGTGGTGTGGTGGGGGGCCGGGCGGGGCGGGGACGGCCCCGCCCGGCGGTCTCGGGGTGCTCGGGTCAGGAGGTGCCGAGTTCGTCGTCGAGCAGGTCGAAGAGTTCGTCGTCGGTGACCGTGTCGAGGTCGTCGTCGGCGTCCTCGTCGGTGCCGGTGGCGCGGCCGGGTTCCTGGCGGGCGGTCCACTTGGCCATGAGGGCCTGGAGGCGCATCGTGATCCGCGAGCGGGTGACGCTGTCCGCGTCGGCCGCGTCGTCGGAGGCCAACGCGGCTTCCAGCCGGTCGAGTTCACCGAAGACGGTGGGGCCGTCGGCGCCGAGGGGCAGCGCGGAGCGCAGGTATGCGCCGAGCTGCTCGGGGGTCGGGTGGTCGAAGACGATCGTGGCCGGAAGGCGGAGGCCGGTGGCAGCGCCGAGCCGGTTGCGGAGTTCGACCGCCGTCAGCGAGTCGAAGCCGAGCTCCTTGAACGCGCTGCCCGGTTCGATGGCCGCCGCACCGCTGTGGCCCAGTACCTGGGCGACGTGGGTGCAGACCGTGTCGAGCAGTACCCGGTCCCGTTCGGCGGGCGGCAGTTGGGCCAGCCGCTCCGCCAGCGACCCCGCGCCGTCCGGGGCCGCGCCGGCGCTCGTGCGGCGGCGTACGGGCGTCCGGAGCAGGCCGCGCAGCAGGGGTGCGACGCCGTCGCCGGCGCGGGCCTGGAGTGCGGCCAGGTCGAGCCGGGCGGGCACGAGCAGGCTCGCGGCCGGCGGCTCGGCGGGGCCGGTGCCGGGGCCGTCCCGGCGGGCCGTGGACGCGCCCAGGGCCGCGTCGAAGAGGGCCAGACCGTCGGCTTCGGACAGTGCGTTCATGCTGCCGCGGCTCAGGCGCTGCCGGTCCTGCTCGTCGAGGGTCGCGGCCATGCCGGCCTCGTCGTCCCACAGGCCCCAGGCGAGCGAGATGCCCGTCAGGCCCTGTGCCCGGCGGTGCTGGGCGAGGGCGTCGAGGAAGGTGTTGCCCGCCGCGTAGTTGGCCTGTCCGGCGTTGCCGAACACGCCGGCCGCCGAGGAGAACAGGACGAACGCGGCCAGGCCGAGGTCCCGGGTCAGCTCGTGCAGGTGCCATGCGGCGTCGGCCTTGGGCCGGAGCACCTTCGCGATCCGCTCCGGGGTGAGCGAGGTGACGGTGCCGTCGTCGAGCACACCGGCGGTGTGCACGACGGCCGTCAGCGGGTGCTCGGCCGGTACGCCGGCCAGCAGGGCGGCGAGGGCGTCCCGGTCGGCCGCGTCGCAGGCCGCCCAGGTGACCTGGGCGCCCAGTTCCCGCAGCCCGGCCGCGAGTTCGCCGGCGCCGGCCGCGGCCGCGCCGCGCCGGCTGGTGAGCAGCAGGTGCCGTACGCCGTGCCCGGTGACGAGGTGCCGGGCGAGCAGCCCGCCGAGGGTGCCGGTGGCTCCGGTGATCAGGACCGTGCCCCCGGGGTCGAGGCCGCGGCCGGCGGGGGTGCCGTCGGCCGGCGGGTCCACGGGCGGGGTGAGGGCCGCGCGGGCCAGGCGGGGTGCCCGTGCGGTTCCGCCGCGCAGGGCGAGCTGGGTCTCGTCGGTGGCGAGAGCGGCGGGCAGGGCCCGCAGGGAGGCGTCCTCGCCGTCGAGGTCGATCAGCACGAAGCGGTCCGGGTGCTCGGCCTGCGCGGAGCGCAGCAGGCCCCACACCGCGGCGTGCGCGAGGTCCGCCACGTCCTCGCCGGGGTCCGTGGCGACGGCGCCGCGGGTCACGACCGCGAGCCGGGACGCGGCGAACCGGTCGTCCGCCAGCCACCCCTGCACCAGCTCCAGGGCGTGCCCGGTCGCGGCGTGCGCGGCCGCGGCCACCCCCGGACCGCGGCCGGCGGTCGCGAGATCGGGGGCCAGGGGGACGAGGACCGTCTCCGGTACCGGCTCCCCGAGGGCCTCGGCCGTGTCGAACACCTCGGCCAGGGTGCCCAGGTCCGGGTGGGTGCGGTCGGCGGCGTCGTCGAGGACGCCGGCCCGTTCCAGTCCCGCGCCCGTCTTGAGCGGGTCGGCGCCCAGCAGTGCCCAGCGGCTGCCGGACTCCGGCTGACGTGCCCCGGGCAGCGCGAGCGCGGTCCAGTCGACCCGGAAGAGCGCCTCGCGGACGGGGCCGGTGCCGGGGCCGGAGGCGGCCGCGATGCCGTCGGTGGCGAGGGGGCGCAGGACGAGCGAGTCGGCGGTCAGGACCGGCCGGCCCGTCCCGTCCCACAGAGCCAGCGCCACCGCGTCCCGGCCGGCCGGTGCCATCCGTACCCGCAGGGCGGCGGCGCCGGCGGCGTGCAGCCGTACGCCGTCCCAGGAGAAGGGCAGCCGCGCGCCCTCCGGGCCGTCGGGGAAGAACTCCCCGAGCCCGACGGCGTGCAGGGCGGCGTCGAGGAGCGCCGGGTGCAGTCCGTACGGGGCGGCTTCCGGGAGGCGGTCCTCGTCGAGGGCGACCTCGGCGAACACCTCGTCCCCGAGCCGGTAGGCGCGGCGCAGGTTGCGGAAGGCGGGGCCGTAGCCGAGTCCGATGGCGTCGAAGCCGGGGTACAGGTCGTCCACGGCGCAGGCGACGGCTCCGGCCGGCGGCCACTCCTCCAGGGCCTGGCCGTCGGCGTCCGCGGCGTCGGGCGCCAGGATGCCGTCGGCGTGCCGGGTCCACGGCTCGTCGGGGCCGGCCTGCTCGGAGCGCGAGTAGACCTGGAAGGCCCGCCGCCCGTCGGTGTCCGGTTCGGCGACGGCCAGCCGCAGCTGGAGGCCGCCGGTCTCGGGCAGCACCAGCGGTGCTTCGAGGGTGAGCTCGTCCAGGCGGCCGCAGCCCGCGTGGTCACCGGCCCGGACGGCCAGTTCCACCAGCGCGGCGCCCGGCACCAGGGCGGTGCCGGCGACGCGGTGGTCGGCCAGCCAGGGCTGGGTGCGCAGCGAGAGCCGCCCGGTGAGGAGGAACCCGTCCGAGTCGGGCAGGTCGACCGCGGCCCCGAGGAGCGGGTGCGCGGTCGCGCCGAGCCCGGCGGAGGCCATGTCGCCGGCGAGGGCGTGGGCGGGCGCCTCCAGCCAGTACCGCTGCCGCTGGAAGGCGTAGGTGGGCAGGTCGGCCCGGCGGGCGCCGGTGCCGGCGTAGTACGCCGACCAGTCGACGGCGATCCCGCGCAGGTGCGCCTGGGCGACGGCGGAGGCGAGGACGGCGTCCTCGGGCCGGTCCGCGCGCAGCGCCGGGACGAAACCGGCGTCGTCCCGGGTGACGCAGTCCTGCGCGAGCGCGGAGAGGACACCCTCGGGTCCGAGTTCGAGGTACGTGGTGACGCCCGCCTCCTCCAGGGCGCGGATCCCGTCGAGGAAGCGGACGGCCTCCCGTACGTGCCGCACCCAGAAGCCGGCCGAGGCGATCTCGTCGCCCGCCGGGGCGCCGGTCAGGTTGGACACGACCGGGATGCGGGGGGCGGCGTACGTGAGCCCCTCGGCGACCTTGCGGAAGGCGTCGAGCATGCCGTCCATGTGCGGCGAGTGGAAGGCGTGGCTGACGGCGAGCCGCTTGGTCTTGCGGCCGGAGAACGACGCGGCGACGGCGGCCGCCGCGTCCTCGTCACCGGCGATGACCACCGACTGCGGGCCGTTGACCGCGGCGATGCCCACCCGGTCGGTGAGCAGCGGCGCGACCTCGTCCTCCGAAGCCTGCACGGCGATCATCGCGCCGCCGGCGGGCAGCGCCTGCATCAGGCGCCCGCGGGCCGCGACCAGGGTGCACGCGTCGTCCAGGGACAGCACCCCGGCGACGTGCGCGGCGGCGACCTCGCCGATCGAGTGCCCGGACAGGAAGTCCGGCTTTACACCCCATGATTCGAGGAGCCGGAACAGTGCCACCTCGACGGCGAACAGCGCGGGCTGGGTGTACTCCGTCCGGTCCAGCAGAGCCGGGTCCGACCCGAACAGCACCTCCTTCAGCGGCAGTTCGAGGAGCGGGTCGAGCCGCTCGCCCACCGCGTCCAGCGCGGCCGCGAACACGGGGTGGGTCGCGTACAGCTCGCGGCCCATGCCCAGGCGCTGGCTGCCCTGACCGGTGAAGAGGAAGGCCAGCTTCCCGGCGGTCGGCGTGCCTTCGAGGACGCCGGCCGGCCGGCTGCCCTCGGCGAGTGCGGCGAGACCGGCCAGGAATCCGTCGCGCTCCCCGGCGACCACCGCGGCCCGCCGGTCGAGGGCGGTCCTGCTCGTGGCCAGCGAGTAGCCGATGTCCGTGAGGGACAGCTCGGGATGGTCGGCCGCGTGCGCGGCCAGGCGTGCGGCCTGCTCGCGCAGGGCCTGCGGGTCCTTCGCCGACAGGAGCCACGGCAGGCTGCCGGGCACCCGCGCGGGCTCGGGCCGCTGCGTTTCGGGCTCCGCCGGCTCGGGGGCCTGCTCGATGACGGCGTGGGCATTGGTGCCGCTGAAGCCGAAGGAGGAGACCGCGGCGCGGCGCGGGCGTCCGGTCTCCGGCCAGGCCGTGGCCGTGTCCAGGAGGGTCACGGCTCCGGCCGTCCAGTCGACGTGCGGGGTGGGCTCGTCCGCGTGCAGGGTCCGGGGCAGCACCCCGTGGCGCATGGCCATGACCATCTTGATGACGCCGGCGACACCGGCGGCGGCCTGGGTGTGGCCCATGTTGGACTTGACGGAGCCGAGGAGCAGCGGCCGTCCGGCGGGCCGGTCCTGGCCGTAGGTGGCCAGCAGGGCCTGGGCCTCGATCGGGTCGCCGAGGGTCGTACCGGTGCCGTGGGCCTCGACGGCGTCCACGTCGGCGGCGGTCAGGCCGGCGTTGGCGAGGGCCTGCCGGATGACGCGCTGCTGCGAGGGGCCGTTGGGGGCGGTCAGGCCGTTGGAGGCGCCGTCCTGGTTGATCGCGGTGCCGCGGACGACGGCGAGGACCGGGTGGCCGTTGCGGCGGGCGTCGGAGAGCCGCTCCACGAGCAGGACGCCGGCTCCCTCGGACCAGCCCGTGCCGTCGGCGTCGGCGGAGAACGCCTTGCAGCGGCCGTCGGCGGCGAGGCCCCGCTGCCGGCTGAACTCCACGAAGGCCGCGGGGGTCGCCATCACGGTCACGCCGCCCGCGAGGGCGAGCGAGCACTCCCCGTTGCGCAGCGCCTGCACGGCCAGGTGCAGGGCCACCAGGGAGGACGAGCAGGCGGTGTCGACGGTGACCGCCGGGCCCTCCAGGCCGAAGGTGTACGACAGCCGGCCGGAGATGACGCTGGCCGCGTTGCCGGTGCCGAGGAAGCCCTCGACGCCCTCGGGCAGGGCCGCGAGCCGGGAGGCGTAGTCGTGGTACATGACGCCGGCGAAGACGCCGGTCCGGGTGCCGCGCAGGGTGCGCGGGTCGATGCCGGCGCGTTCGAACGCCTCCCACGAGGTCTCCAGCAGGAGCCGCTGCTGCGGGTCCATCGCCACGGCCTCGCGCGGGGAGATCCCGAAGAACGCCGGGTCGAAGGCGGAGGCGTCGGAGAGGAAGCCGCCCTCGCGGGCGTAGCTGGTGCCCTCCTGGCCGGGGTCGTCGGCGAACAGGCCGTCGACGTCCCAGCCGCGGTCGTCGGGGAACCCGGAGATGACGTCCCGGCCGTCGAGGACGAGCCGCCACAGGTCCTCGGGCGACTGCACGTCACCGGGGTAGCGGCAGCCCAGGCCGACGATCGCGATGGGCTCGTCGTCGCGGACGGCGGCCACCGCCTGGGACGACGGCGCGACGGGGGCCGCGCCGAGCAGTTCGGCCCGCAGGTGGCCGGCCAGGACCGCCGGGGTCGGGTAGTCGAAGACGAGGGTGGCCGGCAGGCGCAGCCCGGTCGCGGCGCCGATCAGGTTGCGGAGTTCGACGGCGGTGAGGGAGTCGAAGCCGAGCTCGCGGAAGGAGTGGTCGGCGTCGACCGCCCCGGGCCCGGTGTAGCCGAGGACCGACGCGGCCTGGGTGCGCACCAGGTCCAGGACGAACGCCTGCTGTTCGGCGGCCGTCATGGCGGCGAGCCGGGCGGCGGGTCCGGAGGCGTCGCCGGCGGTGCCGCCGGCGACGGCCCGGCGTACGGGCGTCCGCACCAGGCCGGACAGCAGCGGCGGGAGGGTCCCGCCGCCCGCCCGGGCGCGGAGGGCGGCCGGGTCCAGCTTCACCGGGACCAGCAGCGGCGGCTGTCCGGCGGCCAGTGCGGCGTCGAACAGCGCCACGCCCTCGGCGGCGGACAGGGCGTTCGCCCCGCCGCGGCCCAGCCGCGAGACGTCGCCGGCGTCCAGGGCGGCCCCCATCCCGCCACCGGCCTCGGACCACAGGCCCCAGGCCAGCGAGGTGCCCGGCAGCCCCTGGGCCCGGCGGTGGGCGGCCAGGGCGTCCAGGAAGACGTTGCCGGCCGCGTAGTTGGCCTGGCCGGCGTTGCCGAAGACACCGGCGGCGGAGGAGAACAGGACGAACGCGGAGAGGTCGAGGTCCCGGGTCAGCTCGTGGAGGTGCCAGGCCGCGTCGGCCTTCGGGCGGAGGACCGCCGACAGGCGGTCGGCCGTCAGGGAGCCGATCACGCCGTCGTCGAGGACGCCGGCGGTGTGCACGACCGCGGTCAGCGGGTGCTCGGCCGGGATGCCGGCCAGTACGGCGGCCAGCGCCTCCCGGTCCGCGACGTCGCAGGCCGCCCAGGTGACCCGGGCGCCCAGGCCGGCCAGTTCGGCCGTCAGCTCGGCCGCGCCCTCGGCCGTCGCGCCGCGGCGGCTGACGAGCAGCAGGTGCCGTACGCCGTGTGCGGTGACGAGGTGGCGGGCGAACAGCGCGCCGAGCGAACCGCTCGCACCGGTGACCAGCACCGTGCCCTCGGCGTCCCACGCGGCAGCCGGCTCACCGGTCGGCGCCCCGGCGCGGGCCAGCCTCGGCACCAGCGCCGCGCCTCCCCGTACCGCCACCTCGGACGCGCCCGAGGCCAAGGCGACCGCGAGGGCGCCCTGCACCTCACCGGCGTCGGCGTCGACATCGATGAGGAGGAAGCGGCCCGGGTGCTCGGACTGCGCCGAACGCACCAGGCCCCGGACCGCGGCGTGCACCGGATCCGGCAGGCCCTCGCCGGGTACGGCTTCCACCGCACCCCGTGTGACGAACGCCAGACGGCCGTCCGCGGACCGGTCCTGCGACAGCCACTCCTGCAGCAGCCCCAGTACCCGGGCCGTCTCGGTGTGCACCGCTTCCGGCACCGCGGGGAGGCCGCCCGTACGCAACTCGGTGACGACGACGTCGGCCGCATCGGCCGGAGCCGCGGCCGTCCGGTCGGCGGGGAGCGCCGTCCACTCGACCCGGTACAGGGACCCCGGGCGGCCCTCGCGGGCCGCGGCGCCGATCTGCTCGGGCGACACCGCGCGCAGGGCCAGCGCGTCCACCGAGGCGACGGGCCGGCCGGTGGCGTCGGCCAGGTCCAGGGAGACCGCGCCGTGGCCGGCCGGCGAGAGGCGGACGCGCGCCGCCGAGGCACCGGTCGCGTGCAGCCGGACGCCGGTCCAGGCGAACGGCAGTCGGGCGGCACCTGCACCCGCATCGGTGTCGGTGTCGGCGGCCGGGGCGGCGATGAGGTCGCCGTCGAGCGCCAGGGTGTGCAGGGCGGCGTCGAGCAGCGCCGGGTGCAGCCCGAACGCGTCGGCGTCCGTCTGCGCGCGTCCGTCCAGGGCGAGTTCGGCGTACAGGGCGCCGTCGCTCCGCCAGGCCGCCCGCAGCCCCTGGAACAGGGGGCCGTAGCGGAGTCCGGAGGCGTCGAGCAGTTCGTACGCCTCGTCCACCGGGACGGAGTCGGCGCCGGCGGGCGGCCAGACGCCCAGGTCGGCGGTGGCCGCACGGACCTCGCCGGCGAGCAGACCGGCCGCATGCCGCAGCCACGGCTCGTCCTCGGCGTCGGCCGGGCGGGAGTACACGGCGACCGGGCGGCGGCCGGAGCCGTCCGGGGCCCCGGCCGTGACCTGGACCTGCACCGCATCACCCGCGTCGGGGAGGACCAGCGGCGCCTGGAGGGTCAGCTCGTCGAGGGCCGGGGCGCCGACGCGTTCGCCGGCGTGCAGCGCCAGCTCCACGAACGCCGTGCCCGGGACGAGGACGGAGCCCATGACCGCGTGGTCCGCCATCCAGGGGTGGGTGCGCAGCGAGATCCGGCCCGTGAGGACGCAGCCGTCGGCGTCCGCGAGGGACACCGCCGCCCCCAGGAGCGGGTGCCCGGCGGTCGCGAGGCCGAGCCCGGTGGCATCACCGGGCAGCGGGGTGCCCGTCTCCGGCCAGTAGCGCTCCCGCTGGAACGCGTAGGTGGGCAGGTCGACGCGCTGCGCGCCCGTCCCCGCGAAGTACACCGGCCAGTCGGCCTCGACGCCTCGGCAGTGGGCCTGGGCGAGCGCGGTGGTGACGGTCTCCGCCTCGGGGCGGTCCGCGCGCAGCGTCGGAGCGAAGGCGGCGGCGGTGCCATCGGTGAGGCAGTCCTGGGCGAGGGCGGACAGGGTGCCGTCGGGGCCCAGCTCGAGGTAGGTCGTGACGCCGGCGGCTTCCAGGGTGCGGATGCCGTCGAGGAAGCGGACGCAGTCGCGGACGTGCCGGACCCAGAAGCCGGCCGAAGCCATCTCCTCGCCCGCGAGGGCGCCGGTCAGGTTGGACACGACCGGGATGCGCGGGGCGGCGTACGTGAGCCCCTCGGCGACCTTGCGGAAGGCGTCGAGCATGCCGTCCATGTGCGGCGAGTGGAACGCGTGGCTGACCGTCAGCCGCTTGGTCTTGCGGCCGGCGAAGGACTCCGCGACCGCGACGGCGGCGTCCTCGTCACCGGCGATGACCACCGACTGCGGGCCGTTGACCGCGGCCACGCTCACCCCGCCGGTCAACAGCGGCAGGACCTCGTCCTCCGAAGCCTGAACCGCGATCATCACGCCCCCGGCGGGCAGCGCCTGCATCAGCCGGCCACGCGCCGCGACCAGCCTGCAAGCGTCCTCCAGCGAGAAGACGCCCGCCACATGCGCGGCCGCGACCTCGCCGACGGAGTGACCGCAGAGGAAGTCGGGCTTCACACCCCACGACTCCAACAGC
The DNA here is from genome assembly GCF_056436005.1 of Streptomyces sp. NPDC043854. NCBI lineage: Bacteria > Bacillati > Actinomycetota > Actinomycetes > Kitasatosporales > Streptomycetaceae > Streptomyces > Streptomyces sp. NPDC043854. Next base: position 146,878 of record NZ_JBWKDK010000014.1, read on the forward strand.
CGGAACAGCGCCACCTCGACCGCGAACAACGCCGGCTGGGCATACTCCGTCCGGTCCAGCAGGCCCGCGTCCGACCCGAACAGCACGTCCTTCAACGGCAGTTCGAGGTCGGCGTCCAGCTCGGCGCAGACTGCGTCCAGCGCCGCCGCGAACACCGGGTGGGCGGCGTACAGTTCCCGGCCCGCGCCCAAGCGCTGGCTGCCCTGCCCGGTGAACAGGAAGGCGGTCCTGCCGCCCTTGGCGACCGTACCCCGGGTCAGCCCGGGGGCGGGCCGTCCGGCGGCGAGTGCGTCGAGGGCGGTGACCGCCGTGTCGCGGTCCTTCGCGACGACCACGGCGCGGTGGTCGAAGGCTGCGCGGGTCGTGGCCAGCGAGTGGGCCAGGTCCGCGAGCGCGAGGCCGGGCCGGTCGTCCAGGTGGGTGCGCAGGGCCCGGGCCTGGGCGGCGAGGGCGTCCGCCGTACGGCCGGAGAGCCGCAGGGGCAGCACGGCCGGCACCGGCAGGGCGTCGGGATCGGCGTTCTGGTCGGCGTCCGGCTCGGCCGGCGCCTGCTCGATGACGGTGTGGGCGTTGGTGCCGCTGATGCCGAACGAGGAGACACCGGCCCGGCGCGGCCGGCCCGTCTCCGGCCACGGAACGGACTCCGTGAGCAGGCTGACGGCGCCCTCCGACCAGTCGACGTGCGGCGACGGCCGCTCCGCGTGCAGGGTCCGCGGCAGCACGCCGTGCTGCATGGCCAGCACCATCTTGATCACGCCGGCCACGCCGGCCGCGGCCTGGGTGTGGCCGAGGTTCGACTTGATGGCGCCGAGGAGCAGCGGACGGTCCGCCGGACGGTCCTGGCCGTAGGTGGCCAGGAGGGCCTGGGCCTCGATGGGGTCGCCGAGGGTCGTGCCGGTGCCGTGGGCCTCGACGGCGTCCACGTCGGCGGCCGACAGGCCGGCGCTCGCGAGGGCGGCACGGATCACGCGCTGCTGCGAGGGCCCGTTGGGCGCCGTCAGGCCGTTGCTCGCACCGTCCTGGTTCACGGCGGAACCGCGCACGACCGCCAGCACCGGGTGGCCGTTGCGCCGGGCGTCCGACAGCCGCTCCACGAGCAGCACGCCGACGCCCTCGCCCCAGCCCGTGCCGTCGGCGTCGGCCGAGAAGGCGCGGCAGCGGCCGTCGGCGGACAGGCCGCGCTGGCGGCTGAAGCCGACGAAGGTGCCCGGGGTGGCCATGACGGTGACACCGCCGGCGAGGGCCAGGTCGCACTCGCCGCTGCGCAGGGCCTGGACGGCCATGTGGAGGGCGACCAGCGAGGACGAGCAGGCGGTGTCGATGGTGACGGCGGGGCCTTCGAGGCCGAAGGTGTACGAGACGCGGCCCGAGGCGATGCTGCCCGTGCTGCCGGAGCCCAGCGAGCCGTCGGCGCCGTCGGCGGACCGTTCCAGCACGGCGGCGTAGTCGTGGTACATGACGCCGGCGAAGACGCCGGTGCGGCTGCCGCGGACGGTGGCCGGGTCGATGCCGGCCCGTTCGAAGGCCTCCCAGGTGGTCTCCAGCAGCAGCCGCTGCTGGGGGTCGGTGCCGACGGCTTCGCGGGGGCTGATCCCGAAGAACGTCGGGTCGAACCCGGCGACGTCGTGCAGGAAGCCGCCGTGGCGGGTGTAGGAGGTGCCGGGGCGGTCGGGGTCGGGGTGGTACAGCGCCTCGACGTCCCAGCCGCGGTCGGCCGGGAAGCCGGTGATGGCGTCGCCGCCGCTCTCCAGCAGCCGCCACAGCTCCTCGGGTGTGGTGACGCCGCCGGGGTAGCGGCAGCTCATCGCCACGATCGCGATCGGGTCGTCGGCACCGGCCGCGCCGCCGTGTCCGGGGGCGGGTGCGGGCGAGGCGTGGGCTGCCCGTTCGTCGTCCGCGCCGAGTTCGGCGGCGAGGTGGCGGGCGAGGACCAGGGAGGTCGGGTGGTCGAAGATGAGCGTGGCGGGCAGGCGGCGGCCGACGGCCGCGCCGAGCCGGTTGCGGAGTTCGACGGCGGTGAGGGAGTCGAAGCCCAGCTCGTTGAAGGCCTGTCCGGGTTCGACGGCGTCCGGGCTGCCGTGGCCGAGGACGTCGGCGACGTGGCCGCGGACGAGGTCGAGGAGCAGCCGCTCCCGCCCGGCGGCGTCGAGGCTGCGCAGGCTGCGTTCCAGACCGGACGGCTCCGTCCTGGTGCGGCCGGGGGCACCGGCACCGGCGGCCGTGCGCCGTACGGGGGTGCGGACCAGGCCACGCAGCAGCGGGGGCACGCCCGGCCCGGCGGCGGGCAGGGCCAGCCGCATCGGCACGAGGAGGGCCCGCCCGGCGTCGCCGTCGGCGGCGCCCTCGGCACCGTCCTCGGTGTCGGCCGCGGCGAGGGCTTCGGCGAGGTCGAGGAGGGCGAGGCCGTCGGCGGCGGTGAGCCCCTGCACGCCGCCGCGCTTCATCCGTTCCCGATCGGCCCGGTCGAGGGCGCCGGCCATGCCGTCGGCGTCCTCCCACAGGCCCCAGGCCAGGGAGAGGGCCGGGAGGCCCTGGACGCGGCGGTGCTGGGCGAGGGCGTCCAGGAAGGAGTTGGCCGCGGCGTAGTTGCCCTGGCCGGGGGCGCCGAACACACCGGCGGCCGAGGAGAACAGCACGAAGGCCGACAGGCCGGCGTCGCGGGTCAGCTCGTGGAGGTGGAGGGCGGCGTCGGCCTTGGGCCGCAGGACGGTGTCGAGGCGTTCGGGTGTGAGCGAGTCGATGACGCCGTCGTCGAGGACGCCGGCCGTGTGGACGACACCGGTCAGCGGGTGCTCCGCCGGAATGCCGGCCAGGGCGGCGGCGAGCGCCTCCCGGTCGGCGGCGTCGCAGGCGGCCCAGGTGACCTCGGCGCCCAGGTCTGCCAGTTCGCGCGTCAGGTCGGCTGCCCCGGGCGCGGTGTCCCCGCGGCGGCTCAGCAGCAGCAGTCGGCGTACGCCGCGCTCGGCCACAAGGTGCCGGGCGACGAGCCGGCCGAGGGTGCCGGCCGCCCCGGTGACCAGGACGGTGCCTTCTGCGCCGTACGCGGGCGCCCGCGCCGGGGTGCCGGCGCCGGTGCCGGTGCCGGCGGGTGTCCTGGCCAGGCGGGGTGCGTGAGCCGTGCCCGCGCGCAGGGCGAGCTGGGGTTCCTGGGAGGCAAGGACGGCGTCCAGGACGGTCCCGGACACCTCGGCGGGCGGCTCCGCGCTGTCGACGAGGACGAAGCGGCCCGGGTGTTCGGACTGTGCGGAGCGTACGAGCCCCCAGACGGCGGCGTGCACGGGGTCGGGCACGCCGTCGCCGGAGTGCACGGCGACCGCGCCCCGGGTCAGGACGACGAGGCGGCTGTCGGCGAGCCGGTCGTCGGCGAGCCAGTGCTGCAGCAGGCGGAGAGTGCCGTGCGTGGCCGTGCGCACGGCCTCGGGGGTCAGCTGCGGCGCGGCGGGGAGGCGTACGAGGACGGTGCCCGGGGCGGTGGTCCCTGTGTCGAGGGCCGCGGCCAGCGCCTCGGCGGCGTCCGGCCCGTCGAGGACGAGCGCGGGCTCCTCGGCGGCACCGGGGGTCACGTCCGCCGGGTCGGGGAGGGTGAGCGGGGGCCATGCCACGTGGAACAGGTGGTCCTGGGGGCCGCCCGGCCCGGTGTCCAGGTGCTCGGCCGAGACGGCGCGCAGGGTGAGTGCGGCGATGTCGGCGACGGGCTGTCCGGTGCCGTCGGCGAGGGCCAGCGACACCGTGTCCGGTCCGGCCTTCGCCAGCCGTACGCGGAGGGTGGAGGCGCCCACGGCGTGCAGGGACACCCCGGTCCAGGAGAACGGCAGCCGGCCGCTGCCGGTGTCCTCGACGAGCCCGGCGACGCCGATGGTGTGCAGGGCGGCGTCGAGCAGGGCGGGATGCAGGCCGAACAGGGTGGTTTCGGGCCGCAGTTCCTCCGCCGGCTCGATCTCGGCGTAGGTCGCGTCGGCGCCCGTCCAGGCCGCACGGACGCCCTGGAAGGCGGGCCCGTAGTGCAGCCCGGCCTCGGCGAGCCCGGCGTACAGCTCGTCCACGGGCAGCGGGGTGGCGTCGGCCGGCGGCCAGGTGTCCGGGGCGAAGGACGGCTGCGGGGCGCCCGCCGCGAGGACGCCGTCGGCGTGCCGGGTCCACGGCAGCTCGGCCGCGTCGGGGCCCGTCCCGGCGCCGTCGGCGGCGGGTTCGGGGCGGGAGTGGACGCCGAGGGAGCGGCGGCCGGTGGCGTCGGGGGCGCCGACCCACAGCTGCACCTGGACGCCGCCGTGCGGGGGCAGGACGAGCGGTGCGTGGAGGGTGAGTTCCTCCAGGAGGTCGCAGCCGACCTGGTCGCCGGCCCGGATCGCCAGCTCCACGAAGGCGCTGCCGGGCAGCACGGCCGAACCCGTGACGGCGTGGTCCGCGAGCCAGGGGTGGGTGTCGAGGGAGAGCCGGCCCGTGTAGAGGAAGCCGTCGAGGTCGGCGAGGGCGACGGCGGCGCCGAGCAGCGGGTGTCCGGCCGTTCCCAGGCCGGCCGCGGAGACGTCGGCCGGCGGGCGTCCGGCGTCGAGCCAGTACGGCTCGCGCTGGAAGGCGTACGTGGGGAGGTCGACGCGCCGGACGCCGGTGCCGGCGTAGTACGCGTCCCAGTCGACGGCCGTGCCGCGGACGTGGAGCCGCGCGAGGGCGCCGGTCAGGGTCTCGGTCTCCGGCCGGCCGGTGCGCAGGACGGGGACAAAGGCGGCCGTGTCGGTGCGGTCGGGCAGGCAGTCCTGGGCGAGGGCCGAGAGGACGGCGTCCGGGCCGATCTCGAGGAAGTGGACGGTGTTGCGGGCGGCGAGGGCGCGGATGCCGTCGAGGAAGCGGACCGCCTCGCGGACGTGCCGCACCCAGAAGCCGGCCGAAGCCATCTCCTCGCCCGCGAGGGCGCCGGTCAGGTTGGACACGACCGGGATGCGCGGGGCCGCGTACGTGAGCCCCTCCGCGACCTTTCGGAAGGCCTCGAGCATGCCGTCCATGTGCGGCGAGTGGAACGCGTGGCTGACCGTCAGCCGCTTGGTCTTGCGGCCGGCGAAGGACTCCGCGACCGCGACGGCGGCGTCCTCGTCGCCGGCGATGACCACCGACTGCGGGCCGTTGACCGCGGCCACGCTCACCCCGCCGGTCAGCAGCGGCAGGACCTCGTCCTCCGACGCCTGAACGGCGATCATCACGCCCCCGGCGGGCAGCGCCTGCATCAGCCGGCCACGCGCCGCGACCAGCCTGCAAGCGTCCTCCAGCGAGAAGACGCCCGCCACATGCGCGGCCGCGACCTCGCCGACGGAGTGACCGCAGAGGAAGTCGGGCTTCACACCCCACGACTCCAACAGCCGGAACAGCGCCACCTCGACGGCGAACAACGCCGGCTGGGCGTACTCCGTCCGGTCCAGCAGGCCCGCGTCCGACCCGAACAGCACGTCCTTCAACGGCAGTTCGAGGAGCGGGTCGAACCGCTCGCACACCGCGTCCAGGGCGGCGGCGAACGCCGGGTGGGCGGCGTACAGTTCCCGGCCCGCGCCCAGGCGCTGGCTACCCTGCCCGGTGAACAGGAAGGCCAGCTTGCCGGCGACCGGCCGGCCGCGGGTGACGCCGGGGGCGGATCCCTCCGGGCCGAGGGCGGCGAGGGACTCCAGCGCGCTGAGGAGTCCGGGCTCGTCGGCAGCCGTGAGGACCGCCCGGTGCTCGAAGTCGGTGCGTCCGCTCGCGAGCGAGTGGGCGACGTCCCCGGCGCGCAGCCCGGGGTGTGCCGTCAGGTGCGCGTGCAGCTTCTCGGCCTGGGCGCGCAGGGCGTCGGGGGACTTGGCCGACAGGTTCCACAGCGGCGGTACGGGGGCGGGAGCGGTGGACGGCCCGGCGGGCTGCTCCGCGGCTTCCGCGGCTTCCGGGGCCGGGGCCTGTTCGATGACGGTGTGGGCGTTGGTGCCGCTGATGCCGAACGAGGAGACGCCGGCGCGCCGCGGGGCGCCGGTCTCGGGCCACGGCACGGCCTCGGTGAGCAGCCGGACGGCGCCCTGCGACCAGTCGACGTTCGGCGTGGGTTCGTCGACGTGCAGGGTCTTGGGCAGCGTGCCGTGGCGCATCGCCATGACCATCTTGATGATCCCGGCGACGCCGGCGGCGGCCTGGGTGTGCCCGATGTTGGACTTGACGGAGCCGAGCAGCAGCGGCCGGTCGTCGGGCCGGTCCTGGCCGTACGTGGCGAGCAGCGCCTGGGCCTCGATCGGGTCGCCCAGCGTCGTGCCGGTGCCGTGGGCCTCCACGGCGTCGATCTGGGCGGGCGAGAGACGGGCCCCGGCGAGCGCGTCGCGGATGACCCGCTGCTGGGAGGGGCCGTTGGGGGCGGTGAGGCCGCTGCTGGCGCCGTCCTGGTTGACGGCGGTGCCGCGGATGACGGCGAGGACGGGGTGCCCGTTCGCTCGGGCGGCGGAGAGGCGTTCCAGGACGAGCATGCCGGCGCCCTCGCCCCAGCCGGTGCCGTCGGCGGCGGCGGCGAAGGACTTGCAGCGGCCGTCGCCGGCCAGCCCGCGGTGGCGGCTGAACTCGGTGAAGGTGCCCGGCGTCGACATGACGGTGACGCCGCCGGCGAGGGCGAGGGTGCACTCGCCGCTGCGCAGGGCCCGGGCGGCGAGGTGGACGGCGACGAGCGAGGACGAGCAGGCCGTGTCGACGGTGACGGCGGGGCCTTCGAGGCCGAGGGTGTAGGCGATGCGGCCGGAGGCGATGCTGCCGGAGCTACCGTTGCCGAGGAAGCCCTCGATCTCCTCGGGGACGCTGAACAGCCGGGCGGCGTAGTCGTGGTACATCAGGCCCGCGAAGACGCCGGTGCGGCTGCCGCGCAGCGACGCCGGGTCGATGCCGGCCCGCTCGAAGGCCTCCCAGGAGGTTTCCAGCAGGAGCCGCTGCTGCGGGTCCATGGCGAGGGCCTCGCGCGGGGAGATCCCGAAGAAGCCCGGGTCGAAGTGGTGGGCGTCGTGCAGGAAGCCGCCGACCTGCTCGTACGCCTCGATGCCGCTGTCCGGGTCGGGGTCGAAGAGGACCTCGGCGGGCCATCCCCGGTCGGCGGGGTACGGGGTGGCGGCGTCCCCGCCGCGGGCCACGAGCTCCCACAGGGCCTCGGGGGTGTCGACGCCCCCGGGGTAGCGGCAGCTCATCGCCACGATCGCGATCGGCTCCTGGTCGCGCTCCTCCACCTCGCGCAGCCTGCGCCGCGCCTCGCGGAGATCGGCCGTCGCCCGCTTGAGGTAATCGAGGTACTTCTCCTCGTTCACCATGTCTTACGCCATCCCCGTGCTCGAAGTGGTCAGAGTCGTCAAGGTCGTCGGAGGGGGCACGGCTGTCCCGTGCCGGTGGTCAGGACAGGCCGAGTTCGTCGTCGAGGAGGTCGAAGAGCTCGTCGGCCGTGGCGGCCTGGATGTCCCGCTCTTCGGCGGCGCTGTCCGGTGCACTGTGCGTGTCATTCCACTTCGCCAGGAGGTCGCGCAGCCGGGCGGTGATGCCGGCGCGGTCGGCGTCGTCGGGGGCGACCGCCGAGAGGAGGGATTCGAGCTTGTCGAGTTCGGTGTGCACGGACGGGCGGCCGCGGTCGTCGCCCTGGCCGAGCCGCTCCCCGATGTACGCGGCGAGGGCCGCCGGTGACGGGTAGTCGAAGATCAGCGTGACGGGCAGCCGCAGCCCGGAGGCGGCGGTGAGCCGGTTGCGGAGGTCGACCGCGGTCAGCGAGTCGAAGCCCAGGTCGAGGAAGCCGCGGGCGGCGTCGACCTCGTCGGCCGTGCCGTGGCCGAGGACCGCGGCGACCTGGCCGCGGACCAGCTCGTCCAGCGCCTGCTGCCGTTCGGCGGCCGGCAGGCCCGCCAGCCGCTCCCGGAGGGAGCCGGCCGGTTCGGCGGCGGGCTGGACGGCGGCCCGGGTCGCGGGGGCGGCGGCCCGGCGTGCCGGGGTGCGGACCAGTCCGCGCAGCAGCGGCGGCAGGGTGCCGTCAGCGGCCTGGGCGCGCAGGACGGCCTGCTCGACCCGCATGGGGACGAGGACGGCGTCCTCCAGGGTGCGGGAGGTGTCGAAGAGGGCCAGTCCCTCTGCGGGGGCGAGCCCGGTGACACCGGCGCGCGCCATCCTCGTCAGGTCGGCCTCGTCGAGGGCGCCGGCCATGCCGTCCGCAGTGGCCCACAGGCCCCAGGCGAGGGAGCTCGCGGCCAGGCCGCGCGCCGCCCGGTGCTGGGCGAGGGCGTCGAGGAAGGCGTTGGCGGCGGCGTAGTTGCCCTGGCCGGGGGCGCCGAAGGAGCCCGCGACCGAGGAGAACAGCACGAACGCGGAGAGCTGGTGGCCCTCGGTCAGCTCGTGCAGGTTCCAGGCCGCGTCGACCTTGGGCCGCAGGACGGTGTCGAGGCGTTCCGGGGTGAGGGAGTCGATGATGCCGTCGTCCAGGACCCCGGCCGTGTGGACGACCGCGGTCAGCGGCCGGTCGGCGGGTACGGCGGCCAGGACGGCGGCCAGGGCGTCCCGGTCGGCTGCGTCGCACGCCGCCCAGGTGACCTCGGCGCCCAGGCCGGCCAGCTCCGCGGTCAGGTCGGCCGCGCCGGGTGCCGCGTCGCCGCGGCGGCTGAGCAGCAGCAGGTTCCGTACGCCGTGGGCTTCGGCGAGGTGGCGGGCGAAGAGCCTGCCAAGGGTGCCGGTGGCGCCGGTGACGAGGACCGTGCCGGCGGTGTCGAGCGCAGGGTGGAGCGGGTGGAGCGGGTGGGCCGGGTGGGCCGGGTCCGTGGCGGCGGCGCCGGTGCGTGCGATGCGGCGGAGGCGGAAGGCGTACGCCTCGCCCGACCGCAGGGCGAGTTGCGGCTCGTCGCCGGCGAGGGCGGCGGCCAGGGCACCGAGAGAGGCGTCGGTGCCGTCGGTGTCGGCGAGGACGAACCGGCCGGGGTTCTCCGACTGCGCCGACCGCACCAGGCCCCACACCGGGGTGTGGGCCAGGTCGGTGACGTGGTCGCCCGGTCGGGCGGCCACCGTGCCCCGGGTGAGCAGGACCAGCCGCGAGGAGTCGAGCCGCTCCTCGGCCAGCCACTCCTGGACCAGGGCGAGCGCGTGGTGCGCGGCGGTCCGGGCGGCGGTGGCCCGTCCGTCGGCGGTGGCGGTGCCGGACAGCGGGACGAGCACGACGTCCGGTGCGGGGGCGCCCGCGGCGAGCTGCTCGCGCAGCGCGGCGAGGTGCGGGTGGGCGTCGAGCGGTTCGCCGCCGATGCCGAGGTCCGCCAGGTCCTCGCCCAGCACGGCCCAGCGTTCGCCGGCCGGGACGGTGCCGGCGGTGAGCGGCAGCCTGGTCCACTCGACACCGAACAGGGATTCGTGGTGGGTGGTCCGGTCGCCGCCGAGCCGGTCCGCGGACACGGGGCGCAGGATCAGCGAGTCGACCGAGGCCACCGGGGCACCCGTGGTGTCGGCGACGTCCAGGGCCAGGCCGCCGGACGCGCCGGGGGTGATCCGGACCCGCAGGCGGGCCGCGCCGGCCGCGTGCACCCGGACGCCGGTCCAGGCGAACGGGAGCCGGGCCCCTTCGGCGGGCTCCGTACCGCTGTCGGTGCTGCCGGGCACGCCGAGGCCGATGGCCTGGAGGGCGGCGTCGAGGAGCGCGGGGTGCAGGGCGTAGCCGGCGGCGTCGTTCTCGTACGCCTCGTCGAGCGCGACCTCGGCGAACAGTTCGCCGTCGCGCCGCCAGGCGGCGCGCAGCCCCTGGAACACCGGCCCGTAGCCGAGGCCGGCCGCGGCCGCGGCCGGGTAGAAGCCGTCGGTGGGGACGGGTTCGGCGCCGGCCGGCGGCCACTCGGCCAGGTCGAAGGCACGCTGCGGGGCGGCCGGGGCGAGCACGCCGGTGGCGTGCCGGGTCCACGGCTCCTCCGCGGGGGCGTCGGCCGGCCGGGAGTGCAGGGCCAGGGTGCGGCGGCCCGCGGCGTCGGCCGCGTCGACGGCCAGCTGGAGCTGGACGGCGCCGTGGTCGGCGAGGGTGAGCGGGGCCTCGATGGCCAGCTCGTCGAGGGTGTCGCAGCCGACCTCGGCACCGGCGCGCAGGGCCAGTTCGACGAAGGCGGTGCCGGGCAGCAGGACGGTGTCCATGACGGTGTGGTCGGCCAGCCAGGGGTGGGTGGCCAGGGCCAGGCGTCCGGTGAGGACGAGGCCGTCGGAGGCGGGCAGCGGGACGGCGGCGCCGAGCAGCGGGTGGTCGGGCGTGTCGAGGCCGGCGGCCAGCACGTCCTCGACGGAGACACCCACGTCGAGCCAGTAGCGACGGCGCCGGAAGGGGTACGTCGGCAGGTCGACGGGCCGGGCGCCGGTGCCGGCGAAGTACGCCGGCCAGTCGACGGGGACGCCGTGGACGTGGGCCCGTGCGAGGGCCGCGGTGAGGGCCTCGGCCGCGGGGCGGTCCTTGCGCAGCACGGGGATGCAGAGGGCGGGCTCGGCGGTGTCGCCCAGGCAGTCCTGGGCGAGCGCGGACAGGGTCCCGTCGGGGCCGAGTTCGACGTACGCCGTGACACCGGCCGCCTCGAGGGCCCGGATGCCGTCGAGGAAGCGGACGGCCTCGCGGACGTGCCGGACCCAGAAGTCGGCCGAGGCCATCTCGTCGCCGGCGAGGGCGCCGGTGAGGAGGGAGACGACGGGGATGCGCGGCGCGTTGTAGACCAGGCCCTCGGCCACCTTGCGGAAGTCGGCCAGCATGCCGTCCATGTGCGGCGAGTGGAAGGCGTGGCTGACGGTCAGCCGCCTGGTCTTGCGGCCCTGCTTCTCGAAGGCCTCCGCGATGGCGGTTGCGGCGTCCTCGTCACCGGCGACGACCACCGCCTGGGGGCCGTTGACCGCGGCGATGCTCACGCCCTCGACGATCAGCGGCAGGACCTCCTCCTCGGCCGCCTGTACGGCGATCATCACGCCGCCGGCCGGGAGGGCCTGCATCAGCCGGCCGCGGGCGGCGACCAGTTCGGCGGCGTCCTGGAGGGAGAGGACCCCCGCGACGTGCGCGGCGGTGATCTCGCCGATGGAGTGGCCGGCCAGGACGTCGGGCCGCAGGCCCCAGCCGTCCAGCAGCCGGAACAGCGCCACCTCGACGGCGAACAGGGCCGGCTGGGTGTACTCCGTCCGGTCCAGCAGGGCGGTGTCGGACCCGAACAGCACGTCCTTCAGGGGCAGTTCGAGGTGCCGGTCGAGCTCGGCGCACACCTCGTCCAAGGCGTCCGCGAACGCGGGGTGGGCGTCGTACAGCTCACGCCCCATGCCGGGGCGCTGGCTGCCCTGTCCGGTGAACAGGAACGCCGTCCGGTTCTCGCGGGCGGTCCCCCGGACGAGTCCGGCCGTGTCCTCGCCGCGGGCCAGCGCGTCGAGGCCGCGGAGCAGGCCGTCGCGGTCCGTGGTGACGAGGGCGGCGCGCTGCTCGAGGGCGGAACGGCCGGCTGCCAGGGACAGGGCGAGGTCGGCGGTGCGCAGGCCGGTGTCGGTGTGGACGCGGGTGTGGAGGCGGCGGGCCTGGGCGCGCAGGGCGTCCTCGCCGCGGGCGGACAGGACCACGGGCAGGAAGGGTGACGGGGCGGCCTGCCCGCCCTGCTCCGGGTCCGCGGCCGGCTGCGGGGCCTCCTCGAGGATGGCGTGCGCATTGGTGCCGCTGATGCCGAAGGAGGAGACACCGGCGCGGCGCGGGCGGCCCGTCTCGGGCCAGTCCGCCTGCTCGGTGAGGAGGGACACCGCGCCCGCCGACCAGTCGACGTGCGGGGTCGGCTCGTCCACGTGCAGGGTCTTGGGGACCACGCCGTGGCGCATGGCCATGACCATCTTGATGACTCCGGCGACACCGGCGGCGGCCTGCGTGTGCCCGAGGTTCGACTTCACGGAGCCGAGGAGCAGCGGCCGGTCGTCGCTGTGCTCGCGGCCGTAGGTGGCGAGCAGGGCCTGGGCCTCGATCGGGTCGCCGAGGGTCGTACCCGTGCCGTGGGCCTCGACCACGTCGACCTCGGCCGCCGTCAGGCGGGCGTTGGCGAGGGCCTGGCGGATGACGCGCTGCTGGGAGGGGCCGTTGGGGGCGGTGAGGCCGTTGCTGGCGCCGTCCTGGTTGACGGCGGAGCCGCGGAGCACGGCCAGCACCTGGTGGCCGTTGCGGCGGGCGTCGGAGAGCCGCTCCAGCAGGAGCATGCCGGCGCCCTCGCCCCAGCCGGTGCCGTCGGCGGCGGCCGCGAAGGACTTGCAGCGGCCGTCCGCGGCCAGCCCGCGCTGGCGGCTGAACTCGATGAAGGTGCCCGGCGTGAACATCACGGTGACACCGCCGGCCAGGGCCAGCGAGCACTCGCCGCCCCGCAGGGCCTGCGCCGCGAGGTGCAGGGCGACCAGCGAGGAGGAGCAGGCGGTGTCGACGGTGACGGCCGGGCCCTCCAGGCCGAAGGTGTAGGCGACGCGGCCCGAGACGATGCTGCTGGAGCTGCCGGTGCCGAGGTAGCCCTCGACGCCGTCGGGCACGGCGTGCAGGCGGGCGCCGTAGTCGTGGTACATGACGCCGGCGAAGACGCCCGTACGGGTGCCGCGCACCGAGGACGGGGCGATGCCGGCGCGTTCGAAGACCTCCCAGGTGGTCTCCAGCAGGAGCCGCTGCTGGGGGTCCATGGCGAGGGCCTCGCGCGGGGAGATCCCGAAGAAGGCGGCGTCGAACTCGGCGGCGTCGTGCAGGAATCCGCCCTCGCGGGCGTACGAGGTGCCCGGGTGCTCGGGGTCGGGGTGGTAGAGGGCCTCGGTGTCCCAGCCGCGGTTTTCGGGGAGGCGGGTGATGCCGTCCTCGCCGGCGGCCAGCAGCGCCCACAGGTCTTCGGGGGTGCGGACGTCACCGGGGTAGCGGCAGCTCATCGCGACGATCGCGATGGGCTCGTCCTCGGCGGCGGCCCTCGCGGTCGCCGGGGCCGCGGACCCGTCGGCCGCGCCCGGGTGCGGGTCCGGGTCCGTGTCGCCGATCAGCTCGGTGCGCAGGTGGCGGGCCAGGACGGTCGGGTCCGGGTAGTCGAAGACCAGCGTGGCGGGCAGCCGCAGGGCGGTGGCCGCGTTCAGCCGGTTGCGGAGCTCCACGGCGGTGAGCGAGTCGAAGCCCAGCTCCTTGAAGGCCCGCCCCGACTCGACGGCGGCCGGGCCGGCGTGGCCCAGCACCGCCGCGACCTGCGTACGGACCAGGTCCAGCAGGGCACGGTCCTGCTCGGCGGCGGTGAGCCCGGCCAGCCGGGCCCGCAGCTCGGACTCGGAGCCGGCGACGGCCGCGGCGGCCGCGGACCGGCGCGCGACACCCCGTACGAGGCCGCGCAGCAGCGGGGCGATGGTGCCCGCGGCGGCCTGGGGGCGCAGGGCCTCGGTGTCCACGCGCATCAGGGCCACGGCCGGGTCGTCGAGGGCGACGGCGGTGTCGAACAGCTCCAGGCCGTCGGCGGCCGTCAGCGGGGGCAGCCCGGCCCGGCGCATCCGGTTGACGTCGGCGGCGTCCAGGGAGCCGGCCATGCCGTCGGCGACGGACCACAGGCCCCAGGCGAGCGCGGCGGCCGGAAGGCCCCTCGCCCGGCGGTGCCGGGCGAGGGAGTCGAGGAAGGAGTTCGCGGCGGCGTAGTTGCCCTGGCCGGGGCCGCCGAACAGGCCTGAGGTGGAGGAGAAGAGCACGAACGCGGACAACTGCGGGGCCAGGTCCCGGGTCAGCTCGTGCAGGTTCCAGGCGGCGTCCACCTTGGGGCGCAGCACCGCCGACAGCCGGTCGGGGGTCAGGGAGGAGATGATGCCGTCGTCGAGGACACCGGCGGTGTGGACGACCGCGGTGAGCGGGTGCTCGGCGGGAATCCGGGCGAGCAGGGCGGCGAGGGCGTCCCGGTCGGCCACGTCGCAGGCCGCCCAGGTGGCGGTGGCGCCCGACTCGGCGAGCTCGGCGGCCAGTTCCGCCGCACCGGGGGCGGCGGCGCCGCGCCGGCCGACGAGGAGCAGGCGGCGCACTCCGTGGGCGGTGGCCAGGTGCCGGGCGATCAGCCCGCCGAGCGCACCGGCGGCTCCGGTGATCAGCACCGTGCCGTCCGGGCCGAAGGCCGGGGCGCGGTCGCTGCCGTCCTGCTCCGCCGTTCCGGCGCGGACGAGGCGCGGGACGAGCACGGCGCCGGCGCGCAGCGCGAACCGCTCCTCGTCGGAGCCGAGCGCGGCCCGCAGGCCGTCGCCGTCACGGGTCTGCGCATCCTCGTCGACGTCGACTTCGACGTCGACGAGGGCGATCCGGCCGGGGTTCTCGGTCTGTGCCGAGCGCAGCAGGCCCCAGACGGTGGCGGCGGCGAGGTCGGTCACGTCCTCGTCCGGTGCGGCGGCCACCGCGCCGCGGGTGACGCAGACCAGCCGGGCGGCGGCGAACCGCTCGTCGGCCAGCCACGCCTGGGCGAGGGCCAGGGCATCGTGTGCCGCCGTGTGCACGGCCTCGGCGGTGAGAGGGGCGGGCGTCGGCGTGAGGACGTGGACGACCTCGTCCGGTACGGGTGCCCCCGCGTCGACCGCGGCGGCCAGTTCCGCCAGGTCCGCGTACCGTGCGGCGCCCACGGGGCACACCGGGTCCGCTCCGCCGAGGACGGCGTACCGGGCCGCGGGGGCCGGGTCCGGGGCGGCGAGGCCGGTGAGTTCGGTCCACTGCTGGCGGAACACGGACTCGTGGCGGGCGGTGCGGGCGGCGCGCAGCCGGTCGGCGGTGACCGGGCGCAGGCCGAGCGACTCGACGAGCGCGACCGGGGCGCCGGCGGCGTCGGCGATCTCCAGCCGGACGCCTTCGGCGCCGGCCGGGGTGAGGCGGACGCGCAGCGCGCCCGCCCCGCCCGCGTACAGCGAGACCCCCGACCAGGCGAAGGGCAGCCGGCCCCGGCCGTCGTCGGCGCCGATGCCGTCGAGGCCGATCGCGTGGAGGGCCGCGTCGAGCAACGCCGGGTGCAGGCCGAACCGGCCGGCCTGGTCCTCGGTGCCCTCGGGCAGCCGGACCTCGGCGTACACGGCGCCGTCGAGCTGCCAGGCGGTGCGCAGGCCGCGGAAGGCGGGGCCGTAGGCGAAGCCGATGGCGTCGAGCGCCTCGTAGCGGCCGTCGAGCGGCAGCTCGGTGGCGCCGGCCGGGGGCCAGGCGGTCAGGTCGAAGTCGGCGGCGGGGCGGGCGGCCTCGGCGAGGACGCCGGCGGCGTGCCGGGTCCAGGGCTCCTCGGCGGCCAGGCCCTCGGCCCGCGAGTGCAGGGCGAACGGCCGTCGGCCGGCGGCGTCGGCGGCGCCGACCCGGACGCGCAGCTGGACGCCGCCGCGCTCGGGCAGCACCAGGGGCGCTTCGAGGGTGAGCTCCTCCAGGTGGTCGCAGCCGAGCTGGTCGCCGGCGCGGGTGGCGAGCTCCACGAAGGCGGTGCCGGGCAGCAGGACGCTGCCGAGGACGGCGTGGTCGGCCAGCCAGGGGTGGGTGGCGAGGGCGAGGCGTCCGGCGAAGACCATGCCGTCGGACTCGGGCAGGGCGACGCCGGCGGTGAGCAGGGGGTGGGCGGTGTCGTCGAGGCCGATCGCCCCGACGTCGCCGAGGTGGAGGGCGGAGGAGATCGCGGGCCAGTAGCGCTGCCGCTGGAAGGCGTAGGTGGGCAGGTCGTCGACCCGGCGAGCGCCGGTGCCGGCGAAGAAGGCCTGCCAGTCGACGCGGATGCCGTGGACGTGGGCCCGGGCGAGGGCGGTGACGAGCGCCTCGGCCTCGGGACGGCCCTTGCGGAGGACGGGCACGAAGACGGCGTCCTTCGTGACGCACTCCTGCGCGAGGGCCGACAGCACCCCGTCCGGCCCGAGTTCGACGTACGCCGTCACACCAGCCGCTTCGAGGGCGCGTACGCCGTCCAGGAAGCGGACGGCCTCGCGGACGTGCCGCACCCAGAAGTCCGCCGTGCCCATCTCACCGGTGACCACGGCACCGGTCAGGTTCGACACGACCGGGATGCGCGGGGCCTGGTACGCGAGTCCCCCGGCCACCTGCCGGAAGGCGTCGAGCATGCCGTCCATGTGCGGCGAGTGGAACGCGTGGCTGACGCTCAGCCGCCTGGTCTTGCGGCCCTG
>NZ_JBWKDK010000015.1:0-41813 GCF_056436005.1 Streptomyces sp. NPDC043854
AAAAGAAAAAACCAAACAAAACCCCCCCCCCCGCCCCACCCCCCCCCCCCCCCCCCCCCCCCCCCCCCCCCCCCCCCCCCCCCCCCCCCCCCCTCCCGCCCCCCCCCCCCCCCCCCGCTGGGCCCTGGTCACCGTGCGTGGCGGTTCACCGGCCGGACGGACCGGGAACGTACATATATGCACGCGGTTTCCCGAATACGGGCCAACTCCCTCTGATCTAGCTCAAGTTCTTTGTCGCGCACGGCCCTGCGGTCCCACACTTGGGGCACGTTGCCGGAGCTCTCTTGAGGGGATGCCGATGCGGGACAGCCATCGCGGTGAGGCCGAGCGACTGTTGGAACGGGCCGTGGACGAGGAGGCCCAGCGGTCCGCCGGCACGGGTGCACCGGTCGACCGGGAGGCGCTGCTGGCGCGCGGCCGCCAGACGCTGGACGCCCTCGCGGCGAGCGCCGCCGAGGAGTACGAGGCGTACGTACGGGCCGTGGACGAGTCGGCCGCCGGGGAGGAGTCCCTCGGCGAGGCCTTCCGGCGGCAGAACACCTCCACGGCGCTGCTGGTCACGGCCGTGGCGGCGGTCGCGGCCGCCGGCGTGGACCTCTCGCTGGGCGTGGCGACGGGTACGGCCTTGACCGCGGGAGCCGTCACCGGGATCGCCGGGGCGGCCGCCGCGGTCGCCAAGGTGACGGCCCTGCACCTGCCCGCCGCGAACCGCCGGGCCGGCGAACGGGGGCGGCCCGGCGGACCGGAGCAGCTGAAACTCCAGTGGCTGTCGGCGCTGGAGGTACGCGGGATACGCCCGTTCCTGGAGCAGCAGCGCGCGGTGGCGGCCGCGGCCCGCCAGGCAGCCCGGCAGGTCCCGCGCCCGGCCGGCGCGCAGCTGCGCGGCGGCGACCGCAGTGCGGAGGCCCGGCGGCGCAGCGTGCTGGAGCAGTCGTGGGCGCAACTCCCGCAGCCCGCCGCCTCGTTCACCGGGCGGCGGGCGGAGCTGACCCGGATCGCGCAGTGGGTGCAGGCGGCCCGGGCCAGTACGGAGACCCGCCCGGTGGTCGTGGTGCTGCACGGCGAGCCCGGGGCCGGCCGCACGGCCCTCGCCCTGCGGGCCGCGGACGCCCTGCGCGACCAGTTCCGGGGCGCGTGCGTTGTGGACCTGCGGGGCGGGGGCGGCGGCCCCGCCGACGGGGAGGCCCCGCTCCCGACCCGGGAGGCGCTGCTGCACCTGCTGAACCGGCTCGGCGCGCCCCGCGAGCAGCTGCTGTTCCGCGACGGGGCCTCGGCGGAGCAGCAGGTACGGCGGCTCGGCGAGCTGTACCACCAGCACCTCCAGGGGCTGCCGGTGACGGTGGTGCTCGACGACGCGGTGGACGCCGAGCAGGTCCGGATGCTGGTGCCGGAGCGGTCGGAGAGCCTGGTGCTGGTGACGGCGCGGCAGCCGCTGGAGCTGCCGGACGCCAAGGCGTGGGTGCACCAGCTGCCGGTGGAGCCGCTGGCGGACCCCGAGGCGGCGGAGCTGCTCCGGGCCGCGCCGGACTCCCCGGAGCACACCGCCGGCCACCACCGGGACGGCCACGGCGACGGCGACGGCGCCCTGACGGGGCTGCTGCCGCAGCTCCTCGCACTGGGCGGCGGCCTGCCGCTGGCCCTGCGCGTCCTGGCCCCGGTGGCCGCGACCGCCCCGGAGGCCCTGTCCGCCGCCGCGGAGTCGGAACCCGAAGCCGCGGACGCCCCCGGCCCCGCCCCCGACCTCGCCGCCGGCCTCGGCCCCGGCGCCGGCCCCCGGCTGGAGCGGGCCCTCGGCCTGGCCTACGCCTGCCTGCCCGAGGAGCGGCGCCGGCTGCTGCGCCGCCTCACCCTCGCCGGCCGGGCCTCCCTCGGCCCGTCGGCCGCGGCGGCGCTGATCGACACGGACCGGGCGGCGGCCGGGCGGCTGCTGCACGAACTGGCCCGGGCGGGCCTGCTGGACCCCGTACGCGGGGAGCGGTTCCGGATGCACGACGCGGTGCGCTCGTACGCGGCGGCGCGGCTGGCCGCGGACGAGGACCGCGCCGCGTCCACGGCCGCGCACGGCCGGCTGATCCGCAACCACGCGCAGCTCGCGGACGCGGTGATCCGGATGGTCGACGGGAAGACCTCGCACCGTGCCGACCACTTCGGCGGCCACGGCTTCCCCTCCCTCGACGCGGCACTGCGCTGGCTGGACGAGGAGTCCAGCTTCATCACGGCGGCGCTGCGGCACACCGAGGGCGTGGACCAGCAGGCGGTACTGGACCTGCTGGGCGCGCTGTGCGACTTCTGCCTGCTGCGCGGTGACCTGTACCGGTTGGGCGAGATCAACGAGCTGACGCAGGCGGTGGAGGCGGCCCGCTGGGGCGAGCCGGGGCAGGGCCGCCTGGTCCGGTCGGTGCAGTGGCGTACGGGCATCGCGGCGCGCCAGCTCGGCGAGCTGGACAAGGCGCGCACCACGCTGGCGTCGGTGGTCGACCAGTACCGGGAGGCGCATCAGGACGCCGGAGCCGGCATGGCGCTGATCTCGCTCGGCATCACCCTGCACCACCAGGGGCAGCTGCCGGAGGCGGCGGCCCGGATCCGGGAGGCGCTGGAACTCCAGGAGCCGGACAAGCTCGCGGGCGACCGGGCGTGGGGCCTGCACGCCCTGGCCGCGGTGGAGCGGGACCGGGCGCGGCTCGCGGAGGCGATGGCGCTGCTGGAGCAGTCGCTGGCCCTGCACCGGGAGAACGAGAGCGTGCACGGCGAGGCGTGGGCGCACTTCCAGCTGGGGCAGGTGTACCTGCGGCTCGGTGCCGTCCCGCAGGCGGAGGAGGAGCTGCGGCTCGCCCTCGACCTGTACGGGCGCACCCGCGACGACCGCGGCCAGGCCTGGGCGCTGACCCAGCTGGGCCGGGCCCGCGTCGTCGACGGGGATCCCGGGCCGGCGGCGGAGCGGCTGCGGGAGGCGCTGGCGCGGCACCGCGAGGCGGAGGACGCGCGCGGCGAGGCGTGGACGCTGTACCACCTCGGGCAGGCGCTGGAGGAGGCCGGCGACCTCGACCAGGCGGTCCGGGAGCTGGAGCGGGCCCGGACCATGTTCTCGCGGATGCGGGACGTGTACGGGCTCGCGTACGCACGGCACCACTCGGGCCGGGTCACCCGCGACCAGCGGGCGGCGCAGACCGGGAACCTGAAGAACTCCGGCTTCGCCCGGCAGCTGCTGGTCGACGCGCGGGCCGACTTCCGGCGCATCGGGCTGGCGCACGGGGAGGCGTGGACCTGCGTCGAGCTGGCGGTGGTCGACGCCGGAAACGAGCGGGTGTCGCAGGCGCTCGGCCTGTGCGAGGAGGCGGCCCGGCTGTTCATCTCCTACGGGGACCGGCGCGGGGAGGACTGGGCGCGGTTCCTGCGGTGCACGCTGCTGCCGTATGCCGTGCCGGGCGCGGCGGGCGTGGAGGAGGCGCGGGCCGAGCTGGCCCGACTGGCGGAGGCGCCGCATGCGATGCGGGACGGTCGGCTGGCGGACTGCCTGGGGGCGTACGCGGTGGTGCTGGGGCGGGGTGTGGACCCCGGGGAGGGGTGGCAGGCGTGGCGCCTGGCCCTGATCCCGACCCTGCGGGCCCGCGAGATCATGGGCGTCCCCATGCCCCAGTCCCCCTGACGGCCCGCCGCGGGACCGCCCCGGCCGCCGCCGGCGCACCCCGGCCGCTGCGCGGAGCCGTTCCCCGGTCCCGCCCCTTCCCGAAACCGGGGGCTCCGCCCCGGACCCCGTTCCGGGCGCTGCGCGCCCGGTGCGCTCGAACTCCCCCGGCCACCGCCGACAGGTGACCCGGCGCGGGCGGGAAGATCCAGCCCGCGCCGGCGTCAGGCGCCGGCGAGGCCGCGGGGCCGGGGGAGCCGTGGCGGCTAGGCCGGGGTCTCGGCCTTGGGGGTGGCGGGGCCCGCCTCCGGGGCCTCCTCGAAGTCGACCCGGCCCATGTGCCGGTTCATCGACTTCATCAGGCCCCAGACTCCGAGGGCGAGGGCCGCGAAGACGAGGAACCCCAGGATGCCGGGCGTCACCTTGTTCTTGTCGAAGGTGTCGCCCGCCAGCGGAACGAGCTGGATCAGTGCTGCCTGTGTAGCGCTCATGGCTACGCATTCTCCCGGATGCCCGCGAAGAGGTCGGACTCGGGGAGGGAGGTGTCGACGAGCGACTTGGCGAGCTCGTACTCCTCCGTGGGCCAGACCTCCTTCTGGATCTCCATGGGGACGCGGAACCAGCCGCCGTCCGGGTCGATCTGCGTGGCGTGCGCGATGAGCGCCTTGTCGCGGATCTCGAAGAAGTCGGCGCAGGGGACGTGCGTGGTCAGCGTCCGCTCGGTGCGCTCGAACTCCTTCCACCGCTCCAGCCACTCCCCGTACGGGGACTCCATGCCGCGGGAGAGCAGCGCCTCGTGCAGGGCGATGGTGCGCGGCTTGTTGAAGCCCTGGTTGTAGTAGAGCTTCCGGGGCTGGTAGACGGGGCCGAACTCGGCCTCGGGGTACTTCTCGGCGTCGTTCGCTCCGTCGAAGGCCACCATCGTGATCTTGTGGGTCATGATGTGGTCGGGGTGCGGGTAGCCGCCGTTCTCGTCGTACGTGGTGATGACCTGGGGCCGGAAGGCGCGGATCTTCTTCACCAGGCGGCCGGCCGCCTCGTCCACGTCCTCGAGGGCGAAGCAGCCCTCGGGCAGCGGGGGCAGCGGGTCGCCCTCGGGCAGGCCGGAGTCGACGTAGCCGAGCCATTCCTGCTCGATGCCGAGGATCTGGCGGGCTTCCTCCATCTCCTTGGCGCGGACTTCGTGGATGTTCTCCTCGATGTACTTGTCACCCTGGAGCTTGGGGTTGAGGATCGAGCCTCGCTCGCCGCCGGTGCAGGTGACCACCAGCACGGGCACCCCCTCGGACACGTACTTGGCCATGGTGGCCGCGCCCTTGCTCGACTCGTCGTCGGGGTGGGCGTGGACGGCCATCAATCGCAGCTGCTCGGTCAAGACAGGATCCTCTGTGATTCGTCAGGCGGACGGCTCCTATAGTGACCGAATCGGGGGGCGGAAAAATTCCGGGGGCGAGCCCGGAGTCAAGTCGAAGCCGGCACTCTCGGAAGGAACGATCATGAGCACGGTGCGCGAGGGCCTGCCCGAGGGCCGGTACGGCCGCTCGGCCGACGAGCGCGCGGACCGCACGCTGAAGATCGTCGGCTCGGTGCTCGGGGCCGGGATGCTGGCCGTCGTCGGCTGGATCGGCTGGGGCTACGTCGCCGGCAAGGACGTCAGCGCCGAGGTGATCAAGTTCCAGGTGGTCTCGGACTCCGAGGTGAAGGTGCACCTGGAGGTGCGCAAGGAGGCCTCGGTGACGGGCGTGTGCACCCTGGTCTCCCAGAACACCGGCCACGGTGAGGTGGGCCGGGCGGACTTCACCTTCGGCCAGAAGGAGTCGCGGGTGGACGAGGTCGTCACGCTGAAGACCACCGGCCGCGCCACAGCGATCGAACTGGTCGGCTGCCAGGCGGCGGGGTCCGCGGGCTGACCTTCCGGCCCGGCGGGAACGCCGGGCCGGACGCTGGTGGCACGCCGGGCGCGGACGCTGGTGGCACGCCGGGGCGGGATAGCGGCGGCACTTTGGCCCCGTTGCTGCTCAGGGGCCCGATGACACACTTCATACACACGGCGTCCTCCCCCTTTTCTTCCCGAATTGTTAGGCTCGTGGTTTCGCCCGCCACCGGCGGACAAGTAGTCCCCTGTACCGACGAGGAGCACCCGTGACCCAGACGAGCGAGAGCGTCACCTGGCTGACCCAGGCGGCGTACGACCAGCTGAAGGCCGAGCTGGACTACCTCTCTGGTCCCGCACGCACGGAGATCGCCATCAAGATCGCAGCTGCCCGCGAGGAGGGCGACCTGCGCGAGAACGGCGGTTACCACGCGGCCAAGGAGGAGCAGGGCAAGCAGGAGCTCCGCGTCCGCCAGCTGACGCAGCTGCTGGAGAACGCCAAGGTCGGCACGGCTCCGGCCGCCGAGGGCGAGGTCGCGCCGGGCACCGTGGTCACGATCGCCTTCGACGGCGACGAGGACGACACGATGTCCTTCCTGCTGGCCTCCCGCGAGTACGCCTCGGAGGACATCGAGACCTACTCGCCGCAGTCCCCGCTGGGCGCGGGCGTGCTGGGCAAGAGGGTCGGCGAGGACGCCGAGTACGAGCTGCCGAACGGCAAGAAGGCCTCGGTCCGGATCCTCGACGTCAAGCCGTTCACCGGCTGATCACCCTCCAAGACGAGCAGGGCGGAGCCCCCTCCGGATCGCTTCCTCGGTCCGGAGGGGGCTCCGCCGTTCCGGCCGGTCGCCCGGCCGGCCGCCGACCGGCCGCGGCTAGCCGATGACCGTGTACCCGGCGGCGTGCAGCGAGCGCGCGACCTCCGTGCAGTGCTCCGGGCCCTTCGTCTCCAGGTGCAGCTCGACCTCCACCTCCGTGAGCCCCAGCCGCGGATCGGTCCGTACATGGCTCACGTCCAGCACGTTCGCGTCCACCACCGACAGCACCGCCAGCAGCCCGGCCAGCGCCCCCGGCCGGTCCGCCACCCGCAGCCGCAGCGACAGGTAGCGGCCCGCGGCCGCCATGCCGTGCCGCAGGATCCGCTGGAGCAGCAGCGGGTCGACGTTCCCGCCGGACAGGACGGCCACCACCGGGCCGGATCCGTACAGCTCGGGCTCGCTCAGCAGCGCGGCCACCGGGGCGCAGCCCGCCGGCTCGACGACCAGCTTGGCCCGCTCCAGGCAGAGCAGCAGGGCGCTGGAGAGCTCGTCCTCCGACACGGTGCGGACGTCGTCGAGCAGTTCGCCGATGATCCGGAACGGGACGTCGCCCGGGCGGCCGACCTTGATGCCGTCGGCCATGGTGCTCGGGTTGTCGATCGAGACCGGGTGGCCCGCCCGGAGCGAGACCGGGTACGCGGCCGCGCCCGCCGCCTGCACCCCGATCACCCGCACGTCCGGCCGCAGCGCCTTCACCGCGACGGCGATGCCCGCCGCGAGGCCGCCGCCGCCGATCCCGACGAGGATCGTGCGCACCTCCGGGCACTGCTCCAGGATCTCCAAGCCCACCGTGCCCTGGCCGGCGACGATGTCGCGGTGGTCGAAGGGGTGGATGAACACCGCCCCGGTGCGGTCCGCGTACTCCTCGGCCGCGGAGAGGGTCTCGTCGACGACGTGGCCCTCCAGCCGCACGTCGGCACCGTACTCCCGGGTCGCCGCGACCTTCGGCAGCGGCGCCCCGAGCGGCATGAACACCGTCGCGTGCACGCCGAGCAGCGAGGACGCGAGGGCCACGCCCTGCGCGTGGTTGCCCGCGCTCGCGGCGACGACGCCCGCCGCCCGCTGCTCGGGCCGCAGGCCCGCGATGCGCACGTACGCCCCGCGCAGCTTGAAGGAGCCGGTGCGCTGGAGGTTCTCGCACTTGAGGTGGACCGCGGAGCCGGTGAGGGAGGAAAGGTGCCGGCTGCCTTCCATCGGGGTGACCCGGGCGACGCCCGAGAGCATCTTCTGGGCCCCGAGGACGTCGTCGAGGATGACGGGCGGGACGGGCTGCAGCACGCGGTAGTTCATGCCGCCAGTCTCGCAGCCCCCACAGGTCCCGGGCGTATGCGGCGGGCCGGGCGGACCCGTGCGGAAGAGTCGAAATCCGGCCATGCGGGACGGGCGCGAGGGCTTGGTCCGTACCGGGTTGCACGCCGGATCCGTACCGGGCTCGTACCAGTCGTACCAGTTCTCCCACGCGGCGTACGAGCCGCCGCAGGGCCGCGTACTCTGTCCCCCATCCTTGTCGGCCCCACGCGAAGAGAGCTCACGGCCATGCTTTCCAATCCGGCCAATTCCGACCTGCCCGCGGCGGCTGAAACACGCGCCGAAGCCGGTCTCCTGGACGCGCTCCAGCACCAGGTGGCCGTCTTCGCGCGCCGCGCCGAGCAGACCCGCCTGGGCGGCGTCGGCCAGGCCCGCAACTCGATGGACCGCGCCGCGTACCTGCTGCTGAACCGGCTCGACCTGGAAGGCCCGATGGGCGTCAAGGCCCTCGCCTGCGGCATGGGCATCGACTCCTCCACCGTCACCCGGCAGGTCGCCCCGCTGGTCGACACCGGGCTGGTCAAGCGCACGTCCCACCCCGAGGACGGGCGGGCGGTGGTCCTCGCGCTGTCCCCGCGCGGGCTGGCCCGGCTGGAGGAGGTCCGGGTCTCGCGGCGCGAGCTGATGGCCCGGGTCACCGACGGCTGGAGCGAGGAGGAGCGGGAGGCGTTCACCGGGCTGCTGACCCGCTTCAACAGCTCGCTGTCGGAGCTGATGGGCACCGTGTCGGAAGCCGGCCCCGCCTCCTGAGCCGGCGCGCCGCCGGGCGGCCCGGACCGGGCGTGTCCGACCCCTTGACCGGGGCGGTCCCCCTGCCCGCACCATATGCCGTGTGGACCACCGAGCGGGGCCCTACGCCGAGTTCGAGGCCTTCGTCGCGGGCGCGGCGGGGCGGCTCCTGCATGTCGCGGTCCTGCTGACGGCCGAGGCCGGTACCGCGTCGGGTGCCGCGTCCGGCGCCGACTGCCCGGCCGCCCGCCGGCTGCTGGCCGGCGCGCTGGCCCGTACGTACGCCGACTGGGAGCGGCTGCGCGGCGACGACCCCTACGACCACACCCGCCAGGAGCTGTGCGCCGCCTTCGCCCGCACCGGGCGCCGCCACCACGGCGGCCGTGGCGTCCTCGCCCCGCTCCCCCCGCTGGAACGGCTCGTGCTCGTGCTGTGCGTGTACGAGGGCGTGGCGCACGAGGTCGCGGCCGCGCAGCTCGGGCTGCCGGTCGAGCGGGTGCGGGTGCTGTCCGGGCGGGCCGTGGCCGCACTGCGGGCCCGGCGGGGGGAGGCCGCATGAGCGTCCCGGACCGTAAGGAGGCCCAGGTCAGGCGGCTGATGGAGGGCCCGTACCCGCTGGTGCCGACCGGGTTGGCGGCCACCGCCGCGGCCCGCGGGGGCCGGCTGCTGCGCCGCCGGCGCATCCTGCGCCGGGCCGGCTGGACGCTGCTGCTCGCGGCGGCGGTGGCCTTCGCGGTGTGGGCCTCGCTGGCCCACCCGTGGGAGGTCCCGCCGAGCGGTGTCTCCCCGCCCCTGGAGGGCTGGTAGCCCCCGCCCGGCGGCGACGGAGCACCGCCGGACCCGCGCACGGGCGGACCCGCGCACGGGCACACGGGCCGACCGGCGGACGGGCGGACCGGACCGGACCGGACCGGACGACCGGCGGACTGGCCGTACGGCAGCGAACCGGGGTCCGCCGCCGCTGTGTTGCCGTCAGCCGAGGGCCTGGGTCAGGTCCGCGAGCAGGTCGTCGGCGTTCTCGATGCCGACGGAGAGGCGCACCAGGTCCGCGGGGACCTCCAGGGCCGAACCGGCCGCCGAGGCGTGGGTCATGCGGCCCGGGTGCTCGATGAGGGACTCGACGCCGCCGAGGGACTCGCCCAGGGTGAACAGCCCGGCGCGGTTGCAGACCTCGACCGCCGCCTCCTCGCCGCCGTTGACCTGGAAGGACACCATGCCGCCGAAGTTGCGCATCTGCTTGGCGGCGATCTCGTGGCCCGGGTGCTCGGCCAGCCCCGGGTAGAGGACCTTGTGCACCTTGGGGTGGCGGGTCAGCATCTCGGCGACCTTCGCCGCGTTCTCCGCGTGCCGGTCCATGCGCACCGCGAGGGTCTTGATGCCGCGCAGCACGATCCAGGAGTCGAAGGGGCCGGCCACGGCGCCCATCGCGTTCTGGTGGTACGCCAGTTCTTCGCCCAGGGCCGCGTCGGCGGTGACCAGGGCGCCGCCGACGACGTCGGAGTGGCCGCCCATGTACTTCGTCAGCGAGTGCACGACGACGTCCGCGCCGAGCGCCAGGGGCTGCTGGAGGTACGGCGAGGCGAAGGTGTTGTCCACGACCAGCTTGGCGCCGGCCGCGCGCGCGATGTCGGCGACCACGGCGATGTCGGTGATGCCGAGCAGCGGGTTGGAGGGGGTCTCGACCCAGATGGCCTTCGTCTTCGGGGTGAGGGCGGCGCGTACGGACGCCGGGTCGGAGGTGTCGGCCACCGACCACTCCACGCCCCAGCGGGAGACGACCTTCGCGAAGAGGCGGAAGGTTCCGCCATAGGCGTCGTTCGGGATGACGACGTGGTCTCCCGGGGAGAGCAGCGTGCGCAGCAGGCAGTCCTCGGCCGCGAGCCCGGACGCGAAGGCCAGGCCGCGCGAGCCGCCCTCCAGCGCCGCGAGGTTCTCCTCCAGCGCGGTGCGGGTCGGGTTGGCGCTGCGGCTGTACTCGTAGCCGCCGCGCAGGCCGCCGACGCCGTCCTGCTTGTACGTGGAGACCTGGTAGATCGGGGGCACGACCGCGCCGGTCAGCGGGTCCGCCGTGTTGCCCGCGTGGATCGCGCGGGTTTCGAAGCTCTGGTGCTCGTGGCTGTCGTCGCTCATGGGCAGAGCCTAAGGCCCGTACGGCCGTACGCCACCCCGTGGCCGCTGCCCGGGACGGGTCCTGCAACACGGTGTTCGCATTCGCCTCGGCACGGGTCGGTCTGGTTCGCTTGAGGGCATGGAGATTCTGTGGTTCCTGATCGCCGTCGGCCTGCTCGTGGCCGCCCTCGGTCCTCTCATACGGCGCAGGCGGAGCGGCCTGCGCCTGGTCTCGCCCGGCAGCCCCGACGCGGCGGACCCCGCGGACTACGGCTTCGCCCTCCAGGAGGAGCTCGACATCCGGGTCCCCGGACCCGACCGGGACCTGATGGACGCGCTCGCCGTCGTGCAGCGCAGCGGGCAGTGGCAGGCCGCCTCCCAGCTGCTGGCCGGCACCCCCAAGGACGGGGAGCTGCGCTGGCAGCGGGTCCAGGCCTTCGCCGGTGCCGCGGCACTGGAGCTGGTGGCGCAGCCCGGGGTGGGTGCGCCCTGGCTGAAGGCGTGGCGGCTCCAGGCCGAGAAGGACGCGGGCGGCGCGCAGGTGCACGCCGAGCTGCTGGTGCAGCAGGCGTGGCGGCACTCGGGCGGCGTCGGCTCCGAGGACCACCGGATCATCCTGGAGGAGGCTCGGGAGGCCTGCCGCAAGGCGGTGCTGCTGGCCCCCGGCGACCCGGTCCCGTACATCACGGAGCTGGCGATCGCGCGGGCGCTGGGCTACTCGGAGGCGGAGTTCGACACCCTGTGGGCGAAGGTCATCGACGTGGCCCCGAACCACATGGGAGCCCACCTGGCCGCCCTGCACTACTGGTGCGAGAAGTGGCACGGCTCCCGGGAGAAGGCCGATGCCTTCGCCCACGCGGCGGCGGCCCGGGCCCCGCAGGGCTCGCTGCTGGCGGCGCTGCCGCTGTTCGCGGTGTACGAGCACAAGCCGGACCTGGTGCTGACCCCGTTCTGGCAGAGCGCGGTGGTGACCCGGGCGGTGGAGGGCGCGCTGTACGCGGTGCACCAGGCCCGGCCCGACGACCCGATGCTGGCGCACGTACGGCACATGCTGCTGTCGTTCCTGGTGCCGATGGAGCGGTGGGCGGAGGCCATGGAGCAGGTGCGGCACGTGGACGGCTGCGTCGGCGCCCTGCCCTGGTCGGCGTCCCAGGACCCGGCCGCGGAGTACACGGTGTACCGCGCCCTGGCGGTGGCCGGCTACGAGGCCAACGGCGGTTCCCCGGCCACCCTGCCCCACTGAACACCGCCTTCGGGCCATAAGGTTGCCGTAAGTGACCATGAGGCCGCATGATCCCCCCGTGGCCGTCGGGCCGGCCGGCGGGTCCGGGCGACCCCGGCTCCGCCACCGGCCCGCCTCCGACCCGGCGCGGCCGCAGGTGCCGTACGCACCGCACCGCACCGCCGCAGCAGCCGGGTCGCCCGTACCCGGCCCCGGCAGACCGCGCGGGCGGTGCGCCCGGCACCACCGCACCGTCTTCATCCCCGGGGGGATCTGTCCCATATGGGCGCTTCACTGCGCGCATTGCGCGCTCTCGTCCTGCTCGCAGGCTTCTATCTGCTCGGCCTCGTCCTGCTGGCCCTGCTCGCCGGCGTCGACCTCGGCGCGTACACGGCCGGGCTGCGCGGTTTCGCGCTGCTCAAACTGATCGCCGTCACCGGCGTCCTCGCCATCCCGATCGTGCGCGGCATGTTCATGCTCCGCACCCCCAAGGGGGACCCCGTCCCCGGCGTGCCCGTCGGCCCCGAGCAGGAGCCGGCCCTGTGGCAGGCCGTCCGCGAGGTCGCCGAGCAGGTCGGCACCCGCGCCCCCGACGAGATCGTGCTGATCGCCGACGTGAACGCGGCCGTCGGCGAGGACTCCCGGCTGCTCGGCCTGCGCCCCGGCACCCGCCGCCTGTACCTCGGACTGCCGCTGATGACCGGCCTGGACGAGATGCAGCTGCGCGCCGTGCTCGCCCACGAGATGGGCCACTACGCCAACTTCGACACCCGCCTCACCCCGCTGATCGCCCGCGGGCGCGCCCAGCTCACCCGTACCGTCGCCCACTTCCACGAGCGCGCCGAGGCCAAGGTCGCCAAGGAGCGCACCCGGCAGGAGGTGAAGGCGCAGAAACGCATCGCCAAGGGCAAGAAGGCCCACGAGGTCGACACCAGCGGCCAGGGCGCCACCTACCGCGCCATGGCCAAGGTCTACACCGCGTACGGCCGGTTCTACCTGCGGGCCACCCGCTCCTCCGCCCGCCGCCAGGAGCTCGCCGCCGACCTGGCCTCGGTGCAGGTCGCCGGACGCGACGCCGCCGCCTCCGCGCTGCGCGAGTTCAACGCCCTGGGCCCCGCCCACGAGTTCTACATGGACTCGTACGCCACCCTCGGCATCGGCGCCGACCTGCTGCCCCGTACCGGACAGGTCTTCGGCGGGCTGCGCAACCTCCTCGACGCCCGCTCCGCCGAGCTGGACGAGATGCGCCGCGAGCTGCCCACCGAGCCCGCCGACCCGTACGACTCCCACCCGCCGCTCGCCGAACGCGTCGCCCGCATCGAGGCCCTGCCCGACGACGGCCGCGGCCACGCGGACGCCCGCCCCGCGCTGGCGCTGCTCTCGGCCCCCGAGGCCGCCCAGGCCGCGCTGGAGCAGGCCGTGCTGACCCCGCAGGTGCTCGCCCTGAAGCGGGTGGACTGGCCCGACCTGGTCCACGAGAGCATGACCCGGTACGTGGACCGGGGCGCCCAGGACATCCGCGACGCCTTCGCCGCGGAGGGCGCGGGGGCTGCCGACGGCGGCGCCGGCTCCGGCCGCGGCCCGGCCCTGGCGGCCGTCCTCGACGCCATCGACGCCGACCCGGCCCTGCGCTGGCGCGTCGCCGACCGCTTCCCGAAGTCCGAGGAGGCCGCCGCCGCCACCGGCCGCACCGCCCGCGAGTTCACCCGCCCCGTCGTCCGCAAGCTCCTGGGCCAGCTCGTCACCGTGGAGCTCACCGCCCGCGCCACCGCCCGCTGGGAGCTGTCCTGGTCCGACCCGGCCGCCCTGCGCTACCCCTCCGAGGAGTTCGAACAGGAGCTGCGGTCCGCGCTGGAGGCGGCCGCCGCCGACCAGTGCGACACCGAACCCCTGCGAAAGCTGGTGCTCGCCAAGTGACCATCGGACTGACCATCCTCGGCATCCTGCTGCTAGCGGGTGCCTTCAAACTGCTGCGCGCCGTGTACTACGTACGCAAGGCCCGGAAGCTCAACGCCCGGTCGGACGCCCTGGAGGCCGAGATCGAGGCCACCCAGGCCGACACCGCCGCCCTGGAGGAGCGGACCAAGGCGGAGCAGGCCGCGGCCGTCGTCGCGCTCGGCTTCGTCGCGGAGGCCGACCTCGACACCGAGCACGCACAGCCCGTACCCCCGGAGGAGACGGCCGCGCTGGCGGCGGTCCGGGCCGGCGACTGGCAGACCGGAGCCGACTGGATCGACGCCGCCGGAACGGACTGGGAGGAGCGCTGGCAGCGGGTGCGCGTCCTGTCCGAGGCCGCCGCCGAGGACGACGCGTGGCTGCTCGCCTGGCAGGCGGCCCGGCCCGGGGACCCGACGGCGGCGGTCGTCGAGGCCGACACCGCCGTCATGGTCGCGTGGAACGTCCGCGGCAGCCAGTCCGGGGCCCGCACCACGCAGGAGCAGTTCCGGCTCTTCCGCGAGCTGCTGCTCGAGGCGGAGCGGACCGCGCACGCCGCCCGGAAGCTCGCCGACCCCGCGGACCCGGTCCCGTACATGGTGGAGCAGCCCATCGCGATGGGCCTGGGCTACCCCCACGAGCGGTACGAGGAGCTGTGGGCGCAGATCACGGCCCGCGCCCCGAAGCTGCTGACCGCGCACACCAGCGCCCTGCAGTACTGGGCCGCGAAGTGGCGCGGCTCGCACGAGCTGGCCCTCGGCTTCGCCCGCAAGGCGGCCGACTCGGCCGAGCCGGGCGAACTGCTGTCGCTGCTGCCGCTGATCGCGTACTTCGAGAACGAGTCCTGGAACAAGGACCTCCAGGCGGAGGACTACTACAAGGAGCCCGAGGTCCGCGCGGCCGTCGACGCCGCCCTCGCCGACCTGGCGGCGGCCGGCCCCGGCGACCGGCGGGCGGTCAGGCTGCGGCACATGCTGGCCTGGATGCTGTTCTGGCAGGACCGGGACGCGGAGGCGGTGGAGCAGTTCCGCCGCATCGACGGGTACATCGGCGCCATGCCGTGGTCGTACCACTCCCAGCCGAAGCGGCGGTACC
Organism: Streptomyces sp. NPDC043854; assembly: GCF_056436005.1. Lineage (NCBI taxonomy): Bacteria > Bacillati > Actinomycetota > Actinomycetes > Kitasatosporales > Streptomycetaceae > Streptomyces > Streptomyces sp. NPDC043854. The sequence continues at coordinate 14,715 of NZ_JBWKDK010000015.1, forward strand.
TGTACGCACGCGACTGGGCGGTCCGCGTGACGGCGGACGCGCAGTAACGGTCCGCGTGACGGCGGACGCGCAGTAGCGGCCCGGCGACGGGCGGGCCCGGTCCCCTCCACCTCGGTGGGGAATCCGGGCCCGCCCCCGTCCGTTGAGGGAGGTACCAAGGAGGGAATCCATGTTCTCGTACCGCCGCACCCCCGAGCTCCCCACCGCCGAGCAGGCCCTCGAGGGCCGCACCGAGCCCCTGTTCGCCCTGCCCCCGCAGCACACCGTCCTCGGCACCCCCCTCGCCGGCCCCTACCCGGAGCACCTGGAGGTCGCGGACTTCGGGCTGGGCTGCTTCTGGGGCGCGGAGCGGAAGTTCTGGCAAACCCCCGGGGTGTGGACCACCCTCGTCGGCTACCAGGGCGGCCACACGCAGAACCCGACGTACGAGGAGGTCTGCTCGGGCCTGACCGGGCACACGGAGGTCGTCCGCGTGGTCTTCGACCCGGCGGCCGTCTCCTACGCCACCCTGCTGAAGCTGTTCTGGGAGTCCCACGACCCCACCCAGGGCTTCCGCCAGGGCAACGACGTGGGCACCCAGTACCGCTCCGCGGTGTACACCCACTCCCCCGCCCAGCAGGCCGCGGCCGAGGCCTCCCGCGACGCCTACCAGCAGGTCCTGAACGCCTCCGGCTACGGCCCGATCACCACGGCGGTCCTCCCGGCCGAGGACCGCCCGTTCTGGCCGGCCGAGGCCTACCACCAGCAGTACCTGGACAAGAACCCGGCGGGCTACTGCGGCATAGGCGGCACAGGCGTCTCCTGCCCCATCGGCGTCGCCAAGGCGGAAGCCTAGGCTCCCCGCGGGTCCCCTCCATCTGCCGGCAGATGGAGGGGACCCGGGGGCACGTTGGCAGGCGGCGCCCCCCGAGCCGCCCGGTCACCCGCCGTCCCGCAGCCCGTACGGCGGCAGCGTCGGCCTTGCTCGACGCGGCCCGGCGGTGACGCCGGGGCGGCCTTCCGTCCGCCGCGGCGGGGAAATCGGCCGCCCGGGGTAGAGGGGCTTCGGCAGACTGGGGCCGTGGACGACAGTGGGCAGCGGGACGGGGTTGCGGTCAATCGGGCCGTGTGGGACGAGCGGGCACGGGTGCACGGGACGACGCCCGGGGACCGGTTCTACGACGTCGGGGCGTTCCTCGCCGGCCGGCAGACCCTGTTGGACCTGGAGCGGGAGCTCGCGGGGGACGTGCGCGGGCTGGACCTGCTGCACCTGCAGTGCCACTTCGGCATGGACACCCTGAACTGGGCGCGGCTCGGGGCCCGGGTGACCGGGGTGGACTTCTCGCCCGTGGCGGTCGAGCGGGCCCGGGGGCTGGCGGCCCGGGCCGGGCTCGCGGAGCGCGCCGAGTTCGTCGAGGCGGACACGCAGGCGCTGCCCGCCTCGCTCGGCGGCCGGTTCGACCTGGCCGTCGCCACGCACGGGGTGTTGTGCTGGATCGGCGACCTGGACGCCTGGATGCGCGGCGCGGCCGCCGCGCTGCGCCCCGGCGGCCGGCTGGTCCTGGTCGACCTGCACCCGCTGCTCCAGGTCTTCGCCAGCTACGAGCCGCTCGTCGCCGACTGGCCGTACGGCGGCGGGCAGCCGCAGCGGGAGCCGGTGACCGGGACGTACGCGGATCCCGAGCTGCGCACGGAGCCGCGGGAGTCGGTGCAGTACCCGCACGCGCTGGGGGAGATCGTGACGGCCGCGGCCGGCGCCGGGCTGGCCGTGGAGCGGCTCGGCGAGCACACTGACGCCGAGTCCGATGGCCGGGGCATCCTGCCGCGGGGCCAGGACGGCAGGTACCGCTTCCCGTTCGGGCAGACGCACCTGCCCGTCCTGTACTCCCTCGTGGCGCGCCGGCCGGCGGCCGCCGCTACAGCGTGAGCTGGAAGACGGCCGTGCCGCGGTCGCGGCGGTAGCCGAGGGCCTCGTTGACCGTCCGCATCGGGGTGTTCTCGTCCGCGACGGTCGTGGCGATGGTCCGCAGGGCCGGGTGGCGGTCCGCCGCCTCGGCGAGCATGCGGAGCTTGACGGTGCGGCCGAGGCCGCGGCCGCGGTGTCCGGGAACGACGACCGTGTCGTACTGGATGGCGCGCGGGCCGTCCGGGTCGGGCAGCACGAGCTCCGTGTACGCGGCCACCTCGCCCTGCGGGGTGACGGCGGCGACCGTGGTCAGCGCGCCCCCGCGGTCCAGGATCAGCTGCTGGGAGGCGTGCAGGCGCTCCGGGGTCCAGGCGAGGACCTGCTCGTCCACACCGCCCATCGGGGCGTCGTCCATCGCGCAGTGGGCCCGGGCCGCCGCGGCGGCCCATACGTCGGGCACCAGGCCCTGCCAGCACACGAGCTCGTAGCCGGGCGGGGCGGCGGCCTCCCGGGCGGGCAGGGCGCGCCGCGCCTCCCGGACGTCCTGGACGTACCAGGCCATCGGCAGGACGCAGCTGAAGCCCAGCGATTCGGCGAAGGCCTGGCCGGGGCCGCCGAGGTCGATCTGGGCGGAGACCGAGGTGCGGCCCCGGGCGAGGAGTTCCGCGCGGACCCGCTGCCACAGGGCCGTGCCGAGGCCCTGGCGGCGTGCCTGCGGACGGACCGTCAGCACGTCGAGGAACGCGGTGTGCAGGTTCTCCTCGTCGGTGAAGAGCAGGAGCCCGGCGACGCCGTCCCCGGCCGCCCACAGGGCGGCGTGCCCGCGCGCGGGCGGCACCCGGAGCCGCCCGGCCACCTCGACCCGGGAGGGTGCCGGCAGCTGCGGCAGGTCGGCGGCCCGGGCGTCGGCCAGGACCGACCGCCAGGCCTCCGTCTCCGCATCGGACGGCGGCGGGGTGAGGGCTCGGATCATGGAGTCGCTTGTCATGCGCCGGACCTTAGTCCCGTCCCCGGGCCGCCCGCGCGGGAGTTTGCGGCGGCGGGCGGCGGGCAGCGGGCAGCGGCTGTGGGCTGGACGCGGGACGCGGGACGCGGGCGGCCGCCGGAACGCCGGATGGCGGGGCACCCGCCAGGGGTGCCCCGCCATCCGCGGTTCGACTCCGCCCGACCGGCGGAACCGGGGGTCAGGCGGCCGAGCCGGCCTTCCAGTCCGCCCAGCTCATGTTCCAGCCGTTGAGGCCGTTGTCCGGCTTGATGGTCCGGTCCGGGGAGTTGACCACCGTGACGACGTCGCCGATGAGCGAGTTGTCGTAGAACCAGGCGGCGGGCTGGTTCGGGTCGCCCGCGCCCTTGACGTCGTTCAGGCCGACACAGCCGTGGCTGGTGTTCACACTGCCGAAGATCGAGTCCGCGCCCCAGTAGTTGCCGTGGAGGAAGGTCCCGGAGTTCGACAGCCGCATCGCGTGCGGGACGTCCTTGATGTCGTACTCGCCCTTGCCGTCGGCGTCGGTGAAGCCCACGGTGGCGCCGTTCATCCGGGTCTCCTTGAACTTCTCGGAGATCACCATCTGGCCGTTGTACGTGGGGGTCGCCGGGGAGCCCGCCGAGATCGGGATGGTCTTGATGACCGCGCCGTCCCGGGTGACCGTCATCTTCTTCGACTTCGCGTCGACCGTGGAGACCTGGCTCCGGCCGATCTTGAAGGTGGCGGTGCGGTTCTGCACGCCCTGGACGCCGGGGGCGCCCTGCACCCCGTCCAGCTGCATCTTCAGCGTGACGGTGGAGTTCGGCTGCCAGTAGTTCTCGGGCCGGAAGTCGAGCCGCTGCTCGCTGAACCAGTGGCCGACGACCTCCTGGCCGCTGCTGGAGGTGACGTTGATCGCCGACTGGACCGCCTTCTTGTCCTTGATCGGCTTGTTGAAGGTGATCGACACGGGCATGCCCACGCCGACGGTCTGGCCGTCCTCCGGCACGAACGAGCCGATGAAGCTGTTCTCCGGGGAGACGGTGGTGAAGGAGGCGTTCTCGTGCGCCTCCTTGCCGCCCGCGTCCTTGGCGGTCGCCGACAGCGCGTACTTCGTGGAGCGCTTCAGCGGGGCGTCCGGCTTCCAGCTCTTGCCGTCGCCGGCGATCTTGCCGGCCACGGCGGCACCCTCGGAGGTCTTGAGCTCGACCGCCGTGAGGGTGCCGTCGGCGACGCTGACCGCCGTCGAGTCCAGGCCGACGTTGGTCGCGCCGTCCTTCGGCGTGATCGTTATCTTGGCCTTCGACGCGTCCTTGGCGGCCGCCGCGTCGACGTCGGACTGGGACTTGGCGGCGTCCCCGCCGCCCTTCGCCTTGTCCTCGTCACCTCCGCCGCACGCCGTGAGCATCAGTACGCCGCCGAGCACGGCGGATATGGCCGCCATGGACCTTCTCCGCCGCTTGCTGTCCGTCCTCACACGCCACTCCATCGCTGCTGAACCCCCCGGGGGCATCCCCGGGCAGGGGGACGCGCCCCCTGCCACGCACCAGTCAACGCGTTGACGGATCGGATCGGTTCCACATCCCGTTTGGATGTGGGCCACCCCACGGTCAGGCGTTGTCGGTCTCTCTGTCGAAACCCCCATCTTCCTCGTCCAGCTCGTACTCCAGCGACTCGGGGTCGTATTCGACGGGCTCGCTGCTCCAGGAGGCCTGTACGAGCTCCACCCCGGGGATGTCCACGACCAGGTCGATGGGGTCGATGAGGTACGCCAGGGCCTCCGACTCGTCCTCCTGTACCGCCGACTCGGCGTGGCCGCGTTCGTCGTCCGGCATGTACTCGTCGGCCGCGATGTGGTCGAGCGCGGCCCCGGTCAGCGCCTCGGCGTCCGGCACCTCCAGCACCAAATCCACGCGAAGCCGTACGTATCGTGATGTGTCAGTAGGGTTCATACGTCGGAGCGTAAGCCCGCACCCGCCTCGACTTTCCCACGACCCGCCCCTTTCCGTAGCATCACCGCACACGGTCAATTCGCTGCTTCCGCAAGGGGGATCGCCCCGTGTCCGCACGCCCGCCCCTGCTCACCTCGCTGGGTGCGACCACCCTCCTCGCCGCCCTCTGGTTCGTTCCCTCCGCGAACGCCACCGCACCCGGGTCCGCGGCCCCCGCCCCGGTCACGCCCGTCTCCGGGAACACCGGCGGCTCCGGCACCGTCACGTTGACCGCCGACGGTGCGGACGCCGCCGGTGCCACCGGTGCCGCGACCACCGGCGACACCGCCCAGGGCGGCCGGGCCGCCGCCCTGGCGCTCGCGGACACCGGCGGGATCGACACCACCCCGTACCTGCTGGCCGGCACCCTCTTCCTGGGCGTCGGCGCGGGCTTCGTCACCTTCTCGGTGCGCCGCACCCGCGCCCTGTAGGCCGCCCGGCACAGGCGGCCCGGCACAGGCGGCCCGGCACAGGGCGCCCGGCACACCACAACGGCCGAGGGCCGCTCACCGGGACACCTCCCGGGAGCGGCCCTCGGCCGTTCCGCATCCGCCGGGCCGGGCGGCCCGGGCTGCTCAGGCGAGCGGGCCCGTGACCCCCTCGACCGCCTCGACCAGTCCGCCCGAGCGCACGAAGGCGTCGGCGGCGGCCAGGTCGGGCGCCAGGAAGCGGTCCGGCCCGGGGCCCTCGACACCGGCCGCGCGGACGGCGGCGATGGCGGCGAGGCTGGCCGGGGCGGCGGTGAGCCCGTGGCGCAGCTCGATGGCGCGGGTGGCCGCGTACAGCTCGATGGCGATGATCCGGGTCAGGTTGTCGACGGCGGTGCGGAGCTTGCGCGCGGCCGACCAGCCCATCGAGACGTGGTCCTCCTGCATGGCGGAGGAGGGGATGGAGTCGGCGGAGGCCGGGACGGCCAGCCGCTTCATCTCGCTGACCAGGGCGGCCTGCGTGTACTGGGCGATCATCAGGCCGGAGTCGACGCCGGCGTCGTCGGCCAGGAAGGGCGGCAGGCCGTGCGAGCGGTGCTTGTCCAGGAGCCGGTCGGTGCGCCGCTCGGCGATGGAGCCGAGGTCGGCGGCCGCGATGGCGAGGAAGTCCAGGACGTACGCGACGGGCGCGCCGTGGAAGTTGCCGTTGGACTCCACCCGCCCGTCGGGCAGGACCACCGGGTTGTCGACGGCGGAGGCCAGCTCGCGGGAGGCGACCAGGGCGGCGTGGGCGAGGGTGTCGCGGCCGGCGCCGGCGACCTGCGGGGCGCAGCGCACGGAGTACGCGTCCTGCACGCGCGGGGCGGACTCCTCCTGGTAGTGCCCGGTGAGCCCGGAGCCCTTCAGGACGGCGGCCATGTTGGCGGCGGAGTCGCCCTGGCCGGGGTGCGGGCGGATGGCGTGCAGCTCGGGCGCGAGGACCTTCTCGGTGCCGAGCAGGGCCTCCAGCGTCAGGGCGGCGGTGATGTCGGCGGAGGTGTAGAGCCGGTGGAGGTCGGCGAGGGCCATGATCAGCATGCCGAGCATGCCGTCGGTGCCGTTGAGGAGGGCGAGGCCCTCCTTCTCGCGCAGTTCGACGGGCTCGATGCCGGCCTCGGCGAGCAGCTCGCCGGCCGGGCGGACGACGCCGTCGGGACCCTCGGCGTCGCCTTCGCCCATCAGGGTGAGGGCGCAGTGCGAGAGCGGGGCGAGGTCGCCGGAGCAGCCGAGGGAGCCGTACTCGTGGACGACGGGCGTGATGCCCGCGTTGAGCAGGTCGGCCATGGTCTGCGCGACGGAGGGCCGGACGCCGGTGTGGCCGGAGGCGACCGTCTTCAGGCGCAGGAACATCAGGGCGCGCACGACCTCCCGCTCGACGCGCGGGCCCATGCCGGCGGCGTGCGAGCGGACGATGTTGCGCTGGAGCTGGGCGCGCAGCTCGGGGCTGATGTGCCGGGAGGCCAGGGCGCCGAAGCCGGTGGAGACGCCGTAGACGGGCTCGGGCTTGGCGGCGAGGGAGTCGACGATCTCGCGGGAGCGGGCGAGGGCGTCCAGGGCCTCGGGGGACAGCTGGACCCGCGCGTTGCCGCGGGCGACGGCGATGACGTCCTCGGGGGTGGTCCCGGACGTCCCCACCACGACAGTGTGCATATCCATATTCAGCACCCTACGGACTGAATCGCTTCATGTCACTAGTGACGTTCACGAGGAGCTCTTACGCCACCCGCGACGGCGTACGGCGTCACGCCCGGCCGCGGAAGCGGCGCCGCTCGCCCGGGGCCTCCTGCTGGGCCGCGTCGGCCAGGCGCACCACGGCCGTGTCCCGCCCGGCGACGACGGGGCCGGCGGAGCGGGCGGCCTTCGCCTTGTACTGGGCGGCGTCGGCCAGCCGGAACAGCCGCCGGGAGGACTTCACGGGGCCGATCGGGTCCCCGGTCGAGGCGACCCCGCAGGCCACCCCCTCGCCCAGCTCCAGCCCGCCGGCGCGGCGGCACAGCTCCTCGGTGACCCGCACCACCTCGTCGGCCGAGGGGCCGACGCTGACCAGGCAGAACTCGTCACCCCCGAGCCGGGCGGCGAGCGCCCCGGGCAGCATGGCCCCGCACAGGCTCAGCACGGACCCGAAGCGCTCCAGGAGCCGGTCGCCGGTGGCGTGGCCGAGGGTGTCGTTGACCCGCTTGAGCCCGTTGAGGTCGCACACCACCAGGCTCACGACGACACCGCCGCGCCGGTGCTCCTCCAGGGCCCCGTCGAGCCGCATGTCGACGGCGCGGCGGTTGGCCAGCCCGGTCAGCGGATCGGTGAACGCGAGCCGCCGGGCCTCCTCCAGCCGGTCGTTCTGCGCGAGGCCGGCGGCGATCACGGCGGCGAGGACGGTGGCGAAATCGGCGTCGTCCTCGTCGAAGTCGGGCAGTCCCTCGTCCCGGGCCACGTACAGCTCGCCCCACGCGCGGCCGCTCAGCACGACGGGCGCCACGACGCAGGTGCCGCGGCCGCGCCGGCGCAGGGTCTCGCCGCGGCGGCCGGGGCGGGCGCCGCCGGCGCTCTCGACCCAGGCGTGCGGGCCTCCGCCGCCGACCCAGCGCTCGTGCAGGAACTCGGTGATCTCGGGGAAGTCGTGCACGGGGTACGACTCGTCCTCCGGGAACTCGGTCTCGTCCGCCCGCCGCTCGCCCTCGTTGACGAGGACCCGCAGCCGGCCCCGCTCCCGCTCCCAGGCGGAGATCGCGGCGAACGACCCGTCCATCGCCAGGCGCGCCCCGCGCGCAGCGGCCCGCATGCTGTCCCGCGGCGCACCCGCGGCGGCCATGGCCTGCGCCAGGCCCACGACGGCTCGCAGCCGCGCGTCGAGTCCCATCACCCCAGGTTAGGGAGTTTTATCCGAATTGGTAGGGCACGCCCCCCGCCGGGCCGGGCCGGCCGGGGGCGTGCCGAAGGGAACCGTGCGGCCGAACCGTGCGCAGGGACGCCTCGGCCGAACGCCGCGGCCGAACGCCGCGGCCGAACGCTGCGGCCGAACGCTGCGGCCGAACCGTGCGGCTACTGCCCCGGCCAGTTGGGGCGGCGCTTCTCGTTGAACGCCGCCACGCCCTCCGCCCGGTCGCCGGAGAACGCGACCGTCCGCCAGGCGGCGTCCTCGATCTCCAGGCCGGCCGCCAGGTCCATCCCGTGGCCCAGCCGCAGCGCCCGCTTGGCCGCCCGCAGGCCGACCGGGGAGTTCGCCGCCATCCGGGCGGCCAGGGCGAGGGCCTCCTCGCGGTCCCGGCCCGCGGGGACCACCGAGTCGACCAGGCCCAGCGACAGCGCCTCCGCGGCCTCCACCCGGCGGGCCGTGAAGATCAGCTCCGCCGCCCGGGCCGCGCCCACGCGCCGCGGCAGCAGCTGGGTTCCGCCGCCGCCCGGGATCACGCCCACGGACACCTCCGGCAGGCCGACCACGGCCGTCTCGTCGGCCACGATCACATCGCAGGCCAGCGCCAGCTCGAAGCCGCCGCCCAGCGCGAACCCGTGCACCGCCGCGATCGTCGGCATCGGCAGCTCCAGCACGCCCCCGTACGCGCCCCGCGTGGTGGGCCGCTGGCGCACCAGCTCCGCGTCGCTGAGGGAGTTGCGCTCCTTGAGGTCCGCGCCCACGCAGAACGCCCGCTCCGCCGTCGAGGTGAGCACGACCACCCGGGCCGACGGGTCCGCCGCCAGCTGCGCGCAGGCCGCCCCGATGGCCCGCGCCATCTGCGTGGACACCGCGTTCATCGCCTTCGGCCGGTCGAGGACCAGCTCCACGACCCCGTCGTCGCCGTGCCGACGTACCGCTACGAACTCCGACTCCATCGCCGACTCCACCGACACAGGGCCCTCCCGGTTAACGAACGTTACCCGGGGATCTTAGGCTTCCGCCGCGTCAGCGACCAGGGCTCCACGACCCCCAGCCCGCGCACCGGCCGCTGCCACATCGGCTGGAGCGCGAAGCGGTACGAGCCGCCGCCCTCCTCGGCCTCGGCCTCCTTCTCGGAGACCGGCGCCGCGCCCGTGCGCCCCAGCTCCTCGGCCATCGCCCCGTCGACCAGCACCGCGTCCTTCGGGGCTATCGAGGTCAGCCGGCTGGCCAGGTTCACGGTGGTCCCGAAGACGTCGCCCATCCGGGTCGTGACCGTCCCGAAGGCGATGCCGACCCGCAGCTCCGGCATCTGCGGGTCCGCCTCCATCGTCTCGATCAGCCGCAGTGCGATCTCCGCCGCCGTCGCCGCGTCGTCCGCCGCGTACAGCACCTCGTCGCCGAGCGTCTTGATGAGCCGGCCACCGTGCGCGGCCACCAGGTCCGCGGCGTTGGTCTCGAAGGACTCCACCAGCTCGCCGAGCTGCTCCTCCTCCAGGCGCCGCGTCAGCCGGGTGAAGCCGACCAGGTCAGCGAAGCCCACCGCGAGGCGCCGGTCGACCATCTCCTCGTCGTCGGCCGCCTGCACCACCCGGCCGGTCGCCGCCGCCAGCTGGCGCCGCCACACGTAGACGAGGAACTCCTCCAGCTCCGGGAGGAGCAGCTCGACCAGCGGGTACGTGACCTCCGTGCGGGTCATGCCCGGCTCCGGCGGCTCGGTCAGCCCCTCCAGGAAGGAATCGATCTGCCATTCGGCCAGCCGGGCGGTGGTCTGCCCGGTGGAGCGGGCCACCTGCACGGCCATCGGCTCGCTGAGCAGCCCCGCCTCGACCAGGCCGGCGAGCCGGCGCAGCGCGAGGACGTCGGCCTCGGTCAGGGCCCTGGCCTGCCCGATGTCCGCGAAGCCCATGGCCCGCCAGAAGCGGGAGGCGAGCTCCATCGACACGCCGGCGCTGCGGGCCGCCTGGAAGGGGGTGTAGCGGCGCTCGGCGCCCAGGATCAGCTGCTCCAGCCGGATGGCGAGCGGATCCGCCGTCGGCTGGGCGGTGTGGTCCACCTCGTGGTGGGGGGTGTGCTGGTCGCGCCCGATCGGCGTACCCGGGCTCCCCGGGCCTCCCGGGCCTCCCGGGTTTCCGGGTCCGCGGGCGAACGCGCCGGACGAAGAGTCGTCGACGGTCAAGGGCCGCCTCCTGTCCATTCCGTGCGCACTGCCCTGCCGAACCGGGTGATCACCGGCAAGGACCGGGATCGCCTAAACCATACGGCAGGTGTGCCGTAGCTCACTCCCCGCTCCCGTCACCTCCGGCGCCCGCCGGGGTCACGGACCGGTCCGGGACCCGCCGGGTGTGCGCACCGGGCGGGCCCGCCGGGGGGCCGACGGGGGGCGGCGGACCGGCCCGGGAACGGCCGGGACGGGCCGGGAAGGGCCCGGACCGGACCGCCCCTACCGCGCGGACCTGAGGTGCACCACGTCCCCGGCGCCGACGGCCTCGTGCGCGCCCTCCTCCGTCCGTACGACGAGCCGCCCCTCCGCGTCGACCGCTTCGGCCGTCCCGGTGAGCGACCGCCCGCCGGGCAGGTCCGCCCGCACGTGCCGGCCGAGGGTCGCGCACTGCGCCGCGTACGCCTCCTGGAGCCCGCTGGCCGCCGGATCGCCGCCGGCCGCGCGCCAGTTCCCGTACCACTCGTCCAGGGCCCGCAGTACGGCCTTCAGCAGCGGCTCGCGGTCCGTGACGGCGGCCTTCGCCAGGGCCAGCGACCCGGCCTCCGGTACCGGCAGCTCGTCCTCGGTCAGCGTCACGTTGAGGCCGATCCCGATGACGATCCCGTCCGCGACCCGCTCCGCGAGGATGCCGGCGGCCTTGCGCTCGTGGCCCTCCACGGTGACCAGCAGGTCGTTGGGCCATTTGAGTGCGGTGTCCACACCGGCGGCCCGGGACAGCCCGGTCGCGGTGGCCACCCCGGCCAGCAGGGTCAGCCAGCCCCACCGCTCCTGCGGCACGGCCTCCCCCGGCTTGAGCAGTACGGAGAAGAACAGCCCCGAGCGGGGGGGCGCGACCCAGCTGCGGTCGAGCCGCCCGCGCCCGGCGGTCTGCTCCTCCGCGACGAGCACGGCCCCCTCGGGCAGCTGCGCGGCCCGGGCGGCCAGATCGGTGTTGGTGGAGCCCGTACTGGGGACGACTTCCACCGAGGACCACAGTCCTTGCCCGGTGACGAGGGCGCGCTGCAGCGCGGCGGCGTTCAGGGGCGGCCGGTCGAGGTTCGACCAGCGGCCCGCGGAGGGCCCGGAAGGGGTTCCTCCTGAAGCATCTGATGGCGTCATGCAACCCACAGTAGGTGTGTCAAACGCCGCACTGCCGAGCGCCATGCCCGCCGATACGCTACGCACCAGTAGCCAGCAGTAGTCATCCATTGACCAGGCAGTTGACACCACACAGGGAGCCGCGACCCCGATGTCACAACCGTCAGAGCCGATCGACATCCACACCACCGCGGGCAAGATCGCGGATCTGCAGCGCCGTATCGAGGAGGCCTCCCACGCCGGGTCCGCCCGGGCCGTGGAGAAGCAGCACGCCAAGGGCAAGCTGACGGCGCGCGAGCGGATCGCCCTGCTGCTGGACGAGGGCTCTTTCGTCGAGCTGGACGAGTTCGCCCGGCACCGCTCCACCGACTTCGGCATGGAGAAGAACCGCCCGTACGGCGACGGCGTCGTCACCGGCTACGGAACCGTCGACGGACGCCCGGTGGCCGTGTTCTCCCAGGACTTCACCGTGCTCGGCGGCTCCCTGGGCGAGGTCTTCGGCCAGAAGATCATGAAGGTGATGGACTTCGCACTGAAGACCGGCTGCCCGGTCGTCGGCATCAACGACTCAGGCGGCGCCCGCATCCAGGAGGGCGTCATGGCCCTCGGCATGTACGGCGAGATCTTCCGCCGCAACGTGCACGCCTCCGGCGTCATCCCGCAGATCAGCCTGATCGTGGGCCCCTGCGCGGGCGGCGCGGTCTACTCCCCCGCCATCACCGATTTCACCGTGATGGTCGACCAGACCTCCCACATGTTCATCACCGGTCCGGACGTCATCAAGACGGTCACCGGCGAGGACGTCGGCTTCGAGGAGCTCGGCGGCGCCCGCACGCACAACTCCACCTCGGGCGTGGCCCACCACATGGCCGGGGACGAGAAGGACGCCATCGAGTACGTCAAGTCCCTGCTGTCGTACCTGCCGTCGAACAACCTCTCGGAGCCGCCCGCCTTCCCGGAGGAGGCCGACACCGAGGTCTCCGACACCGACCGCGAGCTCGACGCGCTGATCCCGGACAGCGCGAACCAGCCGTACGACATGCACACGGTGATCGAGCACGTCCTCGACGACGGCGAGTTCCTCGAGACGCAGTCGCTGTTCGCCCCGAACATCCTCACCGGCTTCGGCCGCGTCGAGGGCCACCCGGTCGGCGTCGTCGCCAACCAGCCGATGCAGTTCGCCGGCTGCCTGGACATCAACGCCTCCGAGAAGGCGGCCCGCTTCGTGCGGACCTGCGACGCCTTCAACATCCCGGTGCTGACCTTCGTCGACGTCCCGGGCTTCCTGCCGGGCACCGACCAGGAGTACAACGGAATCATCCGGCGCGGCGCCAAGCTGATCTACGCCTACGCCGAGGCCACCGTCCCCCTGATCACCGTCATCACCCGCAAGGCCTTCGGCGGCGCCTACGACGTCATGGGCTCCAAGCACCTCGGCGCCGACCTCAACCTGGCCTGGCCGACCGCGCAGATCGCCGTCATGGGCGCCCAGGGCGCGGTCAACATCCTGCACCGCCGCACCCTCGCCGAGGCCGAGGCCGCCGGCGAGGACGTGGAGGCCGTCCGCGCCCGGCTCATCACCGAGTACGAGGACACGCTGCTCAACCCGTACACCGCCGCCGAGCGCGGCTACGTCGACGCGGTGGCGATGCCGTCGGAGACCCGCGCGCACGTCGTCAAGGCCCTGCGCCAGCTGCGCACCAAGCGCGAGTCCCTGCCGCCGAAGAAGCACGGCAACATCCCCCTCTAGGTCCGGGAGGTCCAGTCCTGTGGTGATCAAGGTCGTCAAGGGGAATCCGACGCCGGAGGAGCTGGCCGCCGCCCTGGCGGTGGTCCAAGCGCGCGCGGCGGTGCTGGCCTCGGCACCGTCGGGCGCACCGCGGGTGGCCGACGCGTGGGCGGCGCCGAGCCGGCTGGCGGCGCGCACGCTGCCGCAGCCGGGGCCGCGCGCGTGGGCCCGTACGTACTGGCCCGGCCGGGGCTGAAGGCGCGAACGCGCCGGAAGACGGCGCGATCCGGTGGCGGTGCCTGAGTACCCGTACTCAGGCGCCGCACCGGTCTTCGGGGACAGGATCGGGGCATGCTCTGGTCCGACCCGAAGAACGAGCCGCCCGAGGAGATGCGCGAGACACAGGCGATGCTCCGGCGGATGACCGTGGTGCTCGTCCTCGCCATGGTGGTCTTCGTGTACCTGCTGGGTGTGGGGTTCTAGGCGGCCCGCCTACGATGACGGGCATGACTGCTGCCCAGGCCCCGGCCCCCGCCCCCGCCCTCGTCCTCGCGTCCGCCTCCCCCGCCCGGCTGAACCTGTTGCGCCAGGCCGGGCTCGCGCCGCACGTGATCGTCAGCAACGTCGACGAGGACTCGATGACCGCGGACACCCCGGCCGAGCTGGCCCTGGTCCTGGCCGAGGCCAAGGCGGCCGTCGTGGCCGGCCTGGACGAGGCCGCGGGCGCCCTGGTCATCGGCTGCGACTCGGTGCTGGAGCTGGACGGCGAGGCGCTGGGCAAGCCCGCGGACGCCGCGGAGGCCACGGCCCGATGGAAGGCGATGCGCGGACGGTCGGGCGTCCTGCGCACCGGGCACTGCGTGATCGACACGGCCACGGGCCGCCGGGTGTCGGCGACGGCGTCCACGACGGTGCACTTCGGCGAGCCGACGGACGCGGAGGTCGCGGCCTACGTGGCGAGCGGCGAGCCGCTGCACGTGGCGGGGGCGTTCACCCTGGACGGGCTGTCCGCGCCGTTCATCGAGGGGATCGACGGCGACCACGGCAACGTCATCGGCCTGTCGATGCCGCTGCTGCGCTCCCTGCTGGGCGAACTGGGCGTGTCGATCACCGACTTGTGGGCCTGAGCCCGCCCGGCTCCCGACCGCCGTCCACGCGGCCGCCCCGGGCCGGGTGCAGGGTCAGGGTCAGCACGATCAGGCACAGGATCACCATCGTCGCCGCGAAGGCGCCCCAGCCGACCGCCCCGACGGCGACGGCGCCGAGCAGGCCGTGCACGACGGCGGCCGTGACCAGGACGGCGCGGGCGAAGCGGCCGGGCGCGCGGTCGCGTACGGCGGCCACGGCGAGGAGCACCGCGCACAGGAGCAGGAAGGCCCCCATGGCCGCCCCCAGCGCATAGGTGGCCACGGCCATGGCTTCGGGGTCCGAGCCGGCGATGGACATCGACTGGTTGTGCGTGGTCCGCCCCAGCACGAAGTGGACCAGGGCGAGCAGCACCCCCTCGGCGGCGAGCGCGACGGCGGCCAGCCCGGCCACGAGCCTGCGCAGCACGGCATCCACGGCGCCCACCCCTTCCCGCCATTCGACACGCCGTTCGACGCCTGGAGGCTACTAACGGGTAAACGTACGGACAAGGGGTGCGCACCCGTTCGTTACGCGAGAGGGCGCGCCGCGGCCGCCACGCAAAGAATCTATGGGCCGTTCGTAGGGAATCCACAAAGAATCGCCGGGGCCCGCTGACCCGGCGGACAGAGACCGCGGCCGTCCGACGGGGTTACTGTGCAGTCGGGGATCCCCCTGACCTGGGGCGCCACAAGGACTTTCCGCGCTAGAGGCGGCCTCGAATCACACTCCGTGTGGGCAAGGTCACCTCTGGGGGAGGGTCGAAAGGCCGTGTGGGCAGTCCCTAAACTCAGCTTGTTTCAAGGAGGGAGCCATCGTGCGCAAGGTGCTCATCGCCAACCGTGGCGAAATCGCTGTCCGCGTTGCTCGGGCCTGCCGGGATGCCGGGATCGCGAGCGTAGCCGTCTACGCCGACCCGGACCGGGACGCCCTGCACGTCCGCGCGGCCGACGAAGCTTTCGCGTTGGGCGGTGACACCCCGGCCGCCAGCTACCTGGACATCTCCAAGGTCCTCCAGGCCGCCGCCGACTCCGGCGCGGACGCCATCCACCCCGGATACGGCTTCCTCTCCGAGAACGCCGACTTCGCGCAGGCCGTCATCGACGCTGGCCTGACCTGGATCGGCCCGCCGCCGCAGGCCATCCGCGACCTCGGCGACAAGGTCGCCGCCCGCCACATCGCGCAGCGCGCCGGCGCCCCGCTGGTCGCCGGCACCCCGGACCCGGTCTCCGGCGCCGACGAGGTCGTGGCGTTCGCCAAGGAACACGGCCTGCCGATCGCCATCAAGGCCGCCTTCGGCGGTGGCGGCCGCGGCCTGAAGGTCGCCCGCACCCTCGAAGAGGTGCCGGAGCTGTACGACTCCGCGGTCCGCGAGGCCGTCGCCGCGTTCGGCCGCGGCGAGTGCTTCGTCGAGCAGTACCTCGACAAGCCGCGCCACGTCGAGACCCAGTGCCTGGCCGACAGCCACGGCAACGTGGTCGTCGTCTCGACCCGTGACTGCTCGCTCCAGCGCCGCCACCAGAAGCTGGTCGAGGAGGCCCCGGCGCCGTTCCTCTCCGAGGAGCAGAACGCCGAGCTGTACGCCGCCTCGAAGGCGATCCTGAAGGAAGCCGGCTACGTCGGCGCCGGCACCGTCGAGTTCCTCGTCGGCCTCGACGGGACGATCTCCTTCCTCGAGGTGAACACCCGACTGCAGGTCGAGCACCCGGTGACCGAGGAGGTCGCCGGCATCGACCTGGTCCGCGAGATGTTCCGCATCGCCGATGGCGAGGCCCTGGGCTACGACGACCCGGTGCTGCGCGGCCACTCCTTCGAGTTCCGCATCAACGGCGAGGACCCGGGCCGCAACTTCCTGCCGGCCCCCGGCACGGTCACCAGGTTCGACGCGCCGTCCGGCCCCGGCGTCCGCCTGGACGCGGGCGTCGAATCCGGCTCGGTCATCGGCCCGGCGTGGGACTCCCTGCTGGCCAAGCTGATCGTCACCGGTGCCACCCGCGAGCAGGCCCTCCAGCGTGCCGCCCGTGCGCTCGCCGAGTTCCAGATCGAGGGCATGGCCACGGCCATCCCGTTCCACCGCGCGGTCGTCGCCGACCCGGCCTTCGCCCCGGCCGACGGCACCCCGTTCAAGGTCCACACCCGCTGGATCGAGACCGAGTTCGTCAACGAGATCCCGGCGTTCTCGGCCCCGGCCGCGGACGAGGCCGAGGAGGAGCCGGGCCGCGAGACGGTCGTCGTCGAGGTCGGCGGCAAGCGGCTCGAGGTCTCCCTGCCGTCCTCGCTGGGCATGACCCTGGCTCGTACGGCCGCGGCCGGCGGCGCCAAGCCGAAGCGCCGCGTGGCGAAGAAGTCCGGCCCGGCCGCCTCCGGCGACACCCTGGCGTCCCCGATGCAGGGCACGATCGTCAAGGTCGCGGTCGAGGAGGGCCAGCAGGTCAACGAGGGCGACCTGGTCGTGGTCCTGGAGGCGATGAAGATGGAGCAGCCGCTGAATGCGCACCGCTCCGGCACGATCGTCGGCCTGACGGCCGAGGTCGGCGCGTCGCTCACGTCGGGTGCCACGATCTGCGAGATCAAGGACTGACGCCCCACACCCCTTCGAACGCCGGCGAGCTGGATCCCCAGCCGCCGGCGTTCGCCGTCTCCGCCTACCGGCGGCTCCGCCCCCGGTGGCGAAATCCAGCCTCGCCGGCGTTTGAGGCGCGGGGGTGCGGGGGCGGAGCCCCTGCGGCGGGTCCGGGCGGAGCCCGGTTTCGGGAAGGGGCGGGGTGGGGAAAGGCTCCGCGCAGCGGCAGCGGCAGCCCGGCCGGGGCCGACCCGGCGGTCGGGCGGAGGCCCCCAGGCGGGCAGCCGGTCGGGCGGCGGGGTCAGCGGCGGCGGAGGTCGGCCACGCGGCGGTCCCCCGGCGGCGGCTCCAACAGAGCGGCGGCGGGTGCGCTGCGCAGCCCCGGCCCCCCGCGCCGCTGCACCGGCAGCGGCGCCTCCCGCCGCGGCCGCCGCCCCGGCATGCCCGCGTCCAGCGGCCCGGCCGCCGCGACCGCCCCGGCCACGGTGATCTGGACCCCCTGATCCGCGAGCGCCTGCAGCTCCGTGGCCGCCCGGTCGTCGTGCGGCGGCGGCTCGTCCGTGACGAGCCGGGTCATCACATCCGTCGGCACCGTCTGGAACATGGTGTCGGTGCCGAGCTTGGTGTGGTCCGCGAGGACGACGACCTCGGCCGCGGCCTGGACGAGCGCCCGGTCGACGCTCGCCGACAGCATGTTGGACGTGGACAGGCCGCGTTCCGCGGTGAGGCCGCTGCCGGACAGGAAGGCGCGGGAGACCCGCAGCCCCTGGAGGGACTGTTCGGCGCCGCTGCCGACGAGCGCGTAGTTGGACCCGCGCAGGGTGCCGCCGGTCATGACGACCTCGACACGGTTGGCGTGGGCCAGCGCCTGGGCGACGAGCAGGGAGTTGGTGACGACGGTGAGGCCCGGCACCCGGGCGAGCCGGCGGGCCAGCTCCTGGGTGGTGGTGCCCGCGCCGACGACGACGGCCTCGCCTTCTTCGACGAGGCCGGCCGCGACGTCGGCGATGGCGGTCTTCTCGGCCGTCGCGAGATGGGACTTTTGCGGAAACCCGGATTCCCGCGTGAAGCCTCCGGGCAGTACCGCACCGCCATGCCGGCGGTCGAGGAGTCCTTCTGCCTCCAGCGCCCGCACGTCCCGGCGTACGGTCACTTCGGAGGTCTGGACCACGCGGGCGAGCTCACGGAGCGACACCGCTCCGTTCGCCCGCACCATTTCGAGAATCAACTGGCGACGTTCTGCAGCGAACACGAAACTGACAGTAACCCGGGCGACCGTCTGCTTTCAGCTCCTTGCGCCGGAATTCCGAAGTTGTCCATAAGGCAGGGCACTCAGTGGTATAAGGGGCCGGACGAGTACGTCACCAAGCCGCCGCGCACCGGCGCCCTGCCCCAAGTCCCCTTGCGGAAACGGGAGGTTGCGGCCGCTGGAGGCCCGTCAGGCCTCGGTGCCGGTCTTCCGGGTGTGCAGCTGGCGCGCGACCTCGGCGATCGAACCCGACAGCGAGGGGTACACGGTGAACGCGTTTGCGATCTGCTCGACGGTCAGGTTGTTGTCGACGGCGATCGAGATCGGGTGAATCAGTTCACTGGCGCGCGGGGAGACGACCACGCCGCCGACGACGATCCCGGTGCCGGGGCGGCAGAACAGCTTCACGAAGCCGTCCCGGATGCCCTGCATCTTGGCGCGTGCGTTGCGCAGCAGCGGGAGCTTGACGACGCGGGCGTCGATCCGGCCGGCGTCGACGTCCGCCTGGGTGTAGCCGACGGTGGCGATCTCGGGGTCGGTGAAGACGTTCGAGGAGACGGTCTTGAGGTTGAGCGGGGTGACCGCGTCGCCGAGGAAGTGGTACATGGCGATGCGGCCCTGCATGGCCGCCACGGAGGCGAGTGCGAACACGCCGGTGACGTCGCCGGCCGCGTACACGCCGGGGGCGGACGTGCGGGAGACCTTGTCGGTCCAGATGTGGCCGGAGTCCTTGAGCCTGACCCCGGACTCCTCCAGGTTCATGTTCCGGGTGTTGGGGATGGCGCCGACGGCCATGAGGCAGTGGGTGCCGGTGACGACGCGGCCGTCGGAGAGGGTGACCTCGACCCGGTCGCCGACCCGCTTGGCGGACTCGGCGCGGGCGCGTCCGATGACGTTCATGCCGCGCCGGCGGAAGACGTCCTCGAGGACGGCGGCGGCGTCGGGGTCCTCGCCGGGCAGCACGCGGTCGCGGGAGGAGATCAGTGTGACGCGGGAGCCGAGCGCCTGGTAGGCGCCGGCGAACTCGGCGCCGGTGACGCCGGAGCCGACCACGATGAGCTCCTCGGGGAGCTCGTCCAGGTCGTAGACCTGGGTCCAGTTCAGGATGCGCTCGCCGTCGGGCATGGCGTCGGGGATCTCGCGCGGGGTGCCGCCGGTCGCGATCAGCACGCACTCGGCCGTCAGGATCGTCTCGGTGCCGTCGGCGGCGGTGACGATGACGTCGCGGGTGCCGTCGATGCCCTGCGGGCCGCCGAGGCGGCCGCGGCCGCGGATGACGCGGGCGCCGGCCCGGGTGACGGAGGCGGTGATGTCGTGGGACTGGGCGAGCGCGAGGCGCTTGACACGGCGGTTCACCTTGCCGAGGTCCACGCCGATGATGCGGGCGGACTGTTCGATCGGCGGGGTGTCGTCGGCGACGACGATGCCGAGCTCCTCGTACGAGGAGTCGAAGTTCGTCATGACCTCGGCCGTCGCGATGAGGGTCTTGGAGGGTACGCAGTCGGTGAGGACCGAGGCCCCGCCGAGGCCGTCGCAGTCGACGACGGTCACCTCCGCGCCGAGCTGGGCCCCCACGAGGGCCGCCTCATACCCGCCGGGTCCGCCGCCGATGATCACGATCCGGGTCACGAAAACTCCGCCTCACGTCTACCCGGCCGAGCGCCGCCCCGGCCGGGGCTTCCGGGGGGTCTCCCCGGGGGATGCATTCCGTGCTCCATTGTCCCGCACGCTTCAAGGTGCTTCTTCCCCGGTCCCGCCATCCGTGCGTCGCCGGTCCCGCAATCCGTGCGCGCATCCGCCGGCATCCGGGCACGCATACTCAGCCGCCCCTCCCGTACCCTCGACTGCATGTCGCTCTACGCCGCGTACGCCGGCAACCTCGACCCGCGGCTGATGTCGCGCCGCGCCCCGCATTCGCCGCTGCGCGGAACGGGCTGGATCAACGACTGGCGGCTGACCTTCGGCGGCGAGCAGATGGGCTGGGAGGGCGCCCTCGCCACCATCGTGGAAGCGCCCCGCCAGCAGGTCTTCGTCGCCCTCTACGACATCGCGCCGCTGGACGAGGACTCCATGGACCGGTGGGAGGGTGTCGGGCTGGACATCTACCGCCGGATGCGGATCCGCGTGCACACCCTGGACGGCGAGGAAGCCGCCTGGTGCTACGTGCTCAACGGGTACGAGGGCGGCCTGCCGTCCGCGCGCTACCTGGGCGAGATCGCCGACGCCGCCGAGTCCGCGGGCGCCCCGCACGACTACGTGATGGAACTGCGCAAGCGGCCCTGCTGACGGTACCGGGGGATCCGGGGCCCTCCGGACGATTCGGCGGAAACGACAAGGCAACGATCCGAACACCGTGAGCTGCGCCATCTACGCGCGTAGGCGATTCCGGGCTACGCTCTTCTGCGTGAACGCATCTGTTACCGACCCCCACGCCGCCGCAGACGCCGCCGCCGCGCGCCTGCGCGAGCTCACCGGCGCCGAGACCCACGACGTCGCCCTCGTCATGGGCTCCGGCTGGGCTCCCGCCGCGGAGGCGCTGGGCGCCCCCGAGTTCGAATTCCCCGTCACCGAGCTGCCCGGCTTCCCGCCCCCCGCCGTCGAGGGCCACGGCGGCAAGATCCGCTCGTACAAGATCGGCGAGAAGCGCGCGCTGCTCTTCCTCGGCCGGACGCACTACTACGAGGGCCTCGGCGTCGCCGCCGTCGCCCACGGTGTCCGCACCGCCGTCGCCGCCGGCTGCAAGACCGTCGTGCTGACCAACGGCTGCGGCGGCCTGCGCGAGGGCATGAAGCCCGGCCAGCCGGTCCTGATCAGCGACCACCTGAACCTCACCGCGACCTCGCCCATCATCGGCGCGAACTTCGTGGACCTGACCGACCTGTACTCGCCGAAGCTGCGCGCGATGTGCAAGGAGATCGACCCGACCCTGGAAGAGGGCGTGTACGTCCAGTTCCCCGGGCCGCACTACGAGACCCCGGCCGAGATCAACATGATCCGCGTGATGGGCGCCGACCTGGTCGGCATGTCCACCGTGCTGGAGGCCATCGCCGCCCGCGAGGCCGGCGCCGAAGTACTCGGCATCTCCCTGGTCACCAACCTGGCGGCGGGCCTGTCCGGCGAGCCGCTGAACCACGAGGAGGTGCTCCAGGCGGGCCGCGACTCGGCCGCGCGCATGGGCACGCTGCTGACCCAGGTCCTCGCCCGCATCTGAGGCACAGGCACCGGCACCGTACGAGAGACAAGGCGGAAGTAGTGCAGGAACAGCAGGACGACCTGATCACCCGGGCCCGGGCCTGGCTGGCCGAGGACCCCGACCAGGAGACCGCGGACGAGCTCGCCGGGCTCCTCCAGGCGGGCGACACCGCGGAGCTGGCGGACCGGTTCTCCGGCACCCTCCAGTTCGGTACCGCCGGGCTGCGCGGCGAGCTCGGCGCCGGCCCGATGCGGATGAACCGCTCCGTGGTCATCCGGGCCGCGGCGGGCCTCGCCGCGTACCTGAAGGCCGAGGGCCACACCGGCGGCCTGGTCGTGATCGGCTACGACGCGCGTTACAAGTCCGCGGACTTCGCCCGCGACACCGCCGCCGTGATGACCGGCGCGGGCCTGCGCGCCGCCCTCCTGCCCCGTCCGCTGCCGACGCCCGTCCTCGCGTACGCCATACGGCACCTGGGTGCCGTCGCCGGCGTCGAGGTGACCGCGAGCCACAACCCGCCCCGGGACAACGGCTACAAGGTCTACCTCGGCGACGGCTCCCAGATCGTGTCCCCGGCGGACACGCGGATCGCGGCCGAGATCGCCCGCGTGACGACGCTCGCGTCCGTCCCGCGCCCGGAGTCCGGCTGGCAGGAGCTCGGCGACGAGGTCCTGGAGGCCTACCTGGCCCGTACGGACGCCGTCCTGGACCCGCACTCGGCCCGGGGCGTGCGCACCGTCTACACGGCCATGCACGGCGTCGGCAAGGACGTCGTCCTGGCGGCCTTCGCCCGGCACGGCTTCCCCGAGCCGGTGCTCGTCGCCGAGCAGGCGGAGCCGGACCCGGCCTTCCCGACGGTGGCGTTCCCGAACCCGGAGGAGCCGGGCGCCATGGACCTGGCGTTCGCCAAGGCCGCCGAGGTCCAGCCGGACATCGTCATCGCGAACGACCCGGACGCGGACCGCTGCGCCGTGGCCGTACCCACGAACGGCGGCTGGCGGATGCTGCGCGGCGACGAGGTCGGCGCGCTGCTGGCGGCCCACCTGGTGCACAAGGGCGCGCGGGGCGTCTTCGCCGAGTCGATCGTGTCCTCCAGCCTGCTGGGCCGGATCGCGGAGGCGGCCGAGGTCGGCTACGAGGAGACCCTGACGGGCTTCAAGTGGATCGCCCGCGTCGAGGGCCTGCGCTACGGGTACGAGGAGGCGCTCGGCTACTGCGTGGACCCGGAGGGCGTCCGCGACAAGGACGGCATCACCGCCGCCCTGCTGGTGGCGGAGCTGGCCTCGGAGCTCAAGGAGCAGGGCCGGACCCTGACCGACCTGCTGGACGACCTGGCGATGGCCCACGGCCTGCACCACACCGACCAGCTGTCGGTCCGCGTGGAGGACCTGTCGGTCATCGCGAACGCGATGGCGCAGCTGCGCGCGGAGCCGCCGGTGTCCCTGGCGGGCCTGCGCGTGGTCTCGGCGGAGGACCTGAACCAGGGCACGGAGAAGCTCCCGCCCACGGACGGCCTGCGCTACTACCTGGAGGGCGACTACAAGGCCCGGGTGATCTGCCGCCCGTCCGGCACGGAGCCCAAGCTGAAGTGCTACCTGGAGGTCGTCGTCCCGGTGGCGGAGGCCTCCGACCTCACGTCGGCCCGCATCCGCGGCCAGGAAGTCCTGGACGCGGTCAAGAAGGACCTCTCGGCGGCGATGGGCCTCTGATCCCGCCCGAGCACAGCCCGACGGGCCCCGGACCACCGGTCCGGGGCCCGTCGGCGTTCACGCGCGTGCAACTGCCACCCCGGGCCGCACGTCGCACCCGTACCGACCCGTACTCCCCTACGCGCAGGTCGGCACACTGGTCTGCCGGGCGATGGTCCGAACGGGCCTGCGATCAGGCCGTCAGCCGGTCGCGGCCGGCGAGGGGGCCGGGCTCGGCACCGAGCGGACCAGTTCGCCCAGCGTCGGCACCGACTCCGGGCGGGAGCGGACGGCGTCGGTGCACTCCCAGGCGCGCGGCGGGTCCGCGTCCGGGCCGCCGAGGACCACCGGTCCCGGTCCGGCCGAGACGGTCTCGTTGCCCGCGAGGGTGCACACCACCTGCGCCAGGGCCACCGGCAGCAGGTCCTCCGGCTTCTTGCTGAGCCGGATCGTCCCCGCCGGGTCGCCCGGGCGCGCCGGGGCGACCGTCAGCCCGTCCGGGACGGCGCTGGTGAAGCCCGCGTCGCGCTCCTCCTGCGAGGGCTCCCGCTCCAGCGCCTCCAGCAGCGCCTCGGCCGCCAGCAGCGCGGGGTCCCCCGTCGGCTTCTTCTCGGCTATGGGGACCACCCGCTCGACGCCGACCAGCTGCGAGCCGCACACCAGCTCCACGGTGGCCCGGAAGCCCTGTGCGCTGCCCTGCTGGGCCGGAATGTCGCAGGACACCCGGGAGGGCGCCGGGCCGACGTCCACCGGCACGCTCGTCGCCCGGATCCCGCATCCGGCCGTGAGGGACGCGAGCCCCCACAGCACCGCGGCCGCGGCCGCCGCCCTACGCGTTCGCGTCGCCACCGGCGATCACCTTCCCCACGTCCACCGGCAGCCGCAGCGTGAACAGCGCGCCGCCGCCCTCGGCGTTCGCCGCGGTGATCTCGCCGCCGTGGATGTGTGCGTTCTCCACGGCGATGGACAGGCCGAGGCCGCTGCCGTCCGACTTCGGGCGGGAGGCGCTGGCCTTGTAGAAGCGGTCGAAGACGTGCGGCAGTACCTCTTCGGGGATGCCCGGCCCGTTGTCCCGCACGGCGATGACGAGCCACTCGCCGTCGACGCGCACCGACACCCGCACCGGCGAGCCGCCGTGCTTGAGGGCGTTGCCGATGAGGTTGGCGAGGATGACGTCGAGGCGCCGCGGGTCGAGGCGCGCCATGATCCCGCGCTCGGCGTCCAGCTCGACCGCGTCGAGCCAGGCCCGCGCGTCGATGCACGCCGTCACCTGGTCGGCGACGTCCACGTCGTCCAGGACGAGTCGGGCCGTCCCCGCGTCGAAGCGGGTGACCTCCATCAGGTTCTCCACCAGGTCGTTCAGCCGCCGCGTCTCGCTGACGACCAGCTGCACCGCCGGTGCGATCATCGGATCGAGGTCGTCGGCCTCCTCCTCCAGCACCTCGGCGACCGCCGTCAGCGCGGTGAGCGGCGTGCGCAGCTCGTGCGACATGTCGGCGACGAAGCGGCGGCTGGCCTCCTCGCGCGCGCTCATGTCGGCGACCTTCTTCTCCAGCGCCTCCGCGGTCCGGTTGAACGTGCGCGACAGGTCGGCGAGTTCGTCGTTGCCGGACACGTCGAGCCGGTGGTCGAGCTCGCCCTCGCCGAGGCGGCGGGCGGCCTCGCCGAGCCGCTGGACGGGCCTGAGGACCGTACGGGCCGCGGCCTGCGCGAGCAGCGCGGAGCCGAGCAGGGCGAGCCCGGTCGCGATGGTCAGGGACCAGCCGAGCGCGTTGAGGTCGTCGCGCTCCTGTGCGAGGGACTTGTACATGTAGCCGGTGGGCCCGCCGCCGACGATCCGGGTGCCGCCGACCAGGTACGGATTGCCGCCGGGCTTCGTGCGCTGCCAGTACACGTGGTACTCGGAGTCGCTCGCCGCGGTCGGCTTCTGCCGGTCGTTCACGGCCCGCTGGAGGGTCTCGGGTACGTCCTCCAGCCGGAAGGAGTCGGGTCCGGCCGCGCCGAACACCATGCGGTGGTCGGCCCGCTCGTCCACGAGCAGGACGCTGTACCCGGGGCTGCTGCCCGCCATCAGGTCGGCGGTGCGCTGGAGTTCCTCGGGGGTGGGGTCGGCGGGCAGGGCGGCGGCCCGGAGCTGCATCTCCTGCCGGAAGTCGCCGAGGGCCGCGTCCTGGGTACGGGTGAGCACCGCCTCGCGGTTGAGCCAGTAGGCGATGCCGGACGCGGACACCGCGGCCGCCAGCGCGACGAGGGAGAACACCATGAGGAGCCGCAGCCGCAGGCTGGTCCAGCGCCTGCCCGCGAACAGAGCCTTGATCACTGCGGGGAGTCCAGGCGGTAGCCGACACCTCGTACGGTGCGGATGAGGGTGGGCGAGGAGGGCACTTCCTCGACCTTGGCGCGCAGCCGCTGGACGCAGGCGTCCACGAGCCGGGAGTCGCCGAGGTAGTCGTGCTCCCAGACCAGCCGCAGCAGCTGCTGCCGCGACAGGGCCTGCCCGGGCCGGCGGCTGAGCTCCAGCAGCAGCCGCAGCTCGGTCGGCGTCAGCTGGAGGTCCTCGCCGTTCTTCGTCACCGTCATCGCGGCCCGGTCGATGACCAGGGACCCGAAGACGGCGGAGTCGTTGGCCTCCCGCTCGCCGCGGCGCAGCACGGCCCGGATCCGGGCGTCGAGCACCCGGCCCTGGACCGGCTTGACGACGTAGTCGTCGGCGCCGGACTCCAGGCCGACCACCACGTCGATGTCATCGCTGCGCGCGGTGAGCAGGATGATCGGCAGCTGGTCGGTGCGGCGGATCCGCCGGCAGACCTCGAAGCCGTCGATCCCGGGCAGCATCACGTCCAGCACGATCAGATCCGGCCGCTGCTCGCGCAGCAGCTTCAGGCCGTCCTCGCCCGTCGCCGCGGTGGCCACGCGGTGGCCCTGGCGGGTCAGGGAGAGTTCGAGGGCCGTGCGGATGGCGTCGTCGTCCTCGATCAGCAACAGGAAAGGCACGGCCACATTCTGTCCCATGTGCGGTTGGGAGTTCGACCGTCGGGCACGAGGGGTTCTCGCCGGGCCGGCTGTGACAGGCCTGTGACAGTCGACGGACACCGCGGTTAAGTCCGCCGTGCAGTCTTTAACCAACGCACCGAGCAGGACGCGGAACCAGGAACCGAAAGCAGACTCCACGACGGGGGGCGCGGGATGAACACGCTGCACAGCACCACCACCAGCGCGGTTGTCACGCGGCTGCACGATGTGAACCGCCGGGCAGGTGCCCGTTCGGTGACGGTCGCCCGTCCCCGGCAGGCGCACACGGTGGCCATCGACGCGAAGGCCTACCGGCCCGCCCCGGTTCCGGCCTCGCTGCCCGAGCCGCGGCTGTCCTCCGACTCGGAGGCGGAGTTCACGGCGTACGTCCAGGAGCGGCGGGCCGCGCTGTACGCGACGGCCTTCCACCTGACCGGTGACCGGTACGAGGCCGAGGACCTGCTGCAGAGTGCGCTGTTCTCCACGTACCGGGCCTGGGACCGGATCAGCGACAAGGCGGCCGTCGGCGGCTACCTGCGGCGCACGATGACGAACCTGCACATCAGCGCCTGGCGCCGGCGCAAGCTGAACGAGTACCCGACGGAGGAGCTGCCGGAGACGGCGGCCGACGCGGACGCGATGCGCGGTACGGAGCTGCGTGCGGTGCTGTGGCAGGCGCTGGCCCGGATCCCGGAGCCGCAGCGCACGATGCTGGTGCTGCGCTACTACGAGGGCCGGACGGACCCGGAGATCGCGGAGATCCTCGGGATCAGCGTCGGCACGGTGAAGTCGAGCATCTGGCGCTCGCTGCGCCGGCTGCGGGACGACGAGGCGCTGAGCTTCGGCCGCGACGAGGCGGAGTCCTTCGAGGAGCTCGTCGCGTAACACGCAGGGCCGGTACAGGGCCAACACAGAGCCAATGGCCGGGGGGCCGTCCTACGGGGGTGGGACGGTGGCCATGGGGGGGATGGCGGGGGGGGGGGGGGGGGGGGGGGGGGGGGGGGGGGGGGGGGTCCGGTTTTTTTGGTGGTTGGGGGGGGGGGCGCTGTTGGGTTGTTCT
>NZ_JBWKDK010000015.1:41823-162396 GCF_056436005.1 Streptomyces sp. NPDC043854
ACCCGGTGCCTCCCCCCCCTCCCCCCCCCCCCCCCCCCCCCCCCCCCCCCCCCCCCCCCCCCCCCCCCCCCCCCCGCCTCCGTTTTTTGTACGGGGTGGCGGCGCCGCCCGTTTGGACGTCGCTCAGACGGCGGCGGGGGCGCTCGGCGACCGGTGGCGGCCGGCGGCAGCGGCCGCGAGGCGGCCCAGCGCCTCGTCGCGGCCGCAGGGGTGGGCGCCGAGGGCGGCGTGCCGGGCGACGATGCCCCGCTCGGCCCGCATCAGGCGCAGGCCGCGCCGCAGCAGGAACAGCACCGACTTGCGGCCCTCGCGCAGGTCGCGGAGCAGGCGGCGGCGGAACGTGGTGGACGGGCGGCCGCGCAGGCAGATGGCGTCGGCGAGCAGCCCCAGCTCCTGGCAGCGGGCCGCGATGTCGGCCGCGAAGATCCCCTCGGCGATGAAGAGCGGGGTCCGGGAGATGTCGAAGGCCTCCGTGCCGGTCCGGGCGGAGGTCGCGATGTCGTAGACGGGGACCTCGGTACGGCCGGTGCGGCACAGCTGGGCGATGGCCTCGACGGCGACGTCGGCGTCCCACGACTGCGGGGAGTCCCAGTCGATGTCGGAGCTGCCCTCGACCAGGGGGAGGGTCGGGTCGTCGCCCTCCTTGTAGAAGTCGTCCAGGCGCAGCACCGGCAACCCGGAACGGGCGGCGAGCGAGGACTTTCCGGAACCTGAAGGTCCGGTCAACAGGACGACACGCGTAGGCAAAGGAGAGGAGGAGCTCACGGAACACCAGTCTGACGCATTCCCCCGCGCGTGGGATGCCATCTGCCGCTCGTTGGTATCGAGGATCACACCTCCACTACGCTGCGTGCACACGCGACCACGACCACAGGCGGGATCCTTCCTCATGGCACGTCACGCAGCCCCCGGCACCTCCTCAGCCCTGCGCTCCGCGGGCCTCACGGTCTCCATGGCCGGTGCGGCGCTCGCGATGGCCGCGGGCGGCGCCCAGGCGGGCGAGCTGTCGGCTCCGGCGGCGGTCGCCGGGGTCGTCGACCCGATCGCGAACCTCGAGGTGAACCCGCTCGCCCACACGGGCATGGACCCGCTGGACAACGGCGTCACCACGAAGGTGGCGGACTTCCGGCCGGTCGGCACCACGATGGTCACCGGCGCCCTCACCCAGGGCCCGTCGGTCGCCGAGCTCCCCGACGCGGCCGTCGCCTCCCTGCTCGGCCCCCTGACCGGCAACAAGTAGCCACCGCCGTCCTGGAGCCGACACAGGCGGCCCCGGAGGCGAACCGGGCCCCGAAAAAAGACAGCGGCCCCGGCAGCACGGGAAGTGCTGCCGGGGCCGCGTGCGTCCGGCGGCTCGCACCGACCGGCTCGTACCGCCTAGTACGAGGATCCCGAGGCGCCCAGGGAGCCCGTCGGGTGCCAGACCGTCTTGGTCTCGAGGAACGCCGTCATGCGCGCCGTCCCCTGGTCACCGGTCCAGTCGTCCACAGGCTGTGGACGCAGGACGCGCTTCAGGTTGTCGGCGGCGGCGATCTCCAGTTCCTTGGCGAGCGCCGGGTCGGCGCCCGTCAGGTCGATCGCGTTGACGTCCTGGTGGGCCGCGAGGTGCGGGCCCATCTCGGAAGCCTTGCCGGACAGGATGTTGACGACGCCGCCCGGCAGGTCGGAGGTGGCGAGCACCTCGCCCAGGGAGAGCGCCGGCAGCGGGGCCTTCTCGCTGGCGATGACGACGGCGGTGCTGCCGGTCGCGATCACCGGGGCGATCACGGAGACCAGGCCCAGGAAGGACGAGTCCTGCGGGGCGATGACCGTGACGACACCGGTCGGCTCGGGGGTGGAGAGGTTGAAGTACGGGCCCGCGACCGGGTTGGCCCCGCCCACGACCTGCCCGATCTTGTCGGTCCAGCCCGCGTACCAGACCCAGCGGTCGATGGCCGCGTCCACGACGGCGGCCGCCTTGGACTTGGACAGCCCCTCGGCCTCGCCGACCTCGCGCACGAACTGCTCGCGGCGGCCCTCCAGCATCTCGGCGACGCGGTAGAGGATCTGGCCGCGGTTGTACGCGGTCGCACCGGACCAGCCGCCGAAGGCCTTGCGGGCGGCGACGACCGCGTCACGCGCGTCCTTGCGGGAGGACAGCGGGGCGTTGGCCAGCCACTTGCCCTTGGAGTCGGTCACCTCGTACACCCGGCCGCTCTCGGAGCGGGGGAACTTGCCCCCGACGTACAGCTTGTAGGTCTTGAAGACGTTCAGGCGGGTCGTCGACTCAGACATCGAGGTAAGCCTCCAGGCCGTGGCGGCCGCCCTCGCGGCCGAAGCCCGACTCCTTGTAGCCGCCGAAGGGCGAGGTCGGGTCGAACTTGTTGAACGTGTTGGCCCAGACGACACCCGCGCGGAGCTTGTTGGCGACCGCGAGGATGCGCGAGCCCTTCTCCGTCCAGATGCCGGCGGAGAGGCCGTACTGGCTGTTGTTGGCCTTGGCGACGGCCTCGTCCGGCGTGCGGAAGGTCAGCACGGACAGCACCGGGCCGAAAATCTCGTCGCGGGCGATGGTGTGCGCCTGGCTGACGTTCGTGAAGACCGTCGGAGCGAACCAGTAGCCGGCGGACGGCAGCTCGCAGGCCGGGGACCAGCGCTCGGCGCCCTCGGCCTCGCCGGTGTCCGCGAGGGCGGTGATCCGGGCGAGCTGCTCGGCGGAGTTGATCGCACCGATGTCGGTGTTCTTGTCGAGCGGGTCGCCGAGCCGCAGGGTGCTCAGGCGGCGCTTGAGGGAGTCCAGCAGCTCGTCGTGGATCGACTCCTGGACCAGCAGGCGGGAGCCGGCGCAGCAGACCTGGCCCTGGTTGAAGAAGATGCCGCCGACGATGCCCTCGACGGCCTGGTCGATGGGGGCGTCGTCGAAGACGATGTTGGCGCCCTTGCCGCCCAGCTCCAGGGTGAGCTTCTTGTCGGTGCCGGCGACCTGGCGGGCGATGGCCTTGCCGACCGCGGTGGAGCCGGTGAAGGCGACCTTGTTGACGTCCGGGTGCTCGACGAGGGCCGCGCCGGTGTCCCCGTAGCCGGGGACGATGTTGACGACGCCCTTGGGCAGACCCGCCTGGCGGCAGATGTCCGCGAAGAACAGGGCGGACAGCGGGGTCGTCTCGGCGGGCTTGAGGACGACGGTGTTGCCGGTGGCCAGCGCCGGGGCGATCTTCCACGCGAGCATCAGCAGCGGGAAGTTCCACGGGATGACCTGGCCGGCGACGCCCAGCGGGCGCGGGTTCGGCCCGTAGCCGGCGTGGTCGAGCTTGTCGGCCCAGCCCGCGTAGTAGAAGAAGTGCGCGGCGACCAGCGGGAGGTCCGCGTCGCGGGTCTCCTTGATCGGCTTGCCGTTGTCGAGGGTCTCCAGGACGGCCAGCTCGCGGCTGCGCTCCTGGATGATCCGGGCGATGCGGAAGAGGTACTTGGCGCGCTCGGAGCCGGGCAGCGCGGACCACTTCTCGAAGGCCTTGCGGGCGGCCTTGACGGCACGGTCGACGTCCGCGGCGCCCGCCTGGGCGACCTCGGCGAGGACCTCCTCGGTGGACGGCGAGACGGTCTTGAAGACCTTGCCGTCCGCGGCGTCGGTGAACTCGCCGTCGATGAAGAGGCCGTAGGAGGGGGCGATGTCGACGACCGAGCGGGACTCGGGAGCCGGGGCGTACTCGAATGCAGATGTCTGCTTGTCGATGTTCATGGGGTCTCAGTCCACCGTCACGTAGTCGGGACCGGAGTAACGGCCCGTGTTCAGCTTCTGGCGCTGCATCAGCAGGTCGTTGAGCAGGCTGGAGGCGCCGAAGCGGAACCACTCGTTGGTCAGCCAGTCCTGGCCCGCGGTCTCGTTGACCAGGACCAGGAACTTGATGGCGTCCTTGGTGGTGCGGATGCCGCCGGCCGGCTTCACGCCGATCTGGATTCCGGTCTGCGCCTTGAAGTCGCGGACGGCTTCGAGCATGAGCAGCGTGTTGGCGGGGGTGGCGTTGACGCCGACCTTGCCGGTGGAGGTCTTGATGAAGTCGGCACCGGCGAGCATGCCGATCCAG
Organism: Streptomyces sp. NPDC043854; assembly: GCF_056436005.1. Lineage (NCBI taxonomy): Bacteria > Bacillati > Actinomycetota > Actinomycetes > Kitasatosporales > Streptomycetaceae > Streptomyces > Streptomyces sp. NPDC043854. Next base: position 45,888 of record NZ_JBWKDK010000015.1, read on the forward strand.
GAGGCGCGGCGGATGTTGTCGTACGTCGACAGCTCGCCGGTCTCGAAGATGACCTTCAGGCGGGCGGCCGTGCCGTCCTCGCGGACGCAGGCCTCCTTGACGGCCTTGATCAGCTCGTACGTCTCCAGGTAGCGGCCGGCGAGGAAGGCGCCACGGTCGATGACCATGTCGATCTCGTCGGCGCCGGCGGCGACGGCGTCACGGGTGTCCGCGAGCTTGACCGGAAGCGCGGCGCGGCCGGCCGGGAAGGCGGTGGCGACGGACGCCACCTTCACGTCGGCGCCGTTCAGGGCGGCCTTGGCGACGGCCACCATGTCCGGGTAGACGCAGACCGCGGCGGTCATGGGGGTCGTCCGGTCGGTGGGGTCGGGGTTGACGGCCTTGGCGGCGAGCGACCGGACCTTGCCCGGGGTGTCGGCACCCTCAAGCGTGGTCAGGTCGATCATCGAGATGGCCAGGTCGATGGCGTACGCCTTGGCCGAGGTCTTGATCGAACGGGTGCCGAGCGCGGCCGCGCGGGCCTCCAGGCCGACGGCGTCCACGCCGGGCAGCCCGTGCAGGAACCGGCGCAGCGCACTGTCGGACGTCGTCACGTCAGCGAATGCGGGGGTGGTGGGCATGGTCACCACACGAGCATATCTACGCGCGTAGCGGCCTGTCACCCCCCTGGGGTGCACATCTGTGCGGGGGAGGTCCCATTCGGGCGGGGCGGGTGCCGGGCGGGACCGCGGGGCCGGAAGCGGAATGTGCTGGTCACAGCCGTTACACGGCCATGACAGGACTCCCACGATCCGGCCGAACAAGATCCGTAGATTTCTTTTCAGCAGCCCGCCGGAACTCACCGGATGAAAGCCCGACAGGGAAGACGCGGCATGCGATTCTCCCACCTGCCCGCGACACAGCTTCCAGGAGTCGTTGTGCGTACCGCCGTCCGTACCTCGATCGTCACCGCCGCCCTCGCCGGGGCGCTGCTGGCCCCCGCCGCCTCCGGCGCGGCCGGCGCGTTCGCCGCCCAGGCCACCGCCGCACACGGTGCGACCTTGGTGTACGGGACCGTCTCGGACAGCGACCGGTACGCGGGCGAGCCCGTCTACATCGGCGAGGGCCTGGTCGCGGTGCTGCGGAACAAGGAGGAGGGCCCCGAGGCCTGGATCCGGTTCACGGGCTCGCAGTGGAAGCCCGGCGACGCCTACATGGTCCACGTGCTGACCGTGCTGGACCGGACCCACCTCAGCGACACCGCGAACGGGCTGCTCCTCTCCCTGACCAAGGCGGACACCTCCGACCCGGTGCTGACCGTCACCAAGAACGGGGTCGCCGCGTCCCACCCGCTGCCGAAGGCCGGGCAGGACGCCGCGGCGCCCGGGGCGCCGACCGCCCCGAAGGCCCCGGAGGCCCCGGCGAAGCCCGAGGCCCCGAAGGTGCCCGAAGCCCCGGAGGCCCCGGTCGGGCAGCCGTCCCCGTCCACCGCGCCCGCGGAGCCGGCCGCCGGCGGCGCCGCCGGCTCGGGGGCGAAGCCGCAGACGGGCGGCGCGCAGGTGCTGGTCGTGCCGCAGGGCGCGGTCGCCGCCGGCGCCGAGATCGCCACCGAGACCCCCGAGGACGCCGACAACAGCATCACCGTGGCCGCCGGCAGCGGGCTGATCGCGATCGTCGCCGCGATCGGGGCCGCCCTCGCGCTCCGCTCCCGCCGCGCCGCCCGCGCCCGTACCGGCGCCGGCGCCTGAGCGCCCACGGCCGAACTGCGCACCCGTTCGTTCCGGCGGGCCGCCACCGCGGCGGCCCGCCGGGCCCGTTCCCGTAAGGCCCACACCCATGGCCCACCGCGCAAGCCCGCTGCCCGGCGCCGCCGCCCGGCCCAACCCGCCCACCCGGTACACCCGGTACACCCCGCACGGCACGCCGGCCGCGCGGGCCGTGACGGCCGCCCTCACCGCGCTCGCCGCGCTCGCGCTGACCGGCTGCGGCGGCGGCACGGACGCACCCGCCACTCCCCCGCCGCACATTTCGACGGCGGCACCGGCGGCTCCGGCGGCCGGCGCACCGCCGTCCCCCGCGGCCCCGCTGCCCGCGTCCGAGCCGGTCCGGGTGCGGATCCCGGCGGCCGGTGTGGGCACCGGGCCGCTGCTCCGGCTGGGCCTGGCGGCCGACGGCACGGTCGAGGTGCCCTCCGTGGCCGACGCGGACCGGATCGGCTGGTACACCAAGGCCGTCACCCCGGGCGAGACCGGCCCGGCGGTGCTGATCGGGCACTTCGACACCGCCCGCGGCCCGGCCGTCCTGCGGGACGTCTCGAAGGTCCGGACCGGCGACGAGATCACCGTCACCCGGGAGGACGGCGGCACCGCGGTCTTCCGGGTGCGCGAGCTGGAGCAGGTGCCCAAGAAGCGCTTCCCCACTGCCAAGGTCTACGGGAACACCGCCGGACCGGAACTGCGGCTGATCACCTGCGGCGGAGAGCTCACCGACGGCCACCGCCCCGACAACATCATCCTGTACGCCGACCTCGTGGCCCCCGGCGCCGTGAGGCAGAATCGGGCGCATGAGCAGCCAGCAGCCCGATGACGAGCCGGTCTACGACGACCGGGTCTACCGCTCCCCCATGGCCGTGGTCACCGGGGTCCTGCTGCTGGCCCTGATCGTGTGGCTGTGCGGGGACGCCCTGGTGAGCGGGTCGGGCAGCACCCGCTGGTACGCCGCGGCGATCGCCCTGTGCGCCGTACCGCTGACGGTGGCGTTCACCATCCGTCCGGCCGTCTTCGCCAACGAGAACCGGATGCGGGTGCGCAACCCCTTCCGGGTCATCGAGCTGCCCTGGGCCGCCGTGGACGCGGTCCGTGCCGGGTACTCCGCCGAGGTGCTGGCCGAGGGGGCGAAGTACCAGCTGTGGTCGGTGCCCGTCTCGCTGCGGGAGCGGAAGAAGGCGAACCGGCAGCAGCTCAGCCGCCGCGGCGGGCTCACCGGGAAGGGCCTGACCGCGCGGGGCAAGGGCGCCGGAGGGGCGAACGGCGCCGCGGCGCCCGCCGAACCGCAGCGGGCGCACGCGGACCAGGTGGTGGAGGAGCTGCGCGAGCTGGCCGAGCGCGGTGCCTCGCGGGCCGGAGCACAGGGCGGTGTGCGCGTGCGCTGGTCGTACGAGATCATCGCGCCGGCCGTGGTCGGAGCCGTGCTCCTGATCGTGCTGCTCGCCCTCCGTTAGACCGTCCCTTCCGGTCATCCGCCGCTCACCAGCGCACCGGCTCCTTGTCGGTGCACAGGGCCCAGATGACGAACACGGCCACCGCGATGACGACGAGCGACCACAGCGGCTGGTAGGGCAGCCAGAGGAAGTGCACGACCACCGTCAGCGAGGCCAGGACGATACCGGCGATCCGGGCCCAGTTCGCACCCTTGAGCAGGAAGATGCCGACGATCAGGACCACGATCCCGAGGATCAGGTGGATCCAGCCCCAGCCGCTCAGGGTGAACTTGTAGATGTAGTCGCCGATGCGGGTGTAGAAGATGTCGTCCTCGGCGATGGCGGCGATGCCTTCGATGATCGCGAAGACACCGTTGACCACCATCAGGACGCCGGCGAGCACCGTGCCGCCGGTCGCCCAGGGGTGTGCGGCGCCGGGTTTGCCGGCGGGTGCGGGCGTGGGAGTGGTTGTCATCGCGCCACCTCGCCTCTCGCTCGAATGGGTGGGGGCCATTCGAGCGTGCGGGCGCCTCGCCCGCCCCGCGACCGGCATTGGGCCGATCGGGTGACGGTATGGCGTACCCCGCCGCCGATGCCCGCCCGGGCCGGCGGTGGTGTCATCCGATCGGATTCTCATCAGCCGCACTCCTACCGCCCCGGGGCATTTCGGAACCGAAGCCGCCGGACGGTGCGTCTTCGCCGGTGTGCAGCGTCATGAGGTCGGCCCCCGCGCCGCCACCGCCATACACCTGCGGCTCCGGCTCCTCGGCGGGGGCCTGCTGGTCGCCCATCTGCTCCTCGTCGGCTGGCTCACCCTCCGCCCCCTGGACGTGCCCTGGGCGGCTGCCGCGAACCTGACCCCCTTCGAGGGGATCAGGGCCGATCTCACGCGCGGGCCGCTGGAGGCCGCCCGCCGGATCGGCGAGGGCCTGGCGCTGCTCGCCCCGCTCGGCGTCCTGCTGCCCCTGACGGGCGGGAGCCTGGCGCCCTCGCCGCTGGCCGCGTGGTCCTCGCTGGCGCGGACGGCCGCCGCGGGCGCGCTGGTGTCGATCGGCATCGAGATGCTCCAGAGCGCGGTCCCGGGCCGGGTCGTCGACGTCGACTCGGTGCTGCTGAACACCCTCGGCGTGGTGCTGGCGCACTCGGCCGTCGTACCGGCGCTGCGGGCGCGGCTGCGGCGCTCGCAGCGGGCGCGGAATTCCCGGCTCCCTCAGGGGTCCACCCCGAGAATTACCAGGGTCGGGCTGGGACCCTGGACCGACGTTCTGTCGGCGGTTCCGCGGGAGTATTGAGGCATCGCGGGAAACCCCCGTGAATGCGACAGAGGAGACCCCATGAGCGCCATTACGCGCCCTCGTGACGGCCGTTGGATCGGCGGCGTCTGCGCCGGTCTGGCGCGCCGCTTCGGAATTTCCGCGAACACGATGCGGCTGATTTTCGTCGTGTCGTGCCTGCTGCCCGGCCCGCAGATCCTGATCTACCTGGCGCTGTGGCTGCTGCTGCCGAACGAGAAGCCCTCGACCACCTCCTGGTGACCCTCCGCCGACCCGCGGTCGGGTCCCCGCGTCGATGCCCGCGGTCGGGATCCGCGGTCGGGACCCGCGGTCAGGCGGCGCGGCGGACCTTCTCCAGCTGCTTGTCCGCCACCTCGTGCGGAACCAGGGCCTTCTGCCCGGCGCCCGCCACGTTGAGGGCCATCAGCCGCACGATGGTGTCGCCCTCGCGTACGACGACGACGTGGACCTGGGCCGAGACGCCCTGGGCGGCCGCGGTCGTGGTCCAGCTGACGGTGTCGTCGCCGGCGGTCCGGTAGTCGGCCGCCCGTACGTCGCGGTAGCTGCCGCTCTGCTTCCCGACGGTGGCGGTGAAGCCCGTACCGCAGGCGGCGACCGCGTCCTTGAGGCGGGTGACCAGTGCCTTGGCGTCGCGTTCGGCGTAGGAGCTGACGGAGGCGGAGACGGCGAGCCCGACCTTCTTCTGCGAGCCGATACCGCGGTTGACGGTCTCGCGCGCGGCCCGGTCCGGCTCGTCGCCCATGATGTCGGCCAGCGGCTGGCAGGCCTTGCGATCGGCCTGGGGCTGGCCGTCGGGGGCGTTCGGGTCCTTGCCCTGCGCCGAGACCTGGTAGCCGGGCAGGTCGCCCTGTTCGAGGGCGGAGCGCTCCAGCCTGGTTCCGCCGGTCCTCGCCGGGGCGGCCGCGCCGGACGGGGAGCCGGCGTTCGGGGAGCCCGCCGCCGCCGTACCGGCCGGGGCCGCGGAGCCCTTCGGGTCCGGCGCCTTCCCGCCGGCGGGGGCGTCCGCACCGCATCCGACGGCGCCCAGCAGGAGGGCGGGCAGCAGGGCGGCGGTGGCCGCTCCGATCGTGCTTCCGGGCATCAAGCGCATGACCGGTGACCTCTCCCCCGGCTGCCGCCGGGTGGTACCCCCGCCCGTGCGCCGGCGGGCGGTTGGCGGGGATCCTGGCGCACGGCGCCGCGCGGCGCACACCCGGTCGAACCGGCGTGCGCCCCGCGTGCCCGCGTGCGAATCGGCGCGGATCCCGGGGTGGATCCTGCGGGGATCAGCCGCCGCCGAGGGCGCCGACCGGCAGGCCGCCGACCAGGGGGGCGACGGTGCCGGTCAGCTGGGTGACCGTGGCGCCGGGGTCGCCGGCCTCCTGGCCGCCGGCGGTCACCTGCTGCTGGCTGGTGATGCCCTGGAGTGCGCCGGTCGCGCTGCCCAGGGCGTCGGTGACGCCGACGGCGGGGACGGCGGCCGAGGCGGTGCCGGCTGCGACGGCGGCGAAGGCGGCTCCGAGGGCGGCGGCACCGAGGGTCTTGGCAGCTGACTGCTTCATGAAGTCTGGTCCTTGGGACTGGGGAATCGGGCGGCTCCGCAAACTAGCCACTTCAAACCGCCGCCCGCAAACAGTCTCAAATAAGAGAAAGCGCCCGGGGATTGTGCCTCCCGGGCGCTTTCTCTTGGTCAGGCCGTGGCCCAGGCCGAATCAGAACCGCTGGTGGAAGCGGTCTACCGGAACAGCCATTCCGACTTCAGCTCGGCATAGCCGGGCTTGATCACGTCGTTGATCATGGCCAGTCGTTCATCGAAAGGAATGAACGCGGACTTCATGGCATTGACGGTGAACCACTGCATGTCGTCGAGCGTGTAGCCGAAGGTGTCGACCAGGTGCTCGAACTCGCGGCTCATGCTGGTGCCGCTCATCAGCCGGTTGTCGGTGTTGACCGTCAGGCGGAAGTGCAGCTTGCGCAGCAGGCCGATCGGGTGCTCGGCGTACGAGGCGGCCGCGGCGGTCTGGAGGTTCGACGTCGGGCACATCTCCAGGGGGATGCGCTTGTCCCGCACGTACGAGGCCAGCCGGCCCAGCTTCACGGAGCCGTCCTCGGCGACCTCGATGTCGTCGATGATCTTCACGCCGTGGCCGAGGCGGTCCGCACCGCACCACTGGAGCGCCTGCCAGATCGACGGCAGGCCGAAGGCCTCGCCCGCGTGGATCGTGAAGTGGTTGTTCTCGCGCTTGAGGTACTCGAACGCGTCGAGGTGGCGGGTGGGAGGGAACCCGGCCTCGGCGCCGGCGATGTCGAAGCCGACGACGCCGTTGTCGCGGTAGCGGTTGGCCAGCTCCGCGATCTCCAGGGCGCGGGCGGCGTGGCGCATCGCGGTGAGTAGGGCGCCCACGCGGATGCGGTGGCCGCTCTCCCGCGCGCGCCGCTCGCCCTCGCGGAAGCCGTCGTTCACGGCCTCGACGACCTCTTCGAGGGTGAGGCCGGCCTCCAGGTGCTGCTCCGGCGCGTAGCGGACCTCGGCGTAGACGACGCCGTCCTCGGCGAGGTCCTCGGCGCACTCGGCGGCGACGCGGAAGAGCGCCTCTTTCGTCTGCATGACGGCGCAGGTGTGCGCGAACGTCTCCAGGTAGCGCGGCAGGGAACCGGAGTCGGCGGCGTCGCGGAACCACACGCCCAGCTTGTCGGCGTCGGTCTCGGGGAGCTTGTCGTAGCCGACCGCGCGGGCCAGCTCGATGATGGTCCCGGGGCGCAGGCCGCCGTCGAGGTGGTCGTGCAGCAGCACCTTCGGGGCGCGGCGGATCTGTTCCGGGGTGGGCAGTTCGGTGGTCTGGCTCGTCATCTGCGCACTCTAGCGCCTACGCGCGTAGAGCTGTGTCGCGGCACCGGTCCGATATCCAACAGAGACCGTACGGACGGGTCGCGTACACCTGTCAGTCTGAGACTGTTCCGCCATGTCTCATGATGCGCCTCCGGCGCGCGGGGCCCGCCTGGGGCGGGCGGCCGGCGCGAACGGCTCGGTCCCGACGGTCAGCGGCGTGGTGCTCCTGCTTCCCGGGGCGACCCGGTGGCCCCCCGGCCCGGTACGGCCGCTCGCCCGGGCCCTGGCCCGGGCGGGCCGGACGGAAGGGCTGGTCACGCACACCGTGGCGTACGGCAGGCAGGGCACCCGGGAGCAGGACGCCCGGTGGGCGGCGGACGAGGCGGTGCGCCGGTACGGGGACGTGCCGGTCTGCCTCGCCGGCCACGCGGCGGGCGGCCGCGCGGCCCTGCTCGCGGCAGGCCACGAGGCCGTCAACTCGGTTCTGGCACTCGCGCCTTCGCTGGACGAGGCGGCGGGGCCGGACACACCGGAACCGGTGAAACAGCTGTCCGGCCGGCAGGTGCTGATCGTGCACGGGACGAACGACGCGCGCAGCGCCCCCGAAGCATCGTTCCGCCTCGCGGCGCGGGCGAAGAAGGCCAACCGGGCGACGTGCCGCTTCGAGGTCCACTCCGACGGCCACGGGTTACGGGACCACCAGGCGGAAGTCGTGGCGCTGTCGGTGGACTTCGTCCTCGGGGCCCTGTCCACGGGCCGGTACTCGCGGCCGGTGACGGACGCTCTGGCGGCCCCGCCGCCGCTGGGCCTGCGGATGCCGCTCGCCTCCGGGTTCGGCCGCTCGCTGCGGGGTTGAGGAGGGCCGTCGGCGTTAGAGTGAGAAATGGACTCGGGGCCCACCTCCGCACCCCTTTCGGGAGGCGATGGGGCATGACCATCGTGCGCAGGAACTTCGACGACGCCGACGAGACGCGTCCGTTCGCGGACGGCAAGGGCCGGCTGGACCTGATCCAGGCCGACGGCGGGCCCGTGGGCCGCGCCGTCTTCGAGCCCGGCTGGCGCTGGTCCGAGCACATCAAGCCGATCGCCGGCACCGACAGCTGCCGGTCCGCGCACACGGGGTACGTGGCCAGCGGCCGGATGCACGTCGTCATGGACGACGGGGAGACCGACGACTACGGCCCCGGCGACTTCATGCAGGTGTCACCGGGCCACGACGCCTGGGTCGTGGGCGAGGAGCCGTGCGTGGTCGTCGACTGGACCGGCTTCGGCGACTACGCGAAGGCGGCCGGCGGCTGAACCCGCGGTGCGGGCGCGCCGGCCCGCCCGCACCCTCCGCTCCGCCCCCGTACGGCCGGACGGCCGGACAGCCGGACGGCCGGACGGCCGGACGGCACCGATGGATCCTCAGGCCCCGGGGCGGGGGTCGGTGGCCGCCGGGTCCTGAGCGGGCACGTGCCACTCCGGGATCAGCCGGCCGCGCCGGGACAGCAGGAACCGCTTGAACTGGGCGACCGGCGGGGTGTCGGGGTGGCCGTCGAGCCAGGCCACCCCGATCTCGCGGACCGCCCGCGGGGCCGTCACCGTCAGCTCGACCACGCCCGGGCGGGGCACGGCCGGCGGCGGCAGCAGGGCCACGCCGAGGCCGGCCGCGACCAGCCCGCGCAGGGTCTCGGCCTCCTCGCCCTCGAAGGCGACCCGGGGGGTGAACCCGGCCTCGGCGCACAGGTCGTCGGTGATGCGGCGCAGCCCGTAGCCGGGCTCCAGGGTGACGAAGGCTTCCTCCGCGGCCTCGGCGAGGCGGATGCGCTTGCGGGTCGCGAGGCGGTGGTCGTCGGGGACCACCAGGCGCAGCCGCTGCTCGTCCAGCCTGCGGGCCACCAGGTCGGGGGCGTCCGGGAGGGGTGAGGTCAGGCAGAGGTCGAGCTCGCCGGCCCGCAGCCGCTCCAGCATGGCCTCGCCGTAGTTCTGGACCAGGGAGAAGCGGACGCCGGGGTGGTCGGCGCGGAAGGCGCGGATCAGGCCGGGTACGGTCTCGGGGCCGAGGGTGTGCAGGAAGCCGAACGCCACTTTGCCGTAGGCCGAGTCGGCGTCGTGCTGGACCGATCCGGCGGCGCGGGCGATCTCGGCGAGCGCCTTCTCGGTCGAGGCGAGGAAGGTCCGGCCGGCCGTGGTGAGGGCGACGGTACGGCCCTTGCGGGCGAACAGCGCGACGCCCAGGTCCTGTTCGAGCCGGACCATGGCCCGGGACAGGGTGGACTGCGGGACGCCGAGCTCGTGGGCGGCGCGGGTGACGTGCTCGTGCCGTGCGACCGCGGCGAAGTACGCCAGCCGCGGGGCCAGCAAAGCTGTCACGGCCGTGTCTTCTTCGTAACGGTTCATTGACATGCACCCCTCTGAGCTCTGCTGATGCACCAGCGGATCGATTATCGCGATTTCGTGCATTGGACGCATGAAACGGGGCGGGTCTACGGTCGTGGCATGCCTCCCGTTCATACCGGGGCACCCTCCATCCCGGGTGCCTCCACCGCGTCGTCCCCGAAGGAAAACCGAGAATCCCGGGGTCCGCAGGCCCCCGAGGGCCCCCGGGCCCCCCGGGCCCACGCACCCGGCCTCCCCGGCTACCGCCGGATGAGCCTCGCGCTCTTCGCCGCCGGACTCGCGACGTTCGCCCTCCTCTACTCCACGCAGGCCCTGCTGCCCGCCGTCTCCGACGGCTTCGGGGTGACGGCCGGTCAGGCCAGCTGGACCGTCTCCGCGGCCACCGGCGCGCTCGCCCTGTTCGTCCTGCCGCTCAGCGCGCTCTCCGAGCGCTTCGGCCGGACCCGGATGATGACGGTGTCCCTGGCCGTCGCCGTCGGCATCGGACTCCTCGTGCCGTTCGCACCGAACCTGGAGTGGCTGGTGGCGCTGCGCGCCGTCCAGGGCGCGGCGATCGCCGGCATCCCCGCCTCCGCGATGGCGTACCTGGCGGAGGAGGTGCAGCCCAAGGCGCTGGTGGGCGCGATCGGCCTGTTCGTGGCGGGCAACTCCATCGGCGGGATGAGCAGCCGCCTCGTCACCGGCTGGGCGGCCCAGGCCTGGGGCTGGCGGGCCGGCCTGCTCGCCGTCGGCGCCATGGCGCTGGCCTGCGCGGTCGCCTTCCGGGTACTGCTGCCGCGGGCGCGGTTCTTCCGCCCCGCGTCGCCGGACCCGCGCGCGGTCGGCGCCGCCGTCGCCGGCCACCTGCGCAATCCGCTGCTGCTGCGGCTGTACGGGATCGGCGCCCTGTTCATGACCGTCTTCGGCGCCGTGTACACCGTCATCGGCTACCGCCTCGTCGACGAGTTCTCCCTCGGCCAGGGCGCGATCGGATCGATCTTCCTGATCTACCTCGTCGGTACGGTCTCCTCCGCCGCGGCGGGGCAGCTCGTGGCCCGGGCGGGGCGCCGCGGCGCCCTGTACCTGGCGGTGGCCACCACCGCCCTGGGGCTGCTGCTCTCGCTGGCCGGCTCGGTGGCCGCGGTCGTCGCCGGACTGGTCCTGATCACCGCGGGCTTCTTCGCGGGGCACGCGGTGGCGTCCGCCGCGGTCAGCCGGACCGCGGTGTCGGGCCGTGCGCAGGCCTCCGCGCTGTACCAGTCCGCGTACTACCTCGGCTCCAGTGCGGGCGGCACGCTGGGCGCCCTCGCCTACCACTCCGGGGGCTGGGCGGCCACGGCCGGGATCGCGCTGCTGGCGGTGCTGGGCGTCGTGTCCATCACCCTGTACGGCTCGCACGCGGCCCGGGCGGAGCGGCGGCTGCTCGCGGCGCGCTGAACCCGCCACGAGTATCGATGTCAGACCCCTCCGGTAGGTTCCGTGATATTGGACCGACCAGGGGGATGACGCACATGACGGACACCGCCGGCCTCGCCGCCGGCGCCGACGCGGGACTGGACGCGGCGCTGGACCGCTACCGCGTCGAGCTCACCGGCTACTGCTACCGCATGCTCGGCTCCTCCTTCGACGCCGAGGACGCCGTGCAGGACACGTACGTCCGCGCCTGGCGCGCCTACGGAAAGTTCGAGGGGCGGTCCTCGCTGCGCTCCTGGCTGTACCGCATCGCCACCAACGTCTGCCTGGACCTGCTGAGCGCCGGCGGCAGGCGGGCCCGCCCGATGGACCTCAGCGCGCCGCAGCACCAGGCCTCCGCCGTGCTGACCGAGCGGCCCGAGGTGACCTGGCTGGAGCCGGTCCCCGACGCGCGGGTGCTGCCGCAGACCGCCGACCCGGCGGAGGCGGCGCTGGCGAAGGAGTCGGTGCGGCTGGCGTTCGTCGCGGCCCTCCAGCACCTGCCGCCGAAGCAGCGGGCCGTGCTGATCCTGCGCGAGGTGCTGGCCTGGAAGGCCGACGAGGTGGCGGCCCTGCTGGAGACGACCACCGCCTCGGTGAACAGCGCTCTGCAGCGGGCCCGGGCCACCCTGGCCGCCCGCCCGGCCCGCGCCTGCGAGCCCGCGGACCCGCTGGACGCGGAGCAGGCGAGGCTGCTGGAGCAGTACGTGTCCGCGTTCGAGGCGTACGACATCTCCCGGCTGACCACGCTGCTGCACGGGGACGCCGTGCTGTCCATGCCGCCGTTCGACCTGTGGCTCCGGGGGCACGCGGACATCGCCGCGTGGCACCTGAACCAGGGCGTCGGATGCAAGGGCTCCCGCCTGGTCCCCACCACGGCCAACGGCCTGCCCGCCTTCGGCCAGTACCGCCCGCGGCAGGACGGCCGCCCCGGCCACGTCCCGTGGGCACTCCAGGTCCTGGAGATATCAGACGGCCGGATCGCCGGGCTCAACGCCTTCCTGGACACCGGCCGCTGGTTCCCCCTCTTCGGCCTCCCCGAGGAGCTCGCCTAGCCCCACGAGGCCGAGGAGGGCGCGGAGTTCGGGGCCGGCGCCGGTCACGGCCAGGGGGCGGTTCCAGTGGCGGGCGGTCAGGTGGAGGCGGGCCAGGGTGTCGACGGCCGCGAGGCCGGGCGGGCCGGGGAGGGCTCCGATGTCGCATGCCACGGCGGCGGCTCCGGCCGCGTACAACTCCGCCAGTCGCCGGCACGCCGCGGCGGCGCCGTCCGGCGCCAGGTCGGGGCCGGTCAGGATCAGGGTCCGGTGCGTCATGACTGTCTGACCGGGCGGGGCGCCCGGACTCATCGGTGGCGTGCGTGCGTGGAGGGGTTGCGGTTCGCTCAGCCGTCGACGGGGATCTCCCATACGCCGCGGTTGCGGGTCCCGGCGCGCAGCAGCCGGGCGTTCGGATGCAGGACGATGTCGCCGACGAGCGCGTTGGGCAGCCGGTCGGCGAAGGGCTCCCAGGTGGCCCCGGCGTCCGTGGACCGGTAGACGCCCAGGTCGGCGGCGACCCAGAGCCGGTCGCGGTCGAGCGGGTCGACCTCCACCGCGTTGAGCGGCAGCGGCGGCAGCCCGGCGGAGCGGTCGTCCCAGGTGGCGCCGCCGTCGGCGGAGTGCCAGATGCGGCCGCCGCCGATGGTGCTGTGCGTGACCCAGATCCGGTCGGTGCCGGCGGGGTCGACGTGGATGTCGCTGATCCAGGCATCGGCCCGGGGTGTCGCCAGCGCGGTGAGCGGGCTCCAGGCGCCGCCCTGCCACCGGGTGCGGTACAGCCGGCCCCGGGTGGTGCCGACCAGGACCTCGTCGGCATGCGGGACGTACATGGCGCTGCCGATGCCCGGGGCGGGGAACGGCAGGCGCTTCCAGCTGTCGGCGTCGTCCCGGGAGACGTACAGGGCCCCGCCGCTGAAGGCCACGGTCCGCCCGGCGGTGGCACTGGTCTCCAGGGGCGGGTGGAACAGCGAGCGCTCCCCGGCCGGCACCGGCGGCGACACTCCGGTCCAGGTGCCGAAGTCGCCGCGGCTGACGGAGCGTTCCAGGCTCATGTTGAAGAAGGTGTGGAAGACGGTGCGCGGGTCGTCGCGGTTGACCGCGCAGTCCCCGCCGTCGCCGTCCTGGACGTGGGTCCAGTTCGGGGAGCCCGTCCAGCGGTTGGTGCCGTTGTCCTGGGTGCCGCCGAGCAGCCAGGTCTCGCAGGCGTGGTCCTGCGCCACGTACTCGAACTCGGTGATGACGAGGCCGTGGTTGAGGTCCTCCCAGTGCGTGCCGCGGTCGGGGCTGCGGAACAGGCCGCCGTCGTTGCCCACGTACACCACGGCGGGGGCGCCGGGTTCAAAGGCGATGGCGTGCTGGTCGGGGTGGATGGAGTCGCCGCCGGTCTCCCTGGTGGAGATGTCCTGCCAGCTCCACGTCGTCCCCGAGCGGTCGCCGCGGTAGACGTCGACGGCGCCGAGGTAGACCTGGTCCGCGCGGTCGGGGGCGATGCCGAGGAACCAGTCGTACCAGGCCTGCGCGGTGTCCAGGCCGGGGGGTACGGGCACGCGCGCCCAGTCCGTGCCGCCGGTCCTGCGCCACAGCCGTGCCACCTCGTCGGCGTCGGCCGCCCAGGCGTACGCGACGCCGGGGTCGGACGGGGCGATCGCCACGGCGAACCGCGTGTACGGGGAGGTGCCCGGGGTGGGCAGGGTGACGGGGCGCCAGACGGCCCCGCCGTCGTCCGACCGGAACAGCCCGTCCGAACAGGCCGCCAGCGCCTCGCCGTTCGCGGACACCGCGACCGACCAGGTGGCGAAGGGCCGGCGCAGGGTCCAGCTCGCGCCGCCGTCGGCGGAGCCGTACAGGCCGTCGGTGGTCGCCCCGAGGACGGTGTCCCGGCGGGTGGGGTCGAAGGCCAGGTCGTAGAAGCCCTGGCCGACGAACGGGTCGGTGCACAGCGGCGCCCAGCTCGCGCCGCCGTCGGTGGAGCGGATGACTCCGGTTCCCAGCCGGGCCCAGAAGTTGCCCTCCCCCGTGCCCGCGAGCACGGTGCCCGAGGAGGCGGGGTCGAAGGCGAGGGCGCCGGTGGTGAGGGTGGCCGCATCGTCCGTGCGGGGCGCCCAGGAGGCGCCGCGGTCGGTGCTCTCCCAGATCCCGCCGCCCGCGGCCCCGGCCAGCAGGTGCGCGGCGTTCGCGGGGTCGACGGCGATCGCGGAGATCCGGCCGGAGACGTTGACCCGGCTCAGGCCGTACGTCTGCCCGCCCGGCACGGTCCAGGGGCCGAGGGGGCGCCAGACCGGGCCGGGGACGGGGGGCGGCGCGGCCAGCCGTTCGGCCGTCTCCCGGTACACGACGGCGAGGGCCTCCGCGTCCGCGGCGCCCGACCGGGTGCGTTCGGCGGCCTCCCGGGGCGACGGGGCCCCCGCCTCCCGGTCGTCCTCCCCGGCCGGTGGCCGCGGCGGCCGGTCCCGGGCGGGCGGCCGGACCTCGGGCGGCCCCACGGCCTCGGTGATCAGCTCCTGCTGCCGGCTCGCGGCCAGTCCGGGTGCGGCCCTCTCGACCGCGGCGGCGGCCTCCCGGCCGCGGCCCGTGCGTTCGAGTTCCTGGACCAGCCGGGTCAGCGCCTTGCCGCCGGGCGGGCGGAAGCGGCGCCCGTGCGTGCCGCGCGCGCCGCCGGGTTCACGGTCGTCGGAAGCGGTCGGATCCTGCATCGCTGCACCTCTTTCGCCGCGGGTGCCCTCCGGCGCGGGCGGCGCCGGGCACGCCGGGCCGCCCTCGGGCACGGCGTGTGCGGATCGGTGGCCCCGGCGGTCCGCGCCCCTGCGGTCCGGGCCTCCTGCGATCCGGGCCGCGGGCGTGCGGCCGCTGCCCGCTCCGGCCGCTGCCGGGTCCTGCCGCTGCGGTGCTCAGCCGGTCCCGAGGTGCGGGGGGCGCGGGGGTGCGGGGTCCTGCGCGGGGGGTGGTGGGGAATCCGGCCGGGCCCGGTCCGGGCCCCGGGCAGGTTTCCCGTCCCGGACCCGGACCGCGTCCCGGCCCTCACCCCGGTCCCGGTCCCCGCCGTCCGCGGGCGCTCGGCGGGCCCTTCGGGCTCCGCCGCCGGCTCCCGGGCGGCGAGGAACTCCTCCAGCCGCCGTGCGGCCCGGCCGCCTCTCCTGCGCGGTGCGGGACCGTCGGACGGCTCGTGGGACCGTCCCTCGCTCACACCGCCAGGTTACGTCCGGGGTATGCCCCCCGCATGCGGGAACGCCGGCCCCGGTGTACGGGGCCGGCGTTCCGGCAGGGTGTGCGGACGGGCCGGATCAGGCGATGCGGTCCAGGACGATCGGGTTCGGGGTGAACGCCGTGCCCGCGGGGGCGATGTCGTACGAGCCCTCCAGCGAGGCCAGGGCGTAGTCGAACTTCTCCGGGGTGTCCGTGTGCAGCGTCATCAGCGGCTGCCCGGCCACGACCTCGTCGCCCGGCTTGGCGTGCAGCTCGATGCCCGCGCCCGCCTGCACCGGGTCCTCCTTGCGGGCCCGGCCGGCGCCCAGGCGCCAGGCGCCCACGCCCACCGCGTACGCGTCCAGGCGGGTCAGCACGCCCGACTCGGGCGCGGTGACCACGTGCTGCTCGCGGGCGACCGGCAGGGCCGCGTCCGGGTCGCCGCCCTGCGCCCGGATCATCCGGCGCCAGACGTCCATCGCGGAGCCGTCGGCCAGGGCCTTGGCCGGGTCTGCGTCCTTGATGCCGGCGGCCTCCAGCATCTCCTTCGCCAGGGCGATGGTCAGCTCGACCACGTCGGCCGGGCCGCCGCCGGCCAGGACCTCGACGGACTCGCGGACCTCCAGCGCGTTGCCGGCGGTCAGGCCCAGCGGGGTGGACATGTCGGTGAGCAGGGCGATGGTCTTCACGCCGCTGTCGGTGCCGAGAGCCACCATCGTGGAGGCGAGCTCGCGGGCGTCCTCGATGTTCTTCATGAAGGCGCCGGAGCCGACCTTCACGTCGAGGACGAGGGAGCCGGTGCCCTCCGCGATCTTCTTGGACATGATGGAGGAGGCGATCAGCGGGATGGCCTCGACGGTGCCCGTCACGTCGCGCAGCGCGTACAGCTTCTTGTCGGCGGGGGCGAGGCCGTCGCCCGCCGCGCAGATGACCGCGCCGGTGGTGTCGAGGACGTGGAGCATCTCCTCGTTGGAGAGCAGCGCGCGCCAGCCGGGGATGGACTCCAGCTTGTCGAGGGTGCCGCCGGTGTGGCCGAGGCCGCGGCCGGACAGCTGCGGCACGGCCGCGCCGCAGGCGGCGACGAGCGGGGCCAGCGGCAGGGTGATCTTGTCGCCGACGCCGCCGGTGGAGTGCTTGTCGGCGGTCGGGCGGGAGAGGGAGTCGAAGTTCATCCGCTCGCCGGAGGCGATCATCGCGGCGGTCCAGCGGGCGATCTCGGACCGGTTCATGCCGTTGAGCAGGATGGCCATGGCCAGCGCCGACATCTGCTCGTCGGCGACGACGCCGCGGGTGTACGCGTCGATGACCCAGTCGATCTGCTCGGGGCTCAGCTCGCCGCGGTCCCGCTTCGTACGGATGACGGAGATGACGTCCATGTGGTGCTTCCTTCTACACGCATAGAGGGGTGGTGCGGAGTTCCGCGGAAGTACGGAAGTGCGACGGCCCCTCGCCTCGTGGGGCGAAGGGCCGTCGGCACGGTTATCTCAGGTGGTCCGGCCCGAAGGCCTGCGGCAGCATCTCCGCCAGCGGCAGGATCCCCTTCGGGGTCTCCACCAGCAGTTCCGGTCCGCCGAATTCGTACAGCAGCTGACGGCAGCGCCCGCACGGGACGAGGATGTCGCCCTTGCCGTCGACGCAGGTGAAGTGCGTCAGGCGGCCGCCGCCCGTGGCCTGGAGGGAGGACACCAGGCCGCACTCGGCGCACAGGCCGAGCCCGTAGCTCGCGTTCTCGACGTTGCAGCCGGTCACGATCCGCCCGTCGTCCACGAGGGCCGCGACTCCGACCGGGAAGCCCGAGTAGGGGGCGTAGGCCCGGGACATGGCGTCCCGGGCGGCCTCCCGCAGGGCCTCCCAGTCGGGGGTGAGCGCTGTCGTCACTTGCCTTGCCCCTTGCGGTACGGCATGCCGTCCGCCTTGGGCATCCGCAGGCGCTGCGCCGACAGGGCGAGCACGAGCAGCGTCGTGACGTACGGGGCCGCGTCGACGAACTGGCTCGGGACGGCGTCGACGAGCGCGTACCAGACGAACAGGCCGGCCGCGCACGCGGCCGCGATGGCGGCCTGCCAGTGCTTCTTCTTGTACAGCTGCCAGACGACGACGGCCACGAGCAGGATCGCCAGGAGCAGCAGCATGGCGTGGACGTTCTCGGCGCCACCGCGCAGCTTGAGGCTGTAGGTGAAGCCGAACAGGCCCGAGCCGAGGGCCATGCCGCCCGGCATCCAGTTGCCGAAGATCATGGCGGCGAGGCCGATGTAGCCGCGGCCGCCGGTCTGGCCCTCCTGGTAGAT
This sequence comes from Streptomyces sp. NPDC043854, assembly GCF_056436005.1. Classification (NCBI taxonomy): domain Bacteria; kingdom Bacillati; phylum Actinomycetota; class Actinomycetes; order Kitasatosporales; family Streptomycetaceae; genus Streptomyces; species Streptomyces sp. NPDC043854. Next base: position 63,491 of record NZ_JBWKDK010000015.1, read on the forward strand.
GCCGGTGGAGACGATCGCGAGGAACGCGCCGCCCAGGCCGGCCATCGCACCGGAGACGACCACGGCGATGTACTTGTACTTGTAGACGTTGACGCCGAGGGACTCGGCGGCGACCGGGTTCTCGCCGCAGGAGCGCAGCCGCAGGCCGAAGGAGGTGCGCCACAGCACCCACCAGGTGGCGGGGATCAGCAGGATCGCGACGACCGTCAGCAGGGACAGGTTGGTGACCAGGCCGCCGAGGACGCCGGCGAGGTCCGAGACCAGGAACCAGTGCTTGGCCTGGAGGTCGGACAGCCAGCCCGACAAACCGGGAATGGTGATCTCGGTGATCGGCTCGATGCGCGGGGACTGCTTGGAGGAGCCGCCCGGGAGCTCGTCGAAGGTGAAGTTCGACAGGTACTGGGTGAAGCCGATGGCCAGGATGTTCACGGCCACACCGGAGACGATGTGGTTGACGTTGAACGTGACGGTGATGATCGCGTGCAGCAGGCCGCCGAGGGCGCCGCCGACGAGGCCCATGAGGACGCCAGTCCACGGGCCCCACTGGTACCCGGCCCAGGCGCCGAACCAGGTGCCGAGGATCATCATGCCTTCGAGGCCGATGTTGACCACGCCGGCGCGCTCGGCCCACAGGCCGCCGAGACCGGCCATGGCGATCGGCACGGCGAGCTGGAGCGCGCCGGAGATCTGGCCGACGGAGGTCAGGTCATTGGCGCCCGAGATCGTCCGGACCAGCGAGATCAGGACGAGGCCGCCCGCGATGATCAGCAGGATCCAGGGCAGGGTGAGCTTGCGGCGGCCGCCCTTGGGCGCGGCGCTCGTCGCGGAAACGGTGCTGGTGCTCACGCCGCGACCTCCTTGTCGGTCTTGATGGCGTGGCCGGCGGCCAGCTCCTCGCCGACCTTCTGCTGCTGGCGGCGGATGCCGTAGCGGCGGACGAACTCGTAGCTGACGACGACCGCGATCACGATCAGGCCCTGCATGATCGTGCCGATCTCCTTGGCGTAGCCCGCGGTGTCGAGACCGGCGGACGCCTTGTCGATGAAGGCGATCAGGAGGGCGGAGAAGAAGATACCCAGCGGGTTGTTGCGGCCCAGCAGGGCGATGGTGATGCCGGTGAAGCCGATGCCCGCCGGGAACGACAGGTTGTACGTGTGGGACTCGCCGAGCAGCAGCGGCATGCCGGTGAGGCCGGCGATGGCACCCGAGATGAGCATCGAGGTCATGATCATCTTCTTGGCGTCCACGCCGGAGGCCTGGGCGGCGGACTCGCTGGCGCCGGTGGCGCGCAGGTCGAAGCCGAACCGGGTGCGGTTGAGGACGAACCAGTAGACGATGCCGAGCGCGAAGGCCACGAAGGTGAAGCCGTAGATCTCCAGGCCCGGGCCCATCTCCACGGCCGGGAACCAGCCCGACTCCGGGATGTCACCGGTGGTCAGGTCGTTGGAGCCGGGCAGCTGGACACCCAGGTTCTTGGGCAGCAGCAGCCAGGCGATCAGGGAGGTCGCGATGGCGTTCAGCATGATCGTCGAGACGACCTCACTCACGCCGCGCTTGGCCTTGAGGATGCCCGCGATACCGGCCCAGAAGGCACCGGTGAGCATGGCCACGGCCACGATCATCAGGATCTGCAGCGGGCCGGGCAGCGTGACCGCGGCGCCCACGACGGCCGAGATCATCGCCGCGAGGCGGTACTGGCCGTCGACACCGATGTTGAAGAGGTTCATCCGGAAGCCGACGGCCACGGCCAGGGCTGCCAGGTAGTAGATGCCGGCCTGGTTCAGGATCAGGACCTGGATGTCCTCGTAGCCGGCCTGCTCGATCATGATGCGCAGCGGGTCGATCGGGTCCACGCCCGAGGCGGCCAGCACGATCACGGTCAGCACGAAGGCGCTGACCAGCGCGAGCGCCGGTCCGGCGACCGCGAGCAGCAGCCGGTCCTTGTCGAATTTCTTCATCGGGCCTCGTCCTCCGTCGTGTCACCGTCGGCAGCAGCGGAGTGGTTGTCAGTGGCTTCCAGGTGACCGCGGGCGGCACCCGTCATGGCGGTGCCGAGCTCCTCCGGCGTGATGGTCGCCGGGTCGGCGTCCGCGACCAGGCGGCCGCGGTAGATGACGCGCAGGGTGTCGGACAGGCCGATCAGCTCGTCGAGGTCGGCGGAGATCAGGAGCACGGCCAGGCCCTCGCGGCGGGCCTCGCGGATGGCGTCCCAGATCTGCGCCTGCGCACCGACGTCCACACCGCGGGTGGGGTGGGCGGCGATGAGGAACTTCGGGTTGTGGCTCATCTCGCGGCCGACGATCAGCTTCTGCTGGTTGCCGCCGGAGAGCGAGGCCGCGGTCACGTCGATGCCCGGGGTGCGGACGTCGTACTCGCGCACGATCCGCTCGGTGTCCCGGCGGGCGGCCTTCGGGTCGAGGATGCCGCGCTTGGAGTTGGGCGCCTCGGTGACGTGGCCGAGGATGCGGTTCTCCCACAGCGGGGATTCCAGCAGCAGGCCGTGGCGGTGGCGGTCCTCGGGGATGTAGCCGATGCCGTCCTCGCGGCGCTTGCGCACCGGGTGCTTGGTGATGTCCACGCCGTCGAGGGTGATCACGCCGGAGTCCGGGGCGACCATGCCCATGAGGGCCTCGATCAGCTCGGTCTGGCCGTTGCCCTCGACACCGGCGATGCCGAGGACCTCGCCCTTGTGGATCGTGAAGTCGACGTTGTCCAGCAGCAGGCGGCCGACGGGCACGTGCTCGTGGACGTAGTCCACGTCCTCGTTGCGGTCCTCGGCGGCGGCCGACAGCGGCGCGGTCACAGCGCCCCCCGCCTCGGCCAGGGTCAGGCCCTTGACCTGGAGCATCGGGACGTCGGTGACCGTCGACTCGCGGGTCTCCGGGGTGGGCAGCTCGCTGCCGACCATCAGCTCGGCGAGCTGCTTGGTCGTCGCTGTCTTCGGGTCGGCGGTGCCGACGGTGGTGCCGCGGCGGATGACGGTGATGTCGTCGGCGACCTTCAGGATCTCGCCCAGCTTGTGCGAGATGAAGATGACGGTCAGGCCCTCGGCCTTGAGCTCGCGCAGGTTGTCGAAGAGCGCGTCCACCTCCTGCGGCACGAGCACGGCGGTCGGCTCGTCGAGGATGAGGGTGCGGGCACCGCGGTAGAGGACCTTGAGGATCTCCACGCGCTGCCGGTCGGCGACACCGAGGTCCTCGACCAGGGCGTCGGGACGGACACCGAGGCCGTACGCGTCCGAGATTTCCAGGATCTTCTTGCGGGCCTTGGCCCCGATGCCGTACAGCTTCTCGCCGCCGAGAACGACGTTCTCCAGGACGGTGAGGTTGTCGGCCAGCATGAAGTGCTGGTGGACCATGCCGATGCCGCGGGCGATGGCGTCACCCGGGTTGTTGAAGGAGACCTGCTCCCCATCGATGGCGATGGTGCCCTCGTCCGGCTTCTGCATGCCGTAGAGGATCTTCATCAGGGTCGACTTGCCGGCACCGTTCTCACCGATCAGGGCGTGGACCGTGCCCTTGCGGACGGTGATGGCGATGTCCTTGTTGGCGACGACGCCGGGGAAACGCTTGGTGATGCCGTGCAGTTCTACGGCAGGGGGGCTGGACGCGTTGATGACGCACTCTCCTTGGCGCGAAAGGAGCTGGAAAGAGCCGCTGGGCGGGGGGACAGGGCGGGGAGAGAAGGTATCGCGTCCACGATGCCTCTACGCGCGTAGCACTGTCGGAAGTGAAAACTTGCGGCCGAGTGGCCACAAGGAATCACGGAATGCGGTTCGGGGCCCGGGAGCGGCAGAGACCGCTTCCCGGACCCCCGAGACCCTACTTCACGTCAGGTTGCGGCCTTACGGCGCGGTCTTGACGTTGATCTTCTTGGCGATGATGTCGGCCTTGGCCTTCTCGACGGCGGCGATGACATCGGCCATGTTCTTGTACTCCGGGTTGGACGGAGCCAGACCCACACCGTTGGTGTCGAGGCCGTAGCGGACCTCACCGGACTGCGGCTTGCCGTCCTGGACCGACTTGATCAGGTTGAAGACGGCACCGGACACGTCCTTGGTGACCGAGGTCAGGATCTTGTCCTTGTACTTCGCCAGACCGGCCTGGTTGTACTGGTCCGAGTCGACACCGATGGCCCACTTGCCGGCGGTGGCGGTGGCCTCGATCGCACCGGAGCCGGCGAGGCCCGCGGCGGAGTAGATCACGTCGGCGCCGTTGTCGAGCTGACCCTTGGCGGCGGCCTTGCCCAGGTCGGGCTTGGCGAACCCGGACATGTCCGGCGGCTGGCTCAGGTAGACCGACAGCACCTTGGCGTTCGGGTTGGTGTCCTTGACGCCCTGGGTGAAGCCCGCCTCGAACTTCTTGATCAGCGGAATCTCGACACCGCCGATGAAACCGACCGTGCCGGTCTTCGAGGCCTTGGCGGCAGCGACGCCGGCCAGGTAGGAGCCCTGCTCCTCGTTGAAGACCATGTTGGCGATGTTCGGGCCCTTCTTCGACGCGTCGTCGATGAGGCCGAACGTGGTGTTCGGGAACTTCGGCGCGACCTTCTCGATCGCGGCACCGTAGGCGAACCCGACACCGATGACCGGGTTGTTGCCCTTGCGAGCCAGCTCGGTGAGGCGCTGAACCTTGTCAGCCTCACTCTCGCCCTCGGTGGGCTCCGCCTCGGCGCCCTTGACCTTCAGGTCCTTCTCGGCCTTCTCCAGACCCGCGTACGCGGCGTCGTTGAAGGACTGGTCGCCGCGGCCGCCGATGTCGTAGGCGATGGCTACGGACTTCTGACCCGCGGACTCCGTGGAGGAGGCGGTGTCAGAGGACTTCTTTCCGCCACAGGCGGTGGCCGAGAGGGCCAGCGCCGCGGACGCGAGGCCCACGGTGGCGATCCTGGTGATCCGGCGCAAGGGGAGGCTCCTTCAAAACCTGACCGAAAGCGCCTACTGACCGGCGCTGGTTTTCGGGGCGATCGTAACGCGCGTAGATGTCAGTTAAAGGCCCGTTCACGAGTCGTTACCGGATCGACGCGCACCGCAACCGATACGGCAGGCTTGACTACTCTCCGTCACCCGCACGGAGGTGCCGACGACCCCAAAGTCGACCACAAGGGGACTTTCTCCACTAAAGGAAATACCACCCACACTGGAATAGTGAATTCCAAGAGACATACACGCCCCCGCTCCCCCATAAACCAGATGGGCCTTATTCGCAACGAGCAGATCCAGCCGATAGGCGCCATTCCGCCAACCTGTCTTAATCGCCGCTCCGCATGCACGACGTGATGCGCGCCACACCATGAAAAAGGGGATTGACCTGCCCCCATCTCCCCATGTCAGATGACCAAGTCAAGGGATTGGGTTGGTGGCCATATCTTTACTCGAGGCTGATTTCCTTCCAGGTGCGATCGGCCTGCGTAGATATCGCTTCGCCAGCCAACCTCAAGGCGCATGAAAGCCAAACGGAGAATCGGGGACATGAAGAAGAAGTCGATCGTTCAACTGGGCGCCGTGGCGCTGACCATCTTATCTGTGGGTATGGGCACGCCGGCTGTCGCCGCAAGCCCCACTGGAGCCGCTCCCGGCGTCGCCTCTGGCGCGAAGCCTGGTCCGCAGGATGCATTCTGCAACACCTGGAAGACGGGCGGGCCGCCGTGGGGCGGAGCTGCGTACTGCAGTGGAATGGCCTGGGCAGACACGTTCCAGGTGAAGCTCACCTGCATCAACCACCGTGGTCAGACGTTCACCGTGCTCGGGCCGAAGAAAAAAAGGAATGAGACCTCCAGCGCAACCTGCTCGAGCGACCCCAATGTCGGCGTCCTGGAAGTGGGAACCGTACAGTCCGCCTAACATCTTCACTCAGTGAAAACCGGGGAGAAAAAGATATGCACAAAGCCAAGATAGCCACGCTCATCGGGTTCGGAATGGCGGCAGCGTCCCTCATTACCGCACCTTCCGCAGCAGCGGCCACCACGGGCGCCACAGCCATCGAATGCACGACGTGGCAGTCCGGGGCCACGGGTTACGCCCGCTGTTCGGGTTTAGTGCCCTTCATTCAGCGCTTCCGCGTCAAGGTGACCTGTATCGACTCCCGCGGCACCCAGGCCGTCATCACTGGCGACAGCAAGCAGAATGGTCAGACGTCGTCCGCCACGTGCCCCGGCGCCCCGAACACAGGCATCTACAAGCTCGGATACGAGCAGTGGATGATCTGACCCGCCGAGGAGTCCATGCCTTCGCCACCGCGGCGTTGAACGGCTGCGAGCAGTAGAGAGGCACGGCCCCACCCCCTGCGGAGGGGCCGGACTCCGGTCCGGCCCCTCCGCTGTCAGGGATCGCATGCCCTCCCCGCTGGGCGGCCGTCGATCAGTGCGGCGGCCGTGAAGAACTCCACGCCGACGCCGATCGCGGCCTCGTCCACGTCGAAGTCGCCGCGGTGGAGGTCCTTCTTCACGCTGGCGCCCGGCGGGTGCACGCCGAGGCGGGCCATGGCCCCGGGAACGTGCTCGAGGTACCAGGAGAAGTCCTCCCCGCCCAGGCTCTGCTCGGTGTCCTCGACCGACTCCGCGCCCCGCCGGGCGGTCATCGACTCGCGCAGCAGCTCCGTGACCACCGGGTCGTTGACGACGGGGGGCACCCCGCGGACATAGGTGATCTCCGACTTGGCCCGGTGCACCCCGGCGATCTCGTCGATCGCCGCATGGATCTGGTCGGGCGCCTCGTGCCAGGCCTTGATGTCCAGGCAGCGGATGGTCCCGGACAGCTCCGCGTGCATCGGGATCACGTTGCAGGCGTGCCCGGACTCGATCCGGCCCCAGGTGATCGACATGCCCGAGCGGGCGTCCATCCGGCGGGCCACCACCGCCGGCAGGTCGGCGGCGACCCGGGCGGCGGCCGTCACCAGGTCGGTGGTGAGGTGCGGCCGGGCGGTGTGCCCGCCCGGGCCCTCCAGGGTGATCTCCAGGCGGTCGCAGGCGGAGGTGATGGGCCCGGCCCGCAGGCCGATCTTCCCCGCGTCGACCCGGGGGTCGCAGTGCACCGCGATGATCTGTCCCACCCCGTCGAGGGCCCCGGACGCGATGGCGTCGGTGGCCCCGCCCGGCAGCACCTCCTCGGCGGGCTGGAAGAGCAGCCGCACGGGCCGGGGCAGCAGGCCCTGCCGGTCGAGCTCGGCGAGGACCAGCCCGGCGCCGAGGACGGCCGCGGTGTGCACGTCGTGGCCGCAGGCGTGCGCCCGGTCGGGGAAGGTCGAGCGGTACGCGACGTGCGTCTTGGCGTCGGGAATGGGCAGGGCGTCGATGTCCGCGCGCAGGGCCAGCATCGGCCGGCCGCCGTCCCAGGTGCCCACGTCGCAGATCAGCCCGGTCCCGGACTTCAGTACGTGGGGCCGGAGGCCGGCTTTCTCCAGTCGGGCCTTGATGGCCGCCGTGGTGCGGAACTCCTGGTGTCCTAGCTCGGGATGCATGTGCAAGTCCCGGCGGAAGGCGGTCAGTTCGACACGCAGGTGGTCCGGAAGAGTGCCGGGCAGCTCGGGCTGGGCAGGCGTGCCGGGCAGGACGGGCTGGGACTCGCGGGACATCAACTGGTTCACCCGTTGAAGGGTAGGCGCACGAATGGCCCAACTGGATGGAGATCAGGAAAAGTTCATGCCGTCAGGGGAAAAAAACCAGACCTCTGGACGCATGACCGCATGCAGCCGGGGGTACACTCGCGCGCTCATCCGACCGCCGGGACCGTACGGGCCTGGATTCTGCGCACATCACGGGCGGTCTCGGTGACGGCGGCGAGGAAACTCTGCGCCCGCGGCGACGCGGAGCCGGTCAGCAGGGCCGGGTCGACATCGCATACGGCAACGGTCACCCCCGTGCCGGTCAGCGCGTACGGCAGCGTATGGACGACCGTGGACGGGAAGCTGACGACGGTTCGGCCGATCGGGCCGCGGCGCGCCGTCAGCTCCAGCGGCAGGTCCGGGCGGACGATCTCCAGCCCGGTTTCCTCGCTCAGCATGCGCAGCTTCTCCGCGGACTCGCGGCGGTGCGCGAAGTAGCGGGTCGCGCCGTGGCGCACCGTCAGGGCGCGTACGGCGGCCAGGTAGCCGGCCGCGTCCACCACCCCGGTCTCCACGAGCGAGGTGCCGACCAGGTCGGTGCCGCGGGTCAGCCGGGGCGGGCCGAACCGGGCGCGGGTCCAGGCGAAGTCGTTGACGCGCAGGGTCATCGCGCCGTGCACGGTGACGGGCATCGAGGTGAACACCTCGACGCGGCGGCCCGTGCCGGGTGCCGGGGAGAAGCGGCGCCGGGCGGCCGAGGAGACCGGCGCGAACGCGAGCTCGCGCAGCCGGCCGGCCGCTCCGCCGCGTCCGATGCGGTGCCAGCGGACGAGGCGTTCGCCGCGGGCGGTCTGGGCGGCGAACTCCATGGTGGCGGTGCCGTCGTCGACGACCACGAGCTCCTCGGCGCGCACCAGGGTCAGCAGCAGCTGCACGTACCGGGAGAACGGGTCGCCGACGACGATCCGCGCGGCGGCCCGCACGTCGCGGGCCAGCGCGGCGAGCGCCTTGGCCGGGGCGAGCCGGCTGCCGCGGGCCTCCTGCCACCGGACCTCGTACCCCTCGTCCCGGGCGAGCGCCGCCATGCGGCGGAGCTGGCCGCGGGACATCGGGTCGGTCGGCGGCAGGACGATGATCCGCAGCCCGCCCGCCGCGCCGCCGGGCCGGGACCCGGTCCGGCCCGCGGTCCGGGCGGGCTGGCTCGGGACGCCGTCCAGCAGCGGGGCGCCGCCGGGCGGGTGGGTGCCGTACGCGTACGCCCACTCCAGCACGTTGAGGAGCTGGACGGGGCTCTCGACGAAAGCCAGGGTGGTGGCGGAGGGGGTCACCGTGCACTCCTCGTCAGGGACGGGCTGGGGCAGGGGCGGGGCTTCGTACGCACACCGGGCACCCGGGTCAGACCGCGACCGGTTCGCCCTGGACGCGGCGGAGCTTGCGCATGGGGGCGAGCTCGGAGTCGTAGACCCGCTTGACGCCGTCGCCGAGCGCGGTCTCGATGGTGCGGATGTCGCGGACCAGTCGGGTCAGGCCGCCGGGCTCGACGGAGGCGGCCTGGTCGGAGCCCCACATCGCGCGGTCGAGGGTGATGTGCCGCTCGACGAAGCAGGCGCCGAGGGCGACGGCCGCGAGGGTGGTCTGAAGGCCCGTCTCGTGGCCGGAGTAGCCGATCGGGACGTTGGGGTACTCGTCGCGCAGGGTGTTGATCACCCGCAGGTTGAGCTCCTCCGGGCGGGCCGGGTACGTGGACGTGGCGTGGCAGAGCAGGATGTTGTCGCTGCCGAGCACCTCCACCGCGTGGCGGATCTGCCGGGGCGTGGACATGCCGGTCGACAGGACGACGGTGCGGCCGGTCGCGCGCAGGGCGCGCAGCAGTTCGTCGTCGGTGAGGCAGGCGGAGGCCACCTTGTGGGCGGGGACGTCGAACTTCTCCAGGAAGGCGACCGACTCGGTGTCCCACGGGGAGGCGAACCAGTCGATGCCGCGCTCCTTGCAGTGCTCGTCGATGGCGTGGTACTCGGCCTCGCCGAACTCGACGCGGTGGCGGTAGTCGATGTACGTCATCCGGCCCCAGGGGGTGTCGCGCTCGACGGCCCACTGGTCGCGCGGGGTGCAGATGTCCGGGGTGCGCTTCTGGAACTTGACGGCGTCGCAGCCGGCCTCGGCCGCGGCGTCGACCAGGGCGAGGGCGGTGCCGAGGTCGCCGTTGTGGTTGATGCCGATCTCGCCGACGACGTAGACGGGGCGGCCGGGGCCGGCGGTGCGCGAGCCGAGGGTCCGCAGGCGGGGGTGCGGGGTGGTGGCGACGGTCATGGCAGAAGGGATCCTTCGTTCGGTGCGGGGTGCAGTGGGGCCTGCGGGAAGGAGGGAGCGGAGGGAACGGGGGCGGGGTCGAGGAGCGGGGCGAGGAGGCGGGCGCGGGCCAGGTCGTGCGGGTCGTCGATCTCCAGGACCCGGGCGGGGTCCGTGGTGACGGGGAGGGTGCGGCCGAAGAACCGGTGCCGGACCCGGCGGAAGCCGGCCGCGTCCATGGCGTAGGCGGCGCCCGTCTCCAGCAGGTCCTGCGGCCGGTCCTGGCGGCGGGGGCGTACGGACCTGTCGTGGTTGACGCCCGTCGCGCCGGGGCCGGCGGTGCCGTCGCCGCCGGGTCCGGGGGGCGGCGGGGGCGTCTCCCGCCACAGGAAGCCGTGGAAGGGGGCGACGGTGAGGGCGGTGTCGGCCGCGCCGGAGGCAACGGCGGCGGCGACCGACTCGACGTCCGAGGAGGTGATGAACGGACTCGTGCACTGGACGAGGAGGACCACGTCCACCACCAGGGAGTGCAGCTCCTCGAAGGATTCGAGGGCGTGCAGTACGGCGGCCTCGCTGGTCGCGGTGTCCCCGGAGAGGGCCGCGGGCCGGCGCAGCGGGTGGGCCCCGGCGGCGCGGGCGGCCTCGGCGATGGCCTCGGAGTCGGTGGAGACCAGCACGTCGGTGACGGTCGCCGCGCCCCGGCAGGCGGCCACGGCCCGGGCCACGAGCGGTACGCCGCCCACCGCGGCGAGGTTCTTCCCGGGGACCCCCTTGGAGCCGCCGCGGGCCGGGATCACCGCGAGCACCCGCTTGCCGGGGCCGCCCCGGCCGGGGTCCCGCGCCGTACGCGGTGCGGGCGGGTCGGCGGGTGCGGGTGGGGATCCGGATGCGGGTGCGGATCCGGATGCGGGTGCGGGTGCTCGGGTGCTCACAGCTCCCCCAGCTGGCGGATCACCGGGGCCACGCGCTGTACCCCGTGCCGGTAGGCCCCGCGGGCGGCCTCCCGCAGCTGCCGCCGCAGCAGGCGCCGCAGCCGGGACTCGCCGGCCGGGTCGCGGAGGGTGCCGGGCAGCGGGGTCCCGTCGGGGGCGAGGTGCTGGCGGGCGAGGATCCCCGGGAGGTATCCGGGGGCGGTGGTCCGGGTGTAGTAGGGGTCGACCGGCGGCAGCCAGGGCCGCGCGACCAGCTCGGCAACCCGGGCCCGGGCAGCGGCGTACGGGTCTCGGGCGGGCGGGGCTCCGGACCCCGGCCCGCCGGGGTCCGGGGCGTCGGGGGCGGCCTCGGGGATGCCCGGCACGCCGTGTGCGGCCAGCCAGGACGGGTCGGGGTGCGGGAGCAGTCCGGAGTCGAGCTGGTCCCAGGAGGCGAGGCAGCCCGAGCCGAGGAAGTGGTGGTTGCCCAGCGCCTCGCGGATGCCGAGGTCGGTGAGGACCGCGGTCGGGATGCCCCGGTGCAGGGACTCCAGCGCGGCCGTGGACGAGACGGTGACCAGCAGGTCGGTGCCGTCCAGGACCTCGCCCATGTTCCCGTAGGCCAGCCGGCAGTTCGGCGGCAGCCCGCCGGGGATCCGTTCGGCGAGCCGCTGGTACGGCTGCTCTTCCAGGTGGGTGGTGTGCTCCCCGGGCCGGCTGCGCAGCTTGACGAGCACCTCGCGGTCCGGGTGCAGCCGGGCGTGGCCGGCGGCCCGTCCGAGCAGGTACGCGCGGTCCTTGCGGCTCTCGGGGACGGACGGCTGGACCGCGAAGACGACCCGCAGGGCGCGGCCCGGTGCCGCACCCGCCGACCGGTGGGAGCCGCCGGGCCCCGCGTCGGCGAGGAAGGGGAGGGCGGTCTCCGTGACGGAGTCCGCGGCCGTGCCGACGCCCTCGTACACCGCGCGGAAGCGTTCGGCGTCGTGCCGGGAGTTGGCGAGGACGAGGTCGGCGCCGTGCCGCAGCAGCAGTCCGTCGGCGAGCTTCTCGTAGACGACGCCCACGTAGCCGGTGACGAGGACAGGGCGGGCGGCCGGCTCGGGCCACAGCGCGCGGACCCCGTGCAGGACGGCCTGGACGGCGCCGCCGACGAGGGCGAGGACCACCACGTCCGGGCGGTCGTGCTCCAGGGCGGCCAGGAACTCGGGGCAGGTCACCTCGGCGAGCCGGTCGGCCCGGACCCCGGCCTCGCCGAGCTGGCGCGCGGTCGGGGTGGCCCGGCCGCGCAGCAGGTACCCGGTGAGTTCGCCGTGGTCGGGTACGAGGCGGCGGGCGGTGAGCGCACCCCATTTCCAGCGCGTATCGGAATCCGCCAGGACGGCGACCGAAAGTCCGGTGCGCGGCGTGCGAGGCGTGCGGGACGCATGGGATGCGTGGGATGCGATGGTGTCTGCGCGATTGCTGACTGGCACCCGGCAGAAGTTATTCGGGGATTCCGCAGATAGGCCCAACGACTGCACAACAACGGGTTAACAGGCCGTCGACGAAATACGAATCCGTCCCGGTTAACGCGCCCGCCCCGCGCCGTTCACGCGGAATACGCACGCGGGTCACGGTGAATGCCACGCGGCGACTTAATGTCTCACAGGTGCCCAAGCTCTCTGTTGTCGTGCCGTTCTACAACGTGCAGACATACGCACCGGACGCCCTGAAAGGCCTCGCACTCAATGCGCGCGACGATTTCGAGTTCCTGCTGGTCGACGACTGCTCGACCGACGGGACGCCCGCGCTCCTGGAGCGGGCGGCGCGCGAGCTGCCGGGGGCGGTGCACCTCGTACGCGACCGGAACGGCGGCCTGGCCACCGCCCGCAACACCGGCCTGGACGCGGCCCGCGGCGAGTACATCGCCTTCCTGGACGGCGACGACTGGCTGGCGCCCGGCCACCTGGCCCGCACCCTGGCCGTCATAGAGGCTCTGAACTGCGACTTCGTCCGCACCGACCATGTCACGGTGACCGGCCGGACGCGCGCGGTCCGGCATGTGCCGTACGGGCCCCAGCTCGTGCCCGCCGATCCGCGCGCCGGGATCCTGCCGGCCACCCGGTCGACCTGCGTGGACTATCCGTACGCCTGGGCCGGCATGTACCACCGGCGGCTGCTGGACCAGGGGCTGCTGCACTTCACCGACGGGCTGCGCACGGCGGAGGACCGGCCGTGGATCTGGCGGCTGCACCGGCGGGCGCGGTCCTTCGCGGCGGTCGGACTGCCCGGGATCTTCTACCGGCGCGGCATTTCCACATCGTTGACGCAGATCAAGGACGAGCGCCAGCTCGATTTCATCCGCGCATTCGATCAGGTGTTGGACGACACCGCGGCCGATCCCGATGCCGAACTGCTGCTCCCGAAAGCCGTCCGAACATATTGTGCAATTATCGCGCACCATGCCGGGTCCATCGAAAGGTTCGAACCACCCGTGGCCGAAAAACTCCGACTCATGAGCGCGGGCGCCCTCCAGCGCATGCCGCCTGAGCTGCTGGACCAGGCCCTGGACGCGATGGACCCGGAGCGCAGCACCCTGCTGCGCCGCCTGCGCCGCCTGCGCAGCGGCAAGGGGGTCGTCTGATGCCCGCTCCCGGACACGCACCCGGGCTCGTCCCCGGGCCCCTCCCCCGCACCGGCTCCCTCCCCTGCACCCAGGTCTTCCTCGCCTCCACCCTCTACGGCACGGCCACCCTCGCCGCCGGCATCGACGCGGGCTGCTTCCCGCCCGCCCACCGACGCATCCTGCTGACCAGCAACCACGCCCTCGCCGCCGAGGTGTCCCCCGGCCTGGCCGGCATGCCCGGCTTCGCCGAGCTGCGCACCCGCTTCGACGAGGTGATCGACTGGAACGCGGTCATCGCCCCGCTGCACCCCAGCTCCTGGACCCCGCGCCCCGAAGACGTACCCCTGTGGGAGCGGCAGCTGCGCATGCTCTGGGGGCTCGGCGAGGACCGCGTCGAGCTGGTCGTGGAGTCCCTCCAGGTGCCGCCCGCCCGCGCGCTGTGCCTGCTCTTCCCCGGCGCCGCCGTCGACGTGTACGCCGACGGCCTGATGAGCTACGGCCCCACCCGCTTCCGCCTCGACGCACAGCTCGGCACCCGCGCGCGCCGGGTGCTCCACCCCGACCTGGTGCCCGGTCTGGAGCCGCTGCTGCTCACCGAGTTCGGGGTGCCCGCGGAGCTGCTGCCGACCGAGGCCCTGCTGAAGGTCCTCGACGGGCTCCCGGCGGAGGCGCCCGAGCTGGCCGGGGTCGGGGAGGGCCCGGCGCTGCTGCTGGGCCAGTACCTCTCCGCGCTCGACCTGCTCTCCCCGCGGGAGGAGGAGGACCTGCACGTGGGCATGGTCCGCGGGGCGCACGCCCTCGGCCACCGCGAGCTGGTGTTCAAGCCCCATCCCAGTGCCCCCGCCGAGTACTCCCGGCGCGCCGCCGCCGAGGCCGAGCGGCTCGGCGCCCGGCTCACCGTCGCCGCCGCCCCGGTCCTGGCCGAGTGCCTGTACCAGCGGCTGCGCCCGGCCCTGGTCGTCGGCTGCTTCTCCACCGGACTGCTGACCGCCGCCACGCTGTACGGGCTGCCCGTCGCACGGACCGGCACCGAGGCCGTGCTGGCCCGCCTGACCCCGTACCAGAACAGCAACCGGATCCCGCTGACGGTGGTGGACGCGCTGCTGCCCGACCTCGCGGACGCGGCCGCCGTCACCGGCTGGGCCGCCCCCGGCCCGGAACAGGTCCGCGCCCGGCTGGCCGGGCTGGTCACCGCGGTCGGCTACGCCATGCAGCCGCAGATCCTGGCCGAGCGCCGCGCCGACGCCGAGCGCCACCTGGCCGCGCACCCGGACCGGCGCACCCGCGGATACGTCACGCGCCGCCGCCTGACCGCCCTCGGACTGCCCGGCGGCATCCCGGCCGGCCTGGCGTTCCTGCCGCAGAACCCGGCGGTGCGCCGCATGGTCCGCCGGCTGCGCCGCCTGCGCGCGGCGCGCTCCTGACCGGCGTACGGGGACCGGCGGCCCCGCGGCCCATCAGCCGGCGGCTAGCTTGGCGGCGAAGCCGAGGAAGAGCACCCCGGCGGCCGAGGTGGCCCCGGCCGACAGCCGCCTGCGCCGGCGGAAGGCCGCGGACAGCCGGGTGCCGCCGAATATCAGCAGCGTCAGGTACAGGAAGCTGCCGAGCTGGAGCAGGGTGCCCAGCAGCAGGAAGGAGAGCGCCGGGTAGGCGTAGGCCGGGTCGACGAACTGCACGAAGAAGGAGACCAGGAACAGGATCGCCTTCGGGTTGAACAGGCTGATCAGCAGTGCCCGGCGGTACGGCCGCTCGGCCTCTCCCGCATCCGCCTCCGCGGCGGGGGCGGCGGCCTCCTGCACCTCCTGCGGCCCGGTCCGCGACCGCCACAGCGACCAGGCGCCGCGCAGCATCCCGACGGCGAGCCAGGTCAGGTAGCCGGCGCCGAGCAGCTTGACGATGCCGAAGAGCACCGGGCTGGTCTGGAGCAGGGCCCCGGCCCCGGTGGCGGCGAGCGCCATGAGCACGGCGTCGCCCGTGAACACCCCGGCGGCGGCCTTGTAGCCCGTACGCACCCCGCGCCGCGCGGCGACGGACAGCACGTACAGGGAGTTCGGCCCCGGCAGCAGGATGATCAGGGCGAGCCCGAGGAGGTAGGTCGTCAGATCGGTGACACCCAGCATGGGCAGGAGTGTCTCATGGGGTTGCTCCTGTCGCACCGGCGTTCCAGCATGCGGTCACCAGCGGGATCCGGCCGGCTCGTAGGCGCCCCACACCTCGCGGAGGGTGTTGCAGACCTCGCCCACCGTGGCCCGGGCGCGCAGGGCCTCCTTCATCGGGTAGAGGACGTTCGCCGTGCCCTGCGCCGCCTCGCGCAGGGCGGCCAGCGCCGCCGCCACCGCCGCACCGTCCCGCTCGGCGCGCAGCGCGGCCAGCGCCTCGCGCTGGCGGACCTCGATGGCCGGGTCGACGCGCAGCGGCTCGTACGGCTCCTCCTCGGCCAGCGCGAACCGGTTCACCCCCACGACCACCCGGTCGCCGCTGTCGGTCTCCTGCGCGATGCGGTACGCGTTGCGCTCGATCTCCGCCTTCTGGAAGCCGGCCTCGATCGCGGCCACCGCCCCGCCGAGGTCCTCGACGCGGCGCATCAGGTCGAGCGCCGCCGCCTCCACCTCGTCGGTCATCCGCTCCACCGCGTAGCTGCCGGCGAACGGGTCGACGGTGTGCGGGACGTCCGTCTCGTGGGCCAGCACCTGCTGGGTGCGCAGGGCCAGCCGGGCCGCCTTCTCCGTCGGCAGGGCGATGGCCTCGTCGAAGGAGTTCGTGTGCAGCGACTGGGTGCCGCCGAGCACGGCCGCCAGGGCCTGCACCGCCACCCGTACGAGGTTCAGCTCGGGCTGCTGCGCCGTCAGCTGGACTCCGGCGGTTTGGGTGTGGAAGCGCAGCATCAGCGACTTGGGGTCCTTTGCGCCGAATTCCTCGCGCATGACGCGGGCCCAGATCCGCCGGGCGGCCCGGAACTTCGCGACCTCCTCCAGCAGGGTGGTGCGGGCCACGAAGAAGAACGACAGGCGGGGGGCGAACTCGTCGACGGCCATCCCGGCGTGCAGGGCGGTGCGGACGTACGCGATCCCGTCGGCCAGCGTGAAGGCGACCTCCTGTGCGGGTGAGGCCCCGGCCTCGGCCATGTGGTAGCCCGAGATGGAGATGGTGTTCCAGCGGGGGATCTCGGCCCGGCAGTACCGGAAGGTGTCGGCGGTCAGCCGCAGCGAGGGGCCGGGCGGGAAGATGTACGTCCCGCGGGCGATGTACTCCTTCAGCACGTCGTTCTGCACGGTCCCGGTCAGCTGCCCGCCCGCGATCCCCTGCTCCTCGGCGACCAGCTGATACATCAGCAGCAACAGGGCGGCCGGGGCGTTGATGGTCATCGAGGTGGACACCCGGTCGAGCGGAATCCCGTCGAACAGCACCCGCATGTCCTCGACCGAGTCGATGGCGACGCCGACCTTGCCGACCTCGCCGTGTGCGAGGGGCGCGTCGGAGTCGTGGCCCATCTGGGTCGGCAGGTCGAACGCGACGGACAGGCCGGTGCCGCCGCCGGCGATGAGCTGCCGGTAGCGGGCGTTGGATTCGGCGGCCGTCCCGAAGCCCGCGTACTGGCGCATGGTCCACGGCTTGCCGGTGTACATCGTGGGGTAGATCCCCCGTGTGTACGGATACGCCCCTGGTTCGCCCAGTTTGGTGTGCGGGTCCCACCCCGTCAGAACGTCCGGCCCGTAGACCGGTTCGATCGGGATGCCGCTCTCGGTGTTCGACATGTGACCAAGCCCTCCGTAGAGCAAAGGGACCCGGGGCTGATACAACCTTCCCCGCGACGGCTGAAGGCCGTCTCCCTGACGGCTGCTGGTCACAATGGCGCAACATCCCCGCACCCTGTGCAACTTCCCACGCCCGCCAGGCATCACCTAGACAGAAGACCCAGACATCCGGGGGGACAGCAGATGCACCGCCAGAGAGCCATAGTCCGCACACTCGGGGCAGCCGCCGCCGTCGCGCTCGCCGCGACCGCGTGCGGGCCCAAGTCGGAGCCCGCCGGCTCCGCGTCCCCGGTCGCCTCGGCCTCCGCGGCGGCCACCTCCCCCGAGGCCTCGCCCTCGTCCGACGGCAAGCAGGCCTCGCCCTCCGCGTCGCCGTCGCAGTCCGCCTCCCCGTCGGCCTCGGCCTCGGCCTCCCCGACGGTCAAGCCGATCATGGCGAACGGCGACGACAGCGACCAGGTGCGCGAGCTCCAGGCCCGCCTGAAGCAGCTCAAGTTCATGTCGGTGAAGCCGACCGGCTTCTACGGGACGAAGACGACCACCGCGGTCAAGGCCTTCCAGTCGAAGTACGGCCTGCCCGCCACCGGCTCGGTCGACGCCGCGACCTGGAAGAAGCTGCAGGGCGCCAGCAAGAAGCCGACGGCCGACGAGCTGCGCCCGCCGGAGGTCAACGAGGCCGACGCGCCCGACCCGCGCTGCATGCAGGGCCGCGTCATGTGCATCAGCAAGGAGAGCCGCACCCTGGCCTGGATGATCGACGGCAAGGTCGTCTCCACCATGGACGTGCGCTTCGGCTCCGAGAACACCCCGACCCGCGAGGGCGAGTTCAGCGTCGGCTGGAAGGCCAAGGACTGGACGTCGACGATCTACCACACGCCGATGCCGTACGCGATGTTCTTCAGCGGCGGCCAGGCGGTGCACTACTCGGCGGACTTCGCGGCGCGCGGCTACAACGGCGCCTCGCACGGGTGTGTGAACGTCCGCGACAAGGGCAAGATCGCTGCGCTGTTCGACCAGGTGAAGGTCGGCGACAAGGTCGTCGTCTACTGGTGAGCCGCCGGGCCTGAACGGCCCGAGTCCGGACCCGGGGGGGGCCGGACTCGGGCCGTTTTCCTTTGCTCTTCGCCGTGCGGGCCGCCTTTGCCGTGCGGGTCGCCGCCGTGTGCTCGAACGGCGCGAGGGCCGGAGGGCGGGAGGAAGAGGGGGGCGCGGGCAGGGCCGGGGGAACGAACCCCGCCCGCGCCGGGTGCGCAGAGCCCAGGGGTACGGGGGGAACCCCGGCTCATGCGCCGCCGATGACCAGTCGGCTCGTTATGTACTGCGCCACGGGTTCGAAAAGTGTTACAGCGGGTTCGCGACACCCGCCGAGGACAGCGCGAAGGCCCCGCGCGGAGCTTCGTCGCGGGGCCTTCGGGGTGGGTTGGAGCCCGACGGTCAGCGCGGTGCGCGCATGCCCGGGGAGGCGGTCCCGACCACCGGGGTCGGCTGGGTCATCGGCGCCGCCCGGCCGGGCGTCGGGGCCTTGAGGACCTCGCGGCCGTCGCCACTGCTGCGGGGCGCGGTGCCGGCGGTGGACCCGCTGGGGCCGTCGAGCACGGCCTCGCAGTAGTGCGGGATCCGCGAGAGCCCCTGGGCCAGCTTGGAGAGCTTGTCACGGCGGTCGGCGTTCATGTTGCCCGAGCGGTAGGCCTCGCACAGGTCGACCGCCTTGCGGCGGACCTCCCGGTCCGGTTCGCGCAGCTCGGTCGCGCCGCCGAGGGTCTCCTTGCCGACACCGCCGGTGCCGCCCGCGGAGGCCGCGCCGGACGAGGCGTCCGTGCCGGGGCGGAAGCGGGAGTCCGCTCCGGTGCCGCTGCCGTCGGCCGGGCCCGCGCCGGCCGCGGAGCCGTCCGGGGTGCCGGGGTCGGTGGTCCCGCCGCCGGCGCTGCGGAACGGGTCGGGGCGCAGCTGCGGTACGGACGTCGGGCCGGCGCCGCCGGACGGGGCCGGGCTCTCCGCGGCGCTGAGCGTCGCGGCCGGCGCGGGTCCGGCGGAGGTGTGGGTGGCGCGGTCCAGCAGGCCGGCTCCCGCGGCCGCGGCGAGACCGCCGACGGCGACGCCGGCCAGCGCCGCGGCGAGCGCGAACCGCACGGGGCGGCCGCGCCGGGACCCGGCGTGGTCGGGCGCGGGCAGGGCCATCACGGGGCCGAGGTCCACCAGGGGCCCGGCCTCGGCGGCGTACCCGGCCTCGGCAGCGGACCCGGCCTCGGCGGCGTACCCCGCGGCGGCCCGGGCCTCGGCGGCCCCTCCGCGGGCGGCGCGGAAGGCGGCCAGCGCGGCGCCCTCGCCGGGCAGTTCGGTCCCGGCGGGGGCCTGCGGCGGCACCAGCATGTCGAGGGCGGCCCGCAGCCGTTCTTCGGCGTCCTGGGCATGGCGATCGGCGTCGGCGTCCCCGGCGCGGCGATCGGCGTCCGGTGCGGCCGCCGCGCCGCGCAGCACGCGCTCCGCCGCCGCCCGGTCCAGCCACCTGTTGCGCTCGTCGGCCATCACATGTCCTTCTGCGTCCGCCAACGTGAATGCGTCACACCGGTTTGCTCTACGAGGCCACCGCCCCGGCCGCGCTGCGCGGGAACGGCGTCGAGGTCGCGCTGACCCCCGCCCTCCCGGATCCGGCCACCGGCATTATGGCCGACGGCCGGCGACCGGTCCGCCCCAGGCTCCGCTTCCGGTCCGACGACGCCCTCGGCGCAGAGCAGCTCCGCCAGTTTCTTCAGGCCCCGGTGGGCCGCGGTGCGTACCGCTCCCGGCCGCTTGCCCAGGGTCTCGGCCGCGCTCTTGGCGTCGAGTCCGACCACGACGCGCAGGACGACCGCCTCGGCCTGGTCCTGCGGGAGCCGGGCGATCAGGGCCATGGTCCGGCCGGTGGAGAGGGCCTCCATGGCCTCGCCCGCGGTGTCGCTGTCGGCGGCCCGGCCCGTCAGCTCGGTCTCGTCGCCGCCGATGGCGGGGCGGCGGCCGCGCATGCGGATGTGGTCCAGGGCCCGGTTGCGGGCCACCCGGGCGGCCCAGCCGCGGAAGCGGTCGGCGTCGCCGGTGAAGGAGTCGAGGTCGCGGGCGATCTGCAGCCAGGCCTCGGAGGTCACGTCCTCCGCGTCGCCGTCGCCGACGAGCGTGCGTACGTAACCCAGCAGGCGCGGGTGCACGGAGCGGTACACAGCACGGAACGCGTTCTCGTCGCCGTCCTGTGCCGCGAGCACCGCGGCGGTCAGCTCCGCGTCGTCCCCCAGCAAAGTCCCCAACCCGTTCACTGACTGTCCTGTACGTGTGGCGCAAATCAGCACGTTACGGCTTTTCAACTACCTTCGTCCACGCGTTGTACGGGGAGCAACCAATCGTGCGCGAACCGGGGTGTGACACAAAACGCACCCGCGGCGCTGTCATGGGTACGGGCTTGTCGCACGAGTCCGTACGGACGGCGACCGGGGCCTCTCCTGTGGGGGGTGGCGGCCCCGGTCGTCTTCCACCTCCCTCTCGTGGACGTCACCACGTCATCCTTTCGGCTCACTTCCGGGTGAAACCCCCGAACAGGCTCTGCGCACCCTGTCCGGCGTCGCTAGCGTGGCGGCACGCCCGTACCGCGCCCCGAGGAGTCCCCGCTGTCCAGCCATCTTCCGGCACAGGCCCCTGGGGATACCTCCCCGGGGGCCCCTCCCGGACGGAGTCTGGGGGAGACGCCTGCGGGATCCTCCGCCCTCGTCCGCGACCGCGGCCTGGCGCGTTTCAACGCCCTGTCCGCCGAGGCGGCCGAGGCCGTCCTGATGCAGTGCTGCGGCAGCCGGCGCTGGGCGCACCGGGTGGCCGCCCACAGACCGTACCCGGACTCGGGCGCGTTGCGGGCCGCCGCCGACGAAGCCTCGTACGACCTGGGCCACGCGGACCTGGCCGAGGCGCTCGCCGCGGAGTTCCCGCCGGAGCTGGGCCACGGGGCCCCGTACGCCGCCCTGCTGGCGCTGGACGCGGCCCACGCGGAGTACGAGCGCGCGTTCGGGCACGCCTTCGTGGTCTGCCTGGACGGGCACCCCCCGGAGGAGCGGGCCGCCCAGCTGCTGGGCACGATCCGCCGCCGGATGGTCCTGGACCCGGAGGAGGAGCGGGCGATCTCGGCGGACGAACTGCGCCGGCTGGCCCGGGCGCGGCTCGCGGACCTGACACATCGGCTCAACTTCCCGGATGGTGTGTGTGCGGCCGAAACGGGGCTATTCGCCCCGGTGGGGTAGGCCGTCCGTGCCTGTTTGATCACACCGGCGGACCCCGGGCGAAGGAACCGACAAAGCGTCGCTACGATGTCCGGGGCCGGTGGACCGTACCCGGCCGGGCCCGACCGACAACGAAGCCGGCAGGCCCCCGCCCCGCTTCCGGAGGGTTTTCCGTGCCGGCTGGAACGTTGTACCGCGGCCGGGAAGGAATGTGGTCCTGGGTGGCTCATCGAGTCACCGGCGTCCTCATTTTCTTCTTCCTGTTCGTACACGTCCTCGACACCGCTCTCGTTCGCGTCTCCCCCGAGGCGTACGACGATGTCGTGGCTACCTACAAGACGCCGATCGTCGCGCTGCTGGAGTACGGCCTCGTCGCCGCCATCCTGTTCCACGCGCTGAACGGTCTCCGTGTCATCGCAGTGGACTTCTGGTCCAAGGGCCCCCGCTACCAGAAGCAGATGCTCTGGTGGGTCATGGCGATCTGGCTGGTGCTGATGGTCGGGGCCCTGTACCCCGTCCTCGGCCACGCCTACCTCGAACTGTTCGGGAAGTGACGCGCATGTCCTCTGACACTTCTTCCGCTCAGGCCATCGGCGACGTGGAGGGCGTGAGCCTCTACGACGTCGACAACCCGGCGCCGTACATCGAGGCCCCGCGCAAGCGCACCGCCAAGACCCCGCGCTCGACCCGCGGCAACTTCGAGATGGCCGCATGGCTGTTCATGCGCCTGTCGGGCATCGTCCTCGTGGTCCTGGTCATCGGCCACCTCCTCATCCAGCTGGTGCTGGACGGCGGCGTGTCCAAGATCGGCTTCGCCTTCGTGGCCGGCCGCTGGGCGTCCCCGTTCTGGCAGGTCTGGGACCTGCTGATGCTGTGGCTGGCGATGCTGCACGGCGCCAACGGCCTGCGTACCGTCATCAACGACTACGCGGAGCGCGCGAACACGCGCCTGTGGCTGAAGGGCCTGCTCTACACCGCCACGGTGTTCACCATCCTTCTGGGCACGCTGGTGATCTTCACCTTCGACCCGAACATCCGCTAGGCAACGGGGCTGAGGCGACACATCTCATGAAGATCCACAAGTACGACACCGTCATCGTCGGCGCCGGCGGCGCGGGCATGCGCGCCGCCATCGAGGCGACGAAGCGCAGCCGCACCGCCGTGCTGACCAAGCTGTACCCCACCCGCTCCCACACGGGCGCCGCGCAGGGCGGCATGGCCGCCGCGCTGGCCAACGTGGAGGAGGACAACTGGGAGTGGCACACCTTCGACACGGTCAAGGGCGGTGACTACCTGGTCGACCAGGACGCCGCCGAGATCCTGGCGAAGGAGGCCATCGACGCCGTCCTCGACCTGGAGAAGATGGGCCTGCCGTTCAACCGCACCCCGGACGGCACCATCGACCAGCGCCGCTTCGGCGGCCACTCCCGCAACCACGGCGAGGCCCCGGTCCGCCGGTCCTGCTACGCCGCGGACCGCACCGGCCACATGATCCTCCAGACGCTGTACCAGAACTGCGTCAAGGAGGGCGTGGAGTTCTTCAACGAGTTCTACGTCCTGGACCAGCTGATCACCGAGGTCGACGGCGTCAGGAAGTCCGCCGGTGTGGTCGCGTACGAGCTGGCCACCGGCGAGATCCACATCTTCCAGGCGAAGGCCGTCGTCTACGCCTCGGGCGGCAACGGCAAGTTCTTCAAGGTGACCTCCAACGCGCACACCCTCACCGGTGACGGCCAGGCGGCCTGCTACCGGCGCGGCCTGCCGCTGGAGGACATGGAGTTCTTCCAGTTCCACCCGACGGGCATCTGGCGCATGGGCATCCTGCTGACGGAGGGCGCCCGCGGTGAGGGCGGCATCCTCCGCAACAAGGACGGCGAGCGCTTCATGGAGAAGTACGCGCCGGTCATGAAGGACCTCGCGTCCCGTGACGTCGTCTCCCGCTCCATCTACACGGAGATCCGCGAGGGCCGCGGCTGCGGTCCCGAGGGCGACCACGTGTACCTGGACCTCACCCACCTGCCGCCGGAGCAGCTGGACGCCAAGCTCCCGGACATCACCGAGTTCGCGCGCACCTACCTCGGCATCGAGCCCTACACGGACCCGATCCCGATCCAGCCGACCGCGCACTACGCCATGGGCGGCATCCCGACCAACGTCGAGGGCGAGGTCCTGGCGGACAACACCACCGTCGTCCCCGGCCTGTACGCGGCCGGCGAGGTCGCGTGCGTGTCGGTGCACGGCGCCAACCGCCTGGGCACCAACTCGCTGCTGGACATCAACGTCTTCGGCCGCCGCGCGGGCATCGCCGCCGCCGAATACTCCGCCAAGGCCGACTTCGTCGAGCTGCCGGAGAACCCGGCCCAGCTCGTGGTCGACCTGGTCGAGCAGCTGCGCAACTCCACCGGCACGGAGCGGGTCGCGGACCTGCGCAACGAGCTCCAGGAGACGATGGACGCGAACGTGTCGGTGTTCCGCACGGAGCAGACCATCAAGACCGCGGTCGAGAAGATCGCGGAGCTGCGCGAGCGCTACAAGAACGTCGCGATCCAGGACAAGGGCAAGCGGTTCAACACGGACCTGCTGGAGGCCATCGAGCTGGGCAACCTGCTCGACCTGGCCGAGGTCATGGCCGTCTCCGCCCTGGCCCGCAAGGAGTCCCGCGGTGGCCACTACCGCGAGGACTACCCGAACCGCGACGACGTCAACTTCATGCGCCACACCATGGCGTACCGCGAGGTGGCGGCCGACGGCAAGGACTCCGTCCGGCTCGACTACAAGCCCGTCGTCACCACCCGCTACCAGCCGATGGAGCGTAAGTACTGATGGCCACCCCGACCCTCGTGAAGAAGGAGGCGGAGCCCGCCGCCTCCCCGTACATCACGGTCACCTTCCGGATCCGCCGCTTCAACCCCGAGGTCTCCGACCAGGCCGAGTGGCAGGACTTCCAGATCGAGATCGACCCGAAGGAGCGCGTGCTCGACGGTCTCCACAAGATCAAGTGGAACCTGGACGGCACGCTGACCTTCCGCCGCTCCTGCGCGCACGGCATCTGCGGCTCCGACGCGATGCGGATCAACGGCAAGAACCGCCTCGCCTGCAAGACGCTGATCAAGGACATCAACCCGGAGAAGCCCATCACCGTCGAGCCCATCAAGGGCCTGGCCGTGATGAAGGACCTCGTGGTCGACATGGAGCCCTTCTTCCAGGCGTACCGGGACGTCATGCCGTTCCTGGTCACCAAGGGCAACGAGCCGACCCGCGAGCGCCTGCAGTCCGCCGAGGACCGCGAGCGCTTCGACGACACCACGAAGTGCATCCTGTGCGCCGCGTGCACGTCCTCGTGCCCGGTGTTCTGGAACGACGGCCAGTACTTCGGCCCGGCGGCGATCGTCAACGCGCACCGCTTCATCTTCGACTCGCGTGACGAGGCCGGCGAGCAGCGCCTGGAGATCCTGAACGACAAGGACGGCGTGTGGCGCTGCCGCACCACGTTCAACTGCACGGACGCCTGCCCGCGCGGCATCGAGGTCACGAAGGCGATCCAGGAAGTCAAGCGCGCCCTGATCACCCGCCGCTTCTGACCTTCCTGTCCCCGCGGACCCCGCACGGCCCCGCACCCGGCACCCGCCGGGCGCGGGGCCCTCGCGTTTCCGCACCCGCACGCGGACCCGTTCGAGTGAGCGCGCGGCCTTCGGCCGCCGGGCCCGTCCGCGTCCTACGATGATGCCCTCGACAGCAGCCCACGGGAGGCACGTGATGTCCGCAGCACACACTGAGCAGCCCTACAGCGACCGGTCTCTGATCGCCGAGGCCAACCGGCTCATGGAACGGCTTCCGGGCTACCGCGTCGAGATCATCGGAGGGCAGATCATCGTGTCCCCACCAGCCGACGGCGCCCATGCCCGGGCCCTGACCAAGCTCATGAGCCCGTTCATCACGGCCGGTCTCGACGGCGGGGCCACGGAAGTACTCCAAGGCATCGGCCTCTGGCTCCCCGAGGGACGCGAGGACTATGCCATCCCGGACCTCTCGGTCGTCGACGCGGACTTCGAGGACCACCACATCGAGAACAACTGCTACGACCCGGTCGTGTTCCGCCTGGTCCTGGAGGTCACCTCCTCCAACTACAAGACCGACCTGCGCACCAAGGTCACCGCGTACGCCAACGCCAAGGTGCCCGTCTACGTGATCGTCGACCGCAGGCACAACCGCCTGCACGTCCTCACCGACCCGGCGCAGGACGAATACGCCACCCACCGCATCCACGCCCCTGGCGAGCTCGTCACCCTGCCCGAGTCGATCGGCGCCAAGGTCACCCTGGACGTCGCCGAGATCCTCACGGCCGCGGGTCGCGGCAGGCCGGAGGCCGGGGCCGAGTAGTGCCCCGGGGGCGGTCTGGGCAGGCGGGTTCTGTGTAAGGATCAGCCACATGAGCGATCAGCAGCCGAATCCGTACGCGAGCGACAACGGGGCCCCGGGCAGCCCGAGTTACGGCTACCCGCAGCCCTACCCGGCGGCCCCGGGCTACCAGCCGACCGTCGGCGGCGCGGGCATACCGGCCCCTTCCCAGCCGCCCGCCGCGCCGCCGGCGTTCGCCCCGGCCCCGGTCCCGCCGCCCACGGGCGCGGGCGGCGGCGGCAGTCTGACGCTCGGTGACATCACCATCGTCGGCGACCAGATCATCACCCCGTCCGGGACGATGCCGCTCAAGGGCGCCATGTGGAACGCCACGGACTTCTCCCGGACCGAGACGAAGATCCCGTCGCACGCCATCGTGCTCGCGATCATCTTCTTCATCTTCTGCCTGCTCGGCCTGCTGTTCCTCCTCATGAAGGAGAAGACCACGACCGGCTACATCCAGGTCACGGTCACCAGCGGCGGCCGCCACCACGCCACGATGATCCCGGCGATCGACGCGAGCACCTTCCAGTGGGTGATGGGGCAGGTCAACTACGCCCGGTCGATGAGCATGTGATCCGCCGCCAGCCGCTCACCTCCGTTTCCGGGCGTCGGCCCTGCCCGCCCGGCAGCGTACGGGCAGGCACCGACAGCGGCCGTCCGGGGGGATTTCCCGCGACGAGGACGACGTACTGGCCCTGCTGGACCACCTCGGCATCGAGCGGGCGGCGCTGGTGGGGTCCTCGTACGGCCGCCGGGTCGCCCTGCAGATCGCGGCCCGGCACCCCGGGCGGGTGACCCGGCTCTACGACCACCCCGACTTCCGCGGGATCGCCGCGTCCGTCCCGCAGCTGGTGCCGGGCGCCCGCCACATGGAGCTGCCCTGGGCCGGCCACCTGCCGTCGCTGGAGCGCCCGCAGGAGATCACCGCCCTGCTGCTGGAGTTCCTGGGCCGCCCGTGAGGCGGCGGCCGGACGGCCGGATGGCAGCCGCACCGGGGGCGTGCCAGGCTTGACGGAGGGGAGCGGCCGGCGACGGTGGACACGCCCGCGCCGGCGCCCCTTCCCGGCTCCCCGCCCGACCACGGCCCTTCCGGCCGTGCGCGGCTGCGGCCCACGGGGACGGCCGGATCCGCCCGCCTGAAGAGGAGCCAGCCATGACGACGGACGACAGGGTGCGCGGCGACGAGGACCTCGCCTTCTTCGAGGCGGTCGCGGCGGCTTTCCGGGAGTACCCGGGCGCTCGGGGCAGGTACGCCCTCGCGAGCCTGGAGCAGGAGACCGAGCTGGGCATCGACTTCAGCCGGCAGGTCGGGGTCTCCCGCGTGGAGGACCGGCGGATCGTCACGGAGTTCGTGGACCGCGAGGCGCCGGAGGACCCGGGCCCCAGGGCGGCGCGCGGGCGGCTCTGCATCAAGCGGAACATCCACGGCAGGTGCCTGATGTGGATCGAGGCGCCGGAGTAGCGCGGCCCCGCAGGGCGGGGCACAGCGAGCTTGAACCTGTTCAAAAAGAGGTCTACAGTCAGTCCTGCCAACGAGTTGAACATGTTCAAGGGGGGCGAGGCATGGACCTCACCGTCGTCGCGTACGTCATCTACCTGCTCGTCAGCATCGGTCTGACCGTCTGGGTCGCCCGGACGCTCAGCCGCAACGGCCGGGTCTTCATCGCCGACGTCCTGCACGGGGACGAGAAGCTCGCGGACGCCGTGAACCACCTCCTGGTGGTCGGCTTCTACCTCGTGAACATCGGCTTCGTGACCCTCTACCTGCGGTCGGCCGACACCATCGACACCGCCCGCACCCTCTTCGAGGTGCTCTCGGTCAAGCTCGGCGTCGTCCTGCTGGTGCTCGGCTTCCTGCACCTCGGCAACGTATGGGTGCTGAACAAGATGCGCCGCCGCGGGATCATGGAGCGCCGGCAGACGCCGCCGGTCGCCCCGCAGGGCTGGACCGCGCCGGCCGCCGGCGCCTGGCCGACCGCCGGGGCCTGACCGATGGCACCGGCCGCGCGCGCCGCCGCCACCCGGCACCTGACCGTCCTGTACGACGCGGACTGCCCGCTGTGCGTCCACATCCGGCACTGGCTGCTCCGGCAGCACTGCCTGGTCCCGCTCCGGCTCGTGCCGGCCGGGTCCCGGGAGGCACAGCGGCGGTTCCCCGAGCTCGACCACGCCTCGACCCTGCGCGAGATCACCGTGATCGGGGACTCGGGCCAGGTGTGGACCGGCACCGACGCCTTCATCGTCTGCCTGTGGGCGCTCGCCGAGCACCGGCCGAAGGCGAACTGGCTCGCCACCCCGGCGGGCCGGCCCTTCGCCCGGGCCGCCATGTACACCGCCTCCGCCTGGCGGCAGGCGGTACGGACCGAACCCGGCGCGGAGCCCGGGCCGGAGGCGGAGGCACCCGCCTGTGGCGAGCACTGCCCCGCACCCCGATAGGCTCGGACACCGTGACTGATCAGAAGGCTCCCAAGAGCGAGCAGACCCGCACGCTCATCCTCGAAACCGCGCTCCGCCTCTTCCAGGAGCGCGGCTTCGACAAGACGACCATGCGGGCCATCGCCAAGGAGGCCGGAGTCTCGGTCGGCAACGCCTACTACTACTTCGAGTCGAAGGAACACCTGGTCCAGGGGTTCTACGACCGGATCGGCGCCGCCCACCAAGCGGCGGTCCGGCCCATCCTGGACAACGAGACCGACCTGCAGAAGCGGCTCGCGGGCGTGCTGCTGAGCTGGCTCGACATCGCGGCGCCCTACCACGAGTTCGCCTCGCAGTTCTTCAAGAACGCCGCGGACCCCGAGAGCCCGCTCAGCCCGTTCTCCCCCGAGTCCGAGCCCGCCCGCAGGGCCGTGATCGACATGCACCGCGAGGTCCTCGCCGGCGCGAAGACCAAGGTGCCGGACGAACTGGCCGACGTCCTGCCCGAGCTGATGTGGCTCTCGCACATGGGGCTCGTCCTGTACTGGGTCTTCGACCGGTCCCCCGACAGCGCCAAGACCCGGCGCCTGGCCGAGCGCGGCGCACAGCTCACGACGCGCGGCATCGTCCTCGCCCGCTTCCGGGTCCTGCGCCCGCTGGTGCGCGAACTGCACGAGCTGTTCGCGGACTTCCTGCCGGGCATGGCGCAGACGGCCGTGTCGAAGAAGAAGCGCGCCTCGGACCCCGACCCGGAGCCCGAGCCGAAGCCCTAGCCGAAGCCCTAGGGGCGCTCCGGCTCCGCCGCGCGGACCGTGATGGCGGTCTTGCCCCGGGCCTGACCCGCCGCCAGCCCGCGTACCGCCTCCGGTACGTCGGCCAGCCCGTACGCGGCGCCCACGACCGGGGTCAGCAGGCCGGCCTCCACGAACCCGTTCAGCGCTTCGAGGTCGGCCCGCCGGGTCTTCGCGACGAACATCGTCAGCCGCTGCCGCACGAAGGGCGACAGGACGACCGCACGGAACTGCCGCCCCAGCCCGATCCAGTCCCCCGCGTCCTCGCCGCCCGCGATGACGAGGGTGCCGCGCGGCGCGAGGGCCCGGCGCAGCCGGGACAGGCTGCTGCTGCCGCCGATGTCCAGGATCACGTCGTAGCGGCGGCCGCCGGCCGCGAAGTCGGTGCGGGTGTAGTCGATCACGTGGTCCGCGCCGATCGAGCGGACCAGCTCCGCCTTGGCCGTGCTGCACACCCCCGTCACCTCGGCCCCCAGGGCCTTGGCCACCTGCACGGCGAAGGTCCCCACGCCGCCCGACGCGCCGACGACCAGGACGTGCTGTCCCGGACGCACGCGGCCCACGTCCCGCAGGCCCTGGAGCGCGGTGAGCCCGGAGACCGCCACCACCCCGGCCTGCTCGAAGCCGAGCCGGGCCGGCTTGCGCACGATCCGGTCGGCGCGGGCGACCGCGTACTCGGCGAAGGAGCCGGGCGCGACCCCGTACACCTCGTCCCCCGGCGCGAAGCCGGTCACGCCGGGCCCCACCGCCGCGACCGTGCCCGCCACGTCCTGCCCGACCCACGGCTTCCGCGGCCGGCGCAGCCCGAGGACCAGCCGCACCACGTAGGGCTGCCCCGCCATCAGGTGCCAGGTGCCCCGGTCGACGCCGGCCGCGGCGACCCGGATCAGCACCTCGCCCTTCCCCGCGGACGGCCGGGGGACCTCCGCCAGCCGCAGGACCTCGGGGGGCCCGTAGCCCTCCTGGACGACCGCCTTCATCAGGTCCATCCCGCCCGCCCTCTCTTCCGTACTAAGTACGACTTACTTAGTACGGTACCCTCTGGACGGCAGCAGAACCACGAGGTGTGCGACGGAATCGACATGGACAGGCAGGCTCCGCTCAGCCGCGAACGGGTGCTCGCCGCGGCGGTGCGCGTCGCGGACGCGGGCGGCATCACCGCGCTGACGATCAGGTCCGTGGCGCAGGAGCTCGGCGTCAAGCCGATGTCCCTGTACCACCACGTGCCCAACAAGGAGGCGATCGTCGACGGCATCGTCGACGCCGTCTTCGCCGAGATCGACCTGCCCCCGGCCGACACCGACTGGCGGACCGCGCTGCGCCACCGCGCCCACTCGGCCCGCACCGTGCTGCGCCGCCACCCGTGGGCGACCGCGGTGATGGACTCGCGCGCCCACCCCGGCCCGGCCACGCTCCGGCACCATGACGCGGTGATCGCCACCCTGCGGCGCGGCGGCTTCCCGTTCCCGCTCGCGGCGCACGCCTTCTCGCTGCTGGACAGCTACGTCTACGGGTTCGCCCTGACGGAGGCGGCCCTGCCGTTCCAGCCGCAGGACGTCGGCGAGGCCGCCCTGGACTTCCTCGCGCAGTTCCCGGCCGACGAGTACCCGCACCTGGCCGAGTTCGCCCGGGAGCACGTCATGCAGCCCGGGTACGACTACGGGGCCGAGTTCGACTACGGGCTGGACCTCGTCCTCGACGGCCTCGAACGGCGCCTGGCGGGCTGAGCCGCCCGCCGGCGCCGTCCGGTTCAGGCCTGGTACGAGGCGAGTTCGACGACGGTGATGTCCGACGGCGCCCCGACCCGGACCGGCGGGCCCCAGGCGCCGGCGCCGCGGGAGACGTAGAGCTGGGTGTCCCCGTAGCGTTCGAGGCCGGCGACGGTCGGATTGGCCAGGTCGGCGAGGTACTCGCCGGGCCACATCTGGCCGCCGTGCGTGTGGCCGGACAACTGGAGGTCGACGCCGTGGCGGACCGCGTCGTGGATGACCACCGGCTGGTGGGCGAGGAGCACCGCGGCGCGGGACCGGTCGCGGTCGCCGAGGGCCGCCCGGAAGTCCGGGCCACTGCCCTCCCGCTCGCCCTGGACGTCGTTGACCCCGGCGAGGTCGAAGTGCGGCAGGGCGCGGCGGGCGTTCTCCAGCGGGGTCAGGCCCAGTTCGCGGACGTGGTCGATCCACTGCTGCGCCCCGGAGAAGTACTCGTGGTTCCCGGTGACGAAGTACGCGCCGTGCCGCGCCCGGAGCCCGGCCAGCGGTTCGGCGGCCGGGCCGAGGTCGGCCACGTCGCCGTCGACGAGGTCGCCGACGATGGCGATGAGGTCGGGCTGGGTGCGGTTGACGGTCTCGACGATCCGGGCGGCGTGCGCACGGCCCAGGACGGGGCCCAGGTGGACGTCGCTGACGACGGCGATCCGGAAGCCGTGGGCCGCGCGGGGCAGTTTGGCGAGGGGGACCTGCACCCGCTTCACGCGCGGCCCGCGCATGACCCCGTACGTCCCGTACCCGACGGTCCCGGCGGCGGCCGCGACCGCGACGCCGGCCACGGCGCGGGCGACGAACAGCCGCCGGCCGATCCCGGCGGCCTCCGGCTCCTGCGAGGCCTGCTGCTCCCCCGAGGCCTGCTGCTCCGCCGGCTTCGCCGGCTCGGGCTCCCGCCCGCGCTGCCCCTTTGGCTCCGGGGCCGGCCCGGGGGCGGCCTGCGCCGCGGCCCCCACCGGGGCGGAGGCCTGCGGCTGCGGCTCGCGCGCCCGTTCGGGCTCGGGCCGCGGCTGCGGGCCGCGCGCCGGGCGGCGGCGCAGCAGGAGCGCCCGTACCGGCTCGGCGACCAGCATGGCCATGCTCAGGTACAGCAGGACGGCCAGCCACAGGTAGCCCGGCCAGGCCACGGCCTGTTCGAACGCGAAGGGGGCGCCGGCGCGGCCCGCGGTCAGGGCGGCCAGCGACAGCAGCGGCAGCGCGACGGCGAGGACGGTGCCCGCCCGGCGGGCGGGGCCCCCGGGGCGGGTGGTGTCGCGGACCAGGCGGACCCACAGCCAGCGGTGGACCAGCCCCAGCAGGGCCAGGACGAGCAGGGCGACGACGGCGAAGAGGACGGCGCTCACTGCTCCGGCCCCCGGCGTGCCGCACGGCGCAGGGCGAGCACCCCGCGCAGCCCGATCACACCAACGGCCGTCCCCAGGAGAAAGGACGTCACTGCCAGGAGAAGGTGGACCCAGAAATACCCGGTCGGCTCGCCCGCTGCGTCGAATGCCAGACCGCTGCTGTCCTTCCACAGGTTCCGGACGAAAGACACCCAGATGAACCAGCTCCACACGCCGAAGGCGAGCAGGAACCAGGAGGCGGTGCGGCTGAGTTTCATGCCCCCAGTATCGGTTCGGTCCCCAGGACGGACGCGCCGGGGTGGGCTGTCCCGGCGGTCGTTGGGCCGACTTGGCCGGTCCCCGGCGATGGTGTGCCGATATGCATGTACGTTCACCTGCGTGTCCGCAAAGAAGACCGCGCTTGCGGTCCTTTCCGCCGCGCTGCTGGCCCCCGCCCTCCTCACGGTGCCCGCGCACGCATCGCCCGCTCCCCCGGCCGGCGGAAAGCGGCAGCCGCAACAGCCCCCGGGCGCGCCCGCGCCGCCCGCGTCGATGTCGACCGTCGGCGGGGCCCTGCTCGGCAAGCCGGGCGTGCAGGTCAATCCGCTGGCCGGGGCGCCCGCGCTGCCGGGGAACCTCACCGGGCGGTCGTGGATCGTGGCCGACGCCGAGACGGGGGAGGTGCTGGCGGCGAACAACGCGCACTGGCGGCTGCCCCCGGCCTCGACGATGAAGATGCTCTTCGCCGACACGTTGCTGCCCAGGCTGCCCAAGGACCAGCTCCACAAGGTCACCGAGCGGGAGCTGTCCGGTGTCGGATCGGGCTCCAGCCTGGTGGGGGTCAAGGAGGAACTGGAGTACTCCGTGCACGACCTGTGGCTCGGGGTGTTCCTGCGGTCGGGCAACGACGCCGTGCACGTGCTCTCCGCCATGAACGGCGGCATCGAGAAGACCGTGCGGGACATGCAGGCGCACGCCGAGGAGCTCCAGGCCCTCGACACCCACGTCGTCTCCCCCGACGGGTACGACGCCCCCGGCCAGGTGTCGAGCGCGTACGACCTCACCCTGATCGCCCGCTCCGGCCTCCAGAAGCGGGACTTCCGCGAGTACTGCGGCACGGCCAGCGCCAAGTTCCCCGGCAGCCGGGAGGGCGGCAAGCCGCGCGAATTCTTCGAGATCCAGAACACCAACCGGCTGATGACCGGCGCCGGGGGCCTCACCCCGTACAAGGGCATCGCCGGCGTGAAGAACGGCAGCACCACCATGGCCGGGTCCACCTTCACCGGCCTGGCCCAGCGCGGCGACAAGAAGCTGCTGGTCACGGTGATGAACACGGCGGGCGGGGCCAACTCCGTCTACGAGGAGACCGCCGCACTGCTCGACTGGGGCTTCGGGGCGGCCGGGAAGGTCAAGCCGGTCGGTGTGCTGGTGCCGCCCAAGAGCGCCGACACCTCCCCGCACGGCTCCCCCGCCCAGTCGCACGAGCGGGCGCCTGCGGGGGCCGGCGACAACTCCGGCGGCGGGCTGGGCACCGCGCTCGGGGTCGCGGCCGGGGCGCTGGCCGTCGCCGCGGCCGGGGCGTACGCCGTCAACCGCCGCTGGCCGCTGGGGGCGCGCAGCCGCCGGGAGGAGCGGGCCGAAACCGATGCGACCTGAGCCGGGCCGACCGGGTCAGTTTCCGGCCTCGGCTTCGTCCTCGCCCTCGGGGCGGGGGCGGGTCGCCGTCCATGCCGCGCAGAACAGCAGCAGCTTCGCCGAGAAGTTGATCCAGAGCAGCAGGGCGATCGGCACGCCGAAAGCCCCGTACATGCTCTTCGTGGCGACCTCCCGCATATAGCCGCTGAGCAGCAGTTTCAGCAGTTCGAAGCCGACCGCGCCGAGGAGTGCCGCCTGGATCAGGCTGCGGCGCGGCGGCTCCACCCCGGGCAGCAGGGTCAGCAGGTACAGCAGCACCAGGACGGCGGCCACGACGCCGACCAGGAAGGCCGCGGCGCGCAGCACCACACCGCCCGCGCCCTGCTGGGGGATGCCCAGCAGGGCGCCGAACCGGCCGACCGCGCTGGCGCCGACGATCGAGGCGACGGCCGAGGCCAGGCCGACGGCGCCGAGGCCGAGCAGGACGAGGGTGTCCTTGCCCTTGCGGACGAAGACGTTCTCCTCGTCCTCGTCGTCCTTGTCCCACACGGCGCGCAGGCACTCCCGCATGCTGCCGATCCACCCGATGCCGGTGAGGAGCAGCACGGCGCCGGCGACGAGCCCGACGGTGGCGGCGTTGTCGACGAGGCCGGCGATGTCCAGCTGGTCGGAGATGCCGGGGACCTGTTCGGCGAGGGTCTTCTGGAGCCGGTCCAGCTGCTCCTGGCTGAGCAGGGCGGCACCGACGGCGGCGGCCACGGTGAGCAGCGGGAAGAGCGCGACGAAGCTGATGAAGGTGATCGCGGCGGCGAGCCGGGTCCAGTGGGTGCGGTCCAGGCGTTCGTACGAGCGCCAGGCGTGGGTCCGCATCATGCGGGTGGCCGCCGGCCCGACCACCGGGAGGTTCTTCAGCCAGTCCATGGGCTCACCGTAAAGGAGCCCGTGGAAATAGCCGGGATTGCGGCTTTCGGGGACTACGGTCGTCGATTGTGACTTTCCGCCACGGTCTTCGCCCGTTCCACCAGCTGGTCCTGCGCTCGATCGGATTCCGGGCCCGCCGGGTCCTGCGGCCGCTGCGGCAGCAGCCGCGTCAGGGCTGCTGCACCGAGGAGTCCGCGGCCTCGGAGGCCGGTGCGCCGGGCTGCGCCGGGACGGTGCCCGAGGCGACGCCGCTGCCGAAGGGGTACTCGCGCAGTTTGCGCCACACCTCGTCCGAGCCCTGCTCGTAGAGCGCGAAGCCGGTGCACATCCACCCGGCCGCGTAGTCGGCGAGCTCGGCGAAGGCCAGGTCCATCGCCTCCTCGGAGATCCCGTGGGCGACGGTGACGTGCGGGTGGTACGGGAACGCGAGCTCCCGGTCGAGCGGCCCGGCGGGGTCGCGGACCAGGCCCTGGAGCCGGGTGCAGCCCGCGCCGCCCTCGGCGACCTTCACGAAGACGACCGGGGAGAGCGGGCGGAACGTGCCGGTGCCCTCCAGTCGCATCGCGAAGGGCCCGAAGGCGGCCGCGACCTCGGCGAGGTGGGCCTTGATGTCCGGCAGCCGGTCCGTGTCCACCTCGGTGGGCGGGACGAGGGTGACGTGCGTGGGGATGCCGTGCGCGGCGGC
The DNA here is from genome assembly GCF_056436005.1 of Streptomyces sp. NPDC043854. Classification (NCBI taxonomy): domain Bacteria; kingdom Bacillati; phylum Actinomycetota; class Actinomycetes; order Kitasatosporales; family Streptomycetaceae; genus Streptomyces; species Streptomyces sp. NPDC043854. Next base: position 98,757 of record NZ_JBWKDK010000015.1, read on the forward strand.
GTCCCCGAAGCCGGCGCGCAGCTGCTGGAGCTGGGTGCCGTGCGGCTCCGGGACCGCGATCGAAACGCCGAGCGTTACGGTCCCCACGTATCTCTCCTTGGTCGTCTGTGTGCCGGATGTGTGCGTGCCGTGCCGACCCAGTGTGCGGCCGACGGCCCCCGGAATGCCAGGGGCCTTCTTCCGCCAGAGCTCCGGCGGGGCCGGATCAGTGCTTCGCGGGCAGGAATCCGAGGCGGTCGTACGCCTGTGCCAGGGTCTCGGCGGCGACCGCGCGGGCCTTCTCCGCACCCTTGGCCAGGATGGCGTCCAACGTCTCGGGGTCTTCCAGGAATTCCTGGGTGCGCTGCTTGAACGGTGTGACGAAGTCGACCATCACGGCGGCGAGGTCGGTCTTCAGCGCACCGTAGCCCTTGCCCTCGTACCTGGCCTCCAGGGCCGGGACGGTCTCCCCCGTGAGGGTGGAGTAGATCGTGAGCAGGTTGCTGACACCGGGCTTCTTCTCGGTGTCGAAGCGGATCTCGGTCTCGGTGTCGGTGACCGCGCTCTTGATCTTCTTCTCGGTGGCCTTGGGCTCGTCGAGGAGGTTGATCAGGCCCTTGGGGGAGGACGCGGACTTCGACATCTTGATCGTCGGGTCCTGGAGGTCGTAGATCTTCGCGACCTCCTTGACGATGTGCGCCGCGGGGAGGGTGAACGTCTGCCCGAAGCGCTGGTTGAAGCGCTCGGCCAGGTCGCGGGTCAGCTCGATGTGCTGGCGCTGGTCCTCGCCGACGGGGACGGCGTTCGCCTGGTACAGCAGGATGTCGGCGACCTGGAGGATCGGGTACGTGAACAGGCCGACGCTGGCGGCGTTGGCACCGCCCTTGGCGGACTTGTCCTTGAACTGGGTCATCCGGCCGGCCTCGCCGAAGCCGGTGATGCAGTTCATGACCCAGGCGAGCTGCGCGTGCTCGGGGACGTGGCTCTGGATGAAGAGGGTGCAGCGCTCGGGGTCGAGGCCGGCGGCGAGCAGCTGCGCGGCGGAGAGCCGGGTGTTCGCGCGGAGGTCCTTCGGGTCCTGCGGCATGGTGATCGCGTGCAGGTCGACGACCATGTAGAACGCGTCGTGCGTCTCCTGGAGGGCGACGTACTGGCGGATCGCTCCGAGGTAGTTCCCGAGGTGGAACGAACCGGAGGTGGGCTGGATGCCGGAGAGCGCGCGAGGACGATCAGAAGCCATGGCTTCATTCTCTCAGGTGTGCGGGCCGGCTCGGGCCGTTTACCGGCCGGAAGCCGCCCGTCCCCGCGGGGGGTGCGACACGGGTCACAGCCCCGCGGCCCTGCCCGGACCGGCCCCCGTCCGCGTACCGGACAGTAGCGGGGCGGCCGGATCCCACCCCGGCCGAGCGACCGCTTTCGGCCGCAGGCCAGGGCACGCCCGCCCCGGCCCCGCCGGCGCTTCCCTGCGGGCCGGCTTCCCGGGGGCTCCGCCCCCGGACCCCCGCGCCTCAAACGCCGGCGGGGCTGGATGTGCGGGTCAGGACAGCGGGAGGCCGGGGGCCGGGTGGGCGGCCATGAGGTCGGCGACCTCGGCCCGGATCGCGGCCAGGGCCTGCTCGTCGCCGCCCGCGGCGGCGGCCACGGCCCGCGCGATCCAGTCCGCGACCTGCGGCATGTGCTCGGCGGTCAGACCGCGCGAGGTCAGCGACGGCGTGCCGATGCGGATCCCCGACGGGTCGAAGGGCTTGCGCGGGTCGAAGGGGACCGTGTTGTAGTTCACGACGATGCCCGCCCGGTCCAGGGCCTTCGCCGCGGTCTTGCCCGGGACGTCCTTGCGGGTCAGGTCGATCAGGATCAGGTGGTTGTCGGTACCGCCCGACACCAGGTCGAAGCCGCGCTCCAGCAGGGCCTCGGCCAGCGCCTTCGCGTTGGCCACCACCGCGTGCGCGTACGCCGTGAACGAGGGCTGCGCCGCCTCGTGCAGGGCGACCGCGATGCCGGCCGTCGTCTGGTTGTGCGGGCCGCCCTGGAGGCCGGGGAAGACCGCCTTGTCGATGGCCTTGGCGTGCTCCTCCCGGCACATCAGCATCGCGCCGCGCGGGCCGCGCAGGGTCTTGTGCGTGGTCGTGGAGATGACGTCGACGTGGCCGGCCGGGGAGGGGTGGGCCCCGCCCGCGATCAGGCCCGCGATGTGGGCGATGTCGGCGACCAGGACCGAGCCCGCCTCCTTGGCGATGGAGGCGAAGGCCTCGAAGTCGATCGTGCGGGGCAGCGCGGTGCCGCCACAGAAGATGATCTTCGGGCGCTCGGCCAGCGCGAGGTCGCGCACGGCGTCGTAGTCGATCAGCCCGGTGTCCGCGGAGACCCCGTACTGCACGCCGCGGAACCAGGTGCCCGTCGCCGAGACCCCCCAGCCGTGCGTCAGGTGGCCGCCCATCGGCAGGGCCATGCCCATCACCGTGTCGCCGGGCTGCGCGAAGGCCAGGTACACGGCCAGGTTCGCGGGCGAGCCGGAGTACGGCTGGACGTTGGCGTGGTCGACGCCGAACAGGCCCTTCGCCCGCTCGACGGCCAGGGCCTCGATCCGGTCGATGTTCTGCTGGCCCTCGTAGTAGCGGCGGCCCGGGTAGCCCTCGCTGTACTTGTTCTGGAGGACGGTGCCGGAGGCTTCGAGCACGGCGGCCGACACGTAGTTCTCGCTGGGGATCAGACGGAGCGTCTGCGCCTGGAGCTGTTCCTCGGCGGCGACGAAGGACGCCAGTTCGGGGTCGGTCGAGGTCAGGGCGGGATGGCGGGGCGCGGTCACGGCGGCTCCTCCGGGGTCGATGTCGGTTCTCGTCCCCGCGAGGCCCAGGCGAGCGGCCCTGTGTGCGGTCGTGCGCGCACGACTCCCCCGGAGTTCGTTCTCCGTGCGCCAGTCGCCGTGCGTACCGCCAACCTTAGCGGGCGCGCCACCGGAAAGGTTTCCGCGTCCGGTATACGAGCGACCTATAGCCGTATACAAGGTGACGGTGACACCACCCTGTCACCCCACCCGGCCCGCCGACGACGACGATCGGAGACCCCGTGTCGACCACTGCTGATGCCATCGCCACCGCCGAGGCGCACAGCGCGCACAACTACCACCCGCTGCCCGTCGTCGTGGCGACCGCGGAGGGCGCGTGGATGACCGATGTCGAGGGCCGCCGCTACCTCGACATGCTCGCGGGCTACTCGGCGCTCAACTTCGGCCACTGCAACCGCCGTCTGATCGACGCGGCGCGGGCGCAGCTGGAGCGGGTCACGCTGACCTCGCGGGCCTTCCACCACGACCGGTTCGCCGATTTCTGCACCGCCGTCACCGAGCTGTGCGGCAAGGACATGGTGCTGCCGATGAACACCGGGGCCGAGGCCGTGGAGACGGCGGTGAAGACCGCCCGCAAGTGGGGGTACGAGGTCAAGGGCGTACCGGACGGCCACGCCAAGATCGTGGTCGCGTCCGACAACTTCCACGGCCGTACGACGACCATCGTGAGCTTCTCCACCGACCACGAGGCCCGCGACCACTTCGGGCCGTACACCCCGGGGTTCGAGATCGTCCCGTACGGGGACCTCACCGCCCTCGCCCACGCCGTCACCTCGAACACGGTGGCCGTGCTGCTGGAGCCGATCCAGGGCGAGGCCGGGGTGCTGGTGCCGCCGCCCGGCTACCTCCAGGGCGTACGGGAGCTCACGCGCGAGCGGAACGTCCTGTTCATGGCCGACGAAATCCAGTCGGGGCTGGGCCGCACGGGCCGGACCTTCGCCTGCGAGCACGAGGACGTCGTGCCGGACGTCTACATCCTCGGCAAGGCGCTGGGCGGCGGCGTGGTGCCGGTCTCGGCCGTCGTCGCCGACCGGGACGTGCTCGGCGTCTTCAAGCCCGGCGAGCACGGCTCCACCTTCGGCGGGAACCCGCTGGCCTGCGCGGTCGCCCTGGAGGTCGTCGCGATGCTCCGGACGGGCGAGTACCAGCAGCGCGCCGCCGAACTCGGCGACCACCTGCACCGGGAGCTGAACCTGCTGGTCGGCGGGGGCGCGGTGACCGCCGTACGCGGCCGCGGGCTGTGGGCCGGCGTGGACATCGAGCCCGGCCACGGAACGGGCCGGGAGGTCTCGCAGCGCCTGATGGAGCGGGGCGTCCTGGTCAAGGACACCCACGGCGCCACGATCCGCATCGCCCCGCCCCTGGTGATCGGCAAGGAGGACCTGGACTGGGGGCTGGACCAGCTCCGCGCGGTCCTCGCCACCACCTGACACACCGCCGGCCGACACACCGTCGGCCGAGCCGACAGACCGCCCCGGCGGGCCGGTGACGGCCCGCCGGCCACCGGCTAAAGGATGACGTGCGGGAGGAAGCGGGCGTATTCGTCCGTGACGGGGCCCGCGGACTCGCGGATGCCGAGGCCCGCGGCCTCCTCCTCGACGACCCAGGCGCCGAGCACGACCCGGTTGCCGTCGAAGTCGGGCAGTGGGGCCAGCGCCTGGTAGACGTACCGCTCGCCCTCGGCCGGGGTGAACGGCTCGCCGCCGGGGGCGTGCAGGCTGACGCCGGCGCCCTCGCGGCCCAGCAGCGGCTTCGCGGCGAAGCCGGTGGTGTCGGCCAGTTCGCGGGGGCCGTCGAGGTAGGCGGGCAGCAGGTTGGGGTGCTCGGGGAAGAGCTCCCACAGGATCGCCAGCAGCGCCTTGTTGGACAGCAGCATCTTCCACAGCGGCTCGATCCAGCAGGTGGTGCCGGAGCCGCCGCCCTGGTCGTAGGTGTCCAGGACGTACGGGCCGAACTCGTCGGTGGCCAGCCACTCCCAGGGGTAGAGCTTGAAGATGCCGCGGATGAACCGCAGGTGCTGGTCGACGAACCGGCCCGAGAGGGTGTCCCAGCCGATCTGCTCGACGGACAGCGCCTCGGTGTCCAGGCCCGCCTGCTCGGCGGTCTCCTGGAGGTAGGCCACCGTCATCAGGTCCTCGCCGAGCTCGTCGGCCTCGGAGTGCGCGAAGTGCACCGGGCCGGGCGGCAGCAGCTCGGCCTGCCGGCGCCAGGCGTCGACGAGCCGTTCGTGCAGGGAGTTCCACTGGTCGGCGCCGGGGAAGCGCTCCTCCATCCAGAACCACTGCGGACTGGCCGCCTCCACCAGGGAGGTGGGGGTGTCGGCGTTGTACTCCAGCATCTTGGCGGGGCTGCCGGAGCCGTCGTAGCGCAGGTCGAAGCGGCCGTACAGGGAGGGCTGTTCGGCGCGGCGCCGCCAGGACTCTGCGATGAGCACGGCGAGCTTCGGGTCGGTGATGCCGAGGTCGGCGAAGCGGTCGTGTTCGACGATGTGCGCGGCCGCGGCCAGGCACATGGCGTGCAGTTCCTCGACGACGTTCTCCAGTGCCTCGACCTCGGGCAGCGAGAAGGAGTAGTACGCGCTCTCGTCCCAGTACGGGCGCAGGGAGTCGTCGGGGTAGCGGGTGAGGGGGTAGATGAGCCCCTGCTCCTCGACGGTCTTCTGCCAGTCCGGCCGCGGCTCGATGGTGTGGCGCTCCACGGGGCTCAGCCTCCGCTGGAGCCGGAGGTGGAGCCGCCGATGCCGTTCCTCTTGACGGCCGACTTGTCGAAGCTTCCGCCGTGGACCCTGTTGTTGGTGACGGTGCCGCCGTAGTAGTACGACCCGCGGCCGCCGCTCCTGCACTCCTTGGTGTTGAGCTTCTCCAGGGTCACGCGGTCGGCGCAGCGCTTGTCCGGCTCGCTGCTGCTGCCACAGGCGACGAGGGCTGCGGCGAGCAGGCCCATGCCGCCGAGGGCGACGCCGCCGGAGCGCATGCGTCGGGTGGTGCTACTGCTGCTGTCCATGGCCGACAGACTAGAACGGGGCATCGAAGGGATGGAATCCGGCCGCCGAAACCGTCACCGAGACTCCATGATCTAGAGTCGATTCGTCCCGATCCGTGCGGTTTGGGCGCTCGGGGCGGCGGCCGCGGCGGCGCGGGGCCCGTCAGGACAGGGTCGCCACCAGGGCCGCCAGGGACGCGGACCAGGCGCTCGTCGACGGGGTGCCGTAGCCGACGACCAGGGCCTCCCGCGGCGGCACCGCCGACTCCGGGTGGGCGTAGCGGGACAGGGTCTCCAGGGCCACGTCGTGCCAGGCCGCCGCCCGCAGCACCGCCTCCTGCGTCCCCGCCGGGAGGTCCAGCACCGCGTGCAGGCCCGCCGCGATGCCCGAGACGGCGACCCGCCCCGACACCGCCGCCAGCAGCTCGTCCCGGCGGCGCCGGTAGCGCAGCCGCATGCCGCGCACATGGCGGTCGTACGCCCCCGAGCGGATGAACTCCGCCAGGGTCAGCTGGTCCAGGGCGCTCGACGCCCAGTCGAACCGCCCCTTCGCCGCGAGCACCTCCTCCAACAGCCCCGGCGGCACCACCATCCAGCCCATCCGCAGCCCCGGCGCGAGGGACTTGCTCACCGTGCCGAGGTACACCACCCGGTCGGGGTCGAGCCCCTGAAGGGCGCCGACCTGCTGGCGGTCGTAGCGGAACTCCCCGTCGTAGTCGTCCTCCAGGATCAGGCCGCCCGTGGTCCGGGCCCAATCGACCGCCGCCGCCCGCCGGGACGCGGTCAGCGCCACCCCGGTCGGGAACTGGTGCGCCGGCGTGAGCAGCACCGCCCCCGCCTCGCCCGAGGACAGCTCCGGGGTGCACGCCCCCGCCCCGTCCACCGTCAGCGGGGCCGTCCGCAGCCCCGCCCGGGTCAGCAGCTCGCGGTGGACGTCCAGGCTGTACCCCTCCACCGCCACCTCCCGTACCCGGCGCGCCCGCAGCACCCGCGCCAGCAGCGACAGCCCGTGCGCGAAGCCGGAGCACAGCACGATCCGGTCCGGGTCCGCGTACACCCCGCGCGCCCGCGCCAGGTAGCCGGCCAGCGCCTCGCGCAGCTCGAACCGGCCGCGCGGATCCAGCCCGTAGCCGAAGGCCTCGTTCGGGGCGTCCGTCAGCGCCCGCCGGGCCGCCGACAGCCAGGCCGCGCGCGGGAATCCGCCCAGGTCCGGGGTGCCGGCCAGCAGGCTGTACGCGGGCCCCCGCCGCGCCGGGGGCCGGACGCGGGCGGCGGCCGCGGCCGCGGACCGGCGGGGCCGCGCGCGTTCCGCGACCCGGGTGCCCGAGCCCTGGCGGGCCGTCAGCCAGCCCTCGGCGACGAGCTCGGCGTACGCCTCCGCGACCGTGTTGCGGGCGATGCCGAGGTCGGCGGCGAGCGACCGCGAGGACGGCAGCCGGGTCCCGGGCGCGAGCCGGCCGCTGCGTGCGGCCTCGCGCAACGCCTCGGTGAGACCGGCCCGCAGGCCGCGTCCGGCGGAGAGGTCCAGATGCAGGTCGGCACCGAAAGTGGCCCACGATTCCGTCATGAACATGGACCATATCGGCGGGCCGCCTGCTCCGTAGGGTGAGGTCATGACCACTCACGAACACACCGAAGAAGCCGGTACCTCCCACACCCACGAGCACACCCCGCGCATGAACCTGGCCCAGCAGGTGCCGGACATCTACAAGGCCGTCCTCAACCTGGAGATGGCCACGCGCAAGGGCATGGACCCGGTTCTGCTGGAGCTGGTCAAGATCCGCGCCTCGCAGCTCAACCACTGCGCGTTCTGCCTCGACATGCACACCAAGGACGCGCTCGCGGGGGGCGAGAGCGTGCAGCGGATCATCCAGCTCAGCGCCTGGGAGGAGTCGCGGCACTTCTACACCGAGAAGGAGATCGCCGCGATCGAGCTGACCGAGGCAGTGACCGTCCTGACCGACGGTTTCGTGCCCGACGAGGTGTACGAGAAGGCCGCGAAGCACTTCGGGGAGAAGGAGCTCGCCCAGCTGATCGCCGTGATCGCGACCATCAACGTGTGGAACCGCTTCGCCGTCACCACCCGTATGGTCCCCGGCCACTACACCCCGGGCAAGCACAGCTGAGCCGACCCGGAACGGGGAGACGGGGAAACGGAGGAACGGGAAGGCCCCGGCGCGCCGTGCGCCGGGGCCTTCGCCGCGATCAGGTTCAGATCAGGCCGAGCTCGCGGACCGCGTCGCGCTCCTCGGAGAGCTCCTGCACGGACGCGTCGATGCGCGCACGGGAGAACTCGTTGATGTCCAGGCCCTGGACGATCTCGTACGTGCCGTCCTTGCAGACGACCGGGAAGGAGGAGATGAGGCCCTCCGGGACGCCGTAGGAGCCGTCCGACGGGATGCCCATGGAGGTCCAGTCGCCCTCGGCGGTGCCGTTGACCCAGGTGTGGATGTGGTCGATGGCGGCGTTGGCGGCGGATGCGGCGGAGGACGCGCCACGGGCCTCGATGATCGCGGCGCCGCGCTTGGCGACGGTCGGGATGAAGGTGTCGGCCAGCCACGCCTGGTCGCCCACGACCTCGGCGGCGTTCTTGCCGGCGATCTCCGCGTGGAAGATGTCGGGGTACTGGGTGGCGGAGTGGTTGCCCCAGATCGTCAGGCGCTTGATGTCGGAGACGGCGGCACCGGTCTTGGAGGCCAGCTGCGAGATCGCGCGGTTGTGGTCCAGGCGGGTCATCGCGGTGAAGCGCTCCGCCGGTACGTCCGGGGCGGCCGACTGGGCGATCAGGGCGTTGGTGTTGGCCGGGTTGCCGACGACGAGGACCTTGATGTCGTCCGCGGCGTGGTCGTTGATGGCCTTGCCCTGCGGCTTGAAGATGCCGCCGTTGGCGGAGAGCAGGTCACCGCGCTCCATGCCCGCGGTACGGGGGCGGGCGCCGACGAGCAGGGCGACGTTCGCACCCTCGAAGCCCTTGTTCGGGTCGTCGAAGATGTCGATGCCCTTCAGCAGCGGGAAGGCGCAGTCGTCGAGCTCCATGGCCGTGCCCTCGGCGGCCTTCATGCCCTGGGGGATCTCCAGCAGGCGGAGCTTGACCGGCACGTCCGCGCCGAGCAGGTGACCGGAGGCGATGCGGAAGAGCAGCGCGTAGCCGATCTGGCCGGCGGCGCCGGTGACGGTGACATTCACAGGAGTGCGGGTCATGGCCTTCTCCGTTAGACAGCTGGCGGTGGGGCGTCCCTGCCCCATGTGCTGGCGGACGCCGCTTCCCTGCAAATCTTGACGTGAAGAGACATCCGGCGTCAGGCTATCCGACTCCCCGGTGCCCCAACCCCCCGGTCGGTGTGGTCCGTGGCACACGGACCGGGAGTTCGAAGGCGAGCGGGCGTACACGCCCCCGCAATTCGCCCGCCCGGCTCATCCGGACGGGTGGATCCGGCGGTTCCGGTGGGGACGGCGGAGGCGGCGGGTACGGCGGCACCGGCCCCGGCGGCCTCAGCGGACGGTGAAGCGGACCGCGTCCTCCAGGAACGGGATCTCCAGCCACGGCTTGGGCTCCACCACCAGCGCGAGCAGCGTGATCGCCAGGCCCAGCAGCCCGTACGTGATCATGTCCGTGAACCGGGAGCGCACGGCGAGCATGCCCACGTCCGGCAGGACGCGCCGCAGCACCGAGGCGCCGATCAGGGCCACGCCGATCACCAGGCAGCCGACCCGCGCCTGGCCGAGCGCGGTGAGCAGCAGCCCGATCGCGGTCGCGGCGAGCACGCTGAGCATCGGCCACTGACGGGCCGCGAGCGCGTCCCCCGGCCCGGCCCGGCCCGCGCCCTCGGGGCGGGCCGTGTCCTGGGTGACGGCGGGGAAGCGGCGCGACTTCGGGGCCTGCGCCGCCGCCCCGTCGGCGCCGGTGCCGGGCTTGGCGGCCCCGGTGCCGGGCTCGGCGCCGGTGTCGGGCTCGGCGTCGTGCTCAGCCCGCACTGGTCGCCGTCCGCTCGGCCGCCTCGACGACGTTGGCGAGGAGCTGGGCCCGGGTCATCGGGCCGACGCCGCCCGGGTTCGGGGAGATCCAGGCGGCGACCTCGGCGACACCGGGGTGCACGTCGCCGACGATCTTGCCGCTCTCGTCGCGGCTGACGCCCACGTCGAGGACGGCCGCGCCGGGCTTGATGTCCTCCGGCTTGACCAGGTGCGGGACGCCGGCCGCGGCCACGACGATGTCGGCGTGGCGCAGGATCCCGGACAGGTCGCGCGTACCGGTGTGGCACAGGGTCACGGTGGCGTTCTCGGACTTGCGGGTGAGCAGCAGGCCGATGGAGCGGCCGACGGTGATGCCGCGGCCGACGACCACGACGTGGGCGCCGTTGATCTCCACTCCGTGGTGGCGCAGCAGCTCGACGATGCCGTACGGGGTGCAGGGCAGCGGCCCCGGCTCGTTGAGGACCAGCCGGCCGAGGGACATCGGATGCAGGCCGTCGGCGTCCTTCGCCGGGTCCATCAGCTCCAGCACCCGGTTGGTGTCGATGCCCTTGGGCAGCGGGAGTTGGACGATGTAGCCGGTGCAGGCCGGGTCCTCGTTCAGCTCGCGGACGACCGCCTCGATCTCCTCCTGGGTGGCCGTGGCGGGCAGTTCGCGCCGGATGGACTCGATGCCGACCTCGGCGCAGTCCTTGTGCTTTCCGTTGACGTACCAGCGGCTGCCCGGGTCGTCGCCGACCAGCAGGGTGCCGAGTCCGGGGGTGACGCCCCGGGCCTTGAGGGCCGCCACACGGGCGGTCAGTTCGGACTTGATCGCGGCCGCGGTGGCCTTGCCGTCGAGAATCTGGGCGGTCATGTGTCCATCCTCCCGGATGGGGCGGCCCCGGTTCCACTCAAGGGGGTCTGCCGTACGGTCACAGGCTTGAACCAATCGTTGCACTTGCACAACAAGTGACGGTGCGGTCGCAATAGCCGCTGGACAAGTCCGGTCCGGTCGGCCGACGATGGGCAAAATGAGTGCCGCGGGCAGTGCCGGGGGGCGGGCCGCAACAGCAGTACCACCTCCGTGCGTGCCGTGCGTCCCCGCACTTCCACGGAGGAACACCCCAAGATGAGTTTCGGTGACCCGAACAACCCGTACGGGCAGCAGCCGCAGGGCCAGCCCGGTTACGGCTACCCGCAGCAGGCCCCGCAGGGCGGCTACGCCTACCCGCAGGCCCAGCAGGCCTACCCCGCGGCCCCCGGAGGCTACCCAGGCGCACAGATGCCGATGCCGGGCGGCGTGAAGGCCGCCCGCGTCATCCTGTTCATCGTCGGCGGCCTCCAGGTCCTGGGCGGGGTCGTGTTCCTCCTCGGCGGGGCGATGTTCGCCTCGGTCCTCTCCGGCTCCTCCAGCTCCACGGCGAGCGATGCGGGAGCGGTCGCGGGGGCGGCGGTGGTCATCGGCGGCATCGTCATCCTGGCCCTGGCGCTGTGGCCCATCCTGACCGCCGCCAAGCTGGGCAAGGGCCGCGGCGGCGTCCGGGTGTCCGGCATCGTCTACGGCTCTCTGATGACCCTCTTCTCCGGGCTCAGCCTCCTCGTGAACCTGGTCGCGCTCAGCAGTGACGAGGCGGCGGGCGCGGTCGTGTTCTCGCTGCTCATGGCTCTGATCCAGTTCGGGCTCGCCCTGTGGGTCCTCGTCGGCCTGGCCAACTCGGCCGCCGGCGCGTACTTCCGCCGTCCGCAGTACTAGCAGCACCGCCGCCACGCGTACGGCGAAGGCCGCCACCCGCGCTGCTGCGGATGGCGGCCTTCGCCGTACTCGGAGCGGTGTGCCCGGGTTGCTCAGTGGAAGAAGTGGCGGGTGCCGGTGAAGTACATGGTCACGCCCGCCGCCTCGGCGGCCTCGACGACCTGCTCGTCACGGACCGAACCGCCCGGCTGGACCACGGCCTTGACGCCCGCCGCGGTCAGGATCTCCAGCCCGTCCGGGAACGGGAAGAAGGCGTCGGACGCGGCGTACGAGCCCTGCGCGCGCTCGGCGCCGGCCCGCTCGACGGCCAGCTTGGCGGAGTCCACGCGGTTGACCTGGCCCATGCCGACGCCCACCGAGGCGCCGTCCTTGGCGAGCAGGATCGCGTTGGACTTCACGGCCCGGCAGGCCTTCCACGCGAAGGCGAGCTCGGCGAGCTCCTCCGGGGCGAGCGCCTCGCCGGTGGCGAGCGTCCAGTTCTTCGGGTCGTCGCCCTCGGCCTGGAACACGTCGCTCTGCTGGAGCACCGCGCCGCCCGAGATCGGCTTGAGGTCGCCGGGCTGGTGCGGGCTGCCGTCGACGCGCAGCACGCGGATGTTCTTCTTCTTGGCCAGGATCGCGACCGCGCCCTCCTCGTAGGCGGGGGCGGCGATGACCTCGGTGAAGATCTCCGCGACCTGCTCGGCGAGCTGGACCGTCACCGGACGGTTGACGGCGATGACGCCGCCGAAGGCCGACAGCGGGTCGCAGGCGTGGGCCTTGCGGTGCGCCTCGGCGACGTCCGCGCCGATCGCGATGCCGCACGGGTTGGCGTGCTTGATGATCGCGACGCAGGGCTCGTCGTGGTCGTAGGCGGCCCGGCGGGCGGCCTCGGTGTCCACGTAGTTGTTGAAGGACATCTCCTTGCCGTGCAGCTGCTCGGCGTTGGCGAGCCCGCCCGGCTGTCCGTCGGTGTAGAGGGCCGCGGCCTGGTGCGGGTTCTCGCCGTAGCGCAGGACGGCCTTGCGGTCCCAGGCGCCGGCCAGGAACTCGGGCAGCACGGCCTCCGGCTCCGGGGCGTACGCGCCCGTGAACCAGGAGGCGACGGCGACGTCGTACGCGGCGGTGTGCTGGAAGGCCTCGGCCGCCAGCCGCTTGCGGGCGTCGAGGTCGAAGCCGCCGCCCTGGGCCGCGGCGAGGACGTCGGCGTACCGCTCGGGGCTGGTGACGACGGCGACGGACGGGTGGTTCTTCGCGGCGGCGCGCACCATGGACGGGCCGCCGATGTCGATCTGCTCGACGCACTCGTCGGGGGTGGCGCCCGAGGCGACGGTCTCCCGGAACGGGTAGAGGTTGACGACCACCAGGTCGAAGGGCTCGACGCCGAGCTCGGCCAGCTGACGCCGGTGGTCCTCGAGGCGCAGGTCGGCGAGGATCCCGGCGTGGACGCGCGGGTGCAGGGTCTTGACGCGGCCGTCCAGGCACTCGGGGAACCCGGTGAGCTCCTCGACCTTGGTGACGGGCACGCCGGCGTCGGCGATGCGGGAGGCGGTGGAGCCGGTGGAGACGAGGGAGACACCCGCCTCGTGCAGGCCGCGGGCCAGCTCCTCCAGTCCCGTCTTGTCGTAGACGCTGACGAGGGCGCGCCGGATCGGTCGCTTCGACGAGGTGGTGCTGCTCTCTGCGGCGGTCACTGGATTGTTACCTTTCGTCCCTCAATGCGGTAGCCGTGCCGGGCCAGGCGCCCCACGACATCGACGAGCAGCTGGCGCTCGACTTCCTTGATGCGCTCATGGAGAGCGGCTTCGTCGTCCTCGTCCCCGACCTCGACCACACCCTGGGCGATGATCGGACCGGTGTCCACGCCTGCGTCCACGAAGTGGACCGTGCAGCCGGTGACCTTCACCCCGTACGCGAGGGCGTCCCGGACGCCGTGGGCGCCGGGGAAGGACGGGAGGAGGGCGGGATGGGTGTTGACGATGCGACCGCCGAAGCGGTCGAGGAACGCCTCGCCCAGGATCTTCATGAAGCCGGCGGAGACGACGAGGTCCGGCGCGTACGCCTCGGTCGCCCCGGTCAGCGCGACGTCCCACTCCGCGCGGCTCGCGTGGGCCTTGACCGGGCACACGAAGGTGGGGATCCCGGCCTTCTCGGCCCGTTCGAGGCCGGCGATGTTCTCGCGGTCGGCCCCCACGGCGACGACTTCGGCTCCGAAGCCCTCGGCTCCGCCGGGATGGGCGTCGATGGCGTCGAGCAGGGCCTGGAGGTTGGTGCCGGAACCGGAGACCAGCACGACCAGGCGGGAGGCGGCCATGGGAGGCCCTTTCTCACGAAGACCGTCGTTCCTTTTGTATGGTCATACGAAACTTCGATGCCCTGTTTTACGGGGGACCCTACGAAGCCACCGACCGCCTGCAACGATACCGGCACACGGGACGGCCCCCGCGGGACGGGGGGACGGCCGAGGGGTAGCGTCTGGCATACAAGCCGCGGACGGCGCGGTGCCAGGGGGGCCGCGCAACCCTCCGACGCACCTCGCACGCCATCCGCGACGCATTCCGACGCCGCCGCCCCGGCCCCGGCCGGACGCGGCCGGCGTCCACGACACAGGGGAAGTAACGCACTCGATGCCGGACCGCCGTCAGCCCGACTCCTCCACCGACGACAACCCCTTCGCGGCTCCCCCGGAGGGCCGGCCCGACCAGCCGTGGCAGCCGCGCGGCGGCAGCGGCGGCCCGGGCCAGGACCCGGGGTCCGGGCCGGGCGGGCCGGGCGGCGGGCCGGCCGGGCCGGTGCGCTGGGACCCGACGGACCCGGTCCAGCGGCGCGCCCGCTACGCGCTGCTCGCCGGCATGTGGGGCTTCTTCTTCGGGATCTTCGGGATCCCTTCGGTCGGACTGCTACTCGGCGCGCTCGCGGTGTACTGGGGGATCAGCGGCCTGCGCGGCCGTCCCGCGCCGGCGCGGCCGGACGCGGCCGCCGGGGCGGCCTTCACGGGCGCCGCGGGCGGCGGCTCGGCCCCGGCCCCGGAGCCGGCCCCGGAGCAGGCGGCGGCCCGTAGCGGGCTGGCCGCCCTGGGGCCCGCGGCCGGCCCCCAGCGGGCGGCGGCGGTCAGCGGGCTGATCACGGCCACGCTGGCGATCCTGCTGGCGCTGGGCTCGTACGGAGTGCAGCTCGCGTACAAGGACTTCTACATCTGCCGCGACGACGCCCTGACGAAGAGGGCGGAGCTGCAGTGCAACACGCTGCTGCCGGACAACGCCCTCGGCAAGATCCTGAAGGTCCGCCACTAGCCACCCGGACCGGGCCCCGTGCGGATGCCGGGGCCCGTGCGGATGCCGGGGCCGGTGGCCGGCCCGGGGGCTCCGGCATCGGCCGCGGCGGCCGGACGGATGCGCGGCGGCCTAGGGGCCTGGCGGGCACGCCGTCAGGCCGGGGGTCGGCGGCGGTTCAGCACCCGGGCGCCCGCCACGGGCGGCACCGGTTGCTCCTGCGACGCCGTGATGGCGGTGGCGACCTGCCCTGCCGAGGGCGGGAACTGAGTCAGACCCAGGTGAAGTCCCGTCACGAGGGTGATCGGACGGGCCCGTTTGGCCGTGCCGGATGCCGGATCGGGTGCAGGTGGCGGCACGGGGTCGGACGGCCCCCGGCCGATGTCGCGGGCCGCCGCGGCGACCGCCGTCGGGGCCGCCCCGGCGCCGGCCGGGCCGGGCGGCGCGCCCGGTTCCGCCGGGGCCGGAGGCCGGGTGCCCTCGGCGGCCGGGGGGTGGCCGGGGTCCTGCGCGAGGTCCGGGTCCTGCGCGAGGTCCGGGTCCTGCGGGAGGTCCGGGTCCTGCGGGAGGTCCGGGATCAGGTTGCCCGCGGCCTGCCGCAGGGCCTCCCAGCGGATCTCCCGCACCCCGGTCGCGTGCCACGCGTCGTCCTCGGCCGGCTCCGCCCGCCGGACCGGCCGCATCCGCCAGGCGTGTACGGACACCGCCAGCGGCACCGCGGCCAGCAGCATCCAGACGGAGGCGGCCGCGCCGGCCGCCCACCACACCGGCCCGAAGTGCGCGAGTTCGCCCGAGCCCAGCGGGCCGCCCGAGGCCGCCGCCAGCCCGGCCATCGCCAGCCCGCACACCAGCGCCCCCAGCGCCGCCGTCAGGGCGGTCTCCCCGCACGAGACCTCACGCGGCCGGCGTACCGCGTACCAGCCGACCACCAGCCCGGCCGCCACCGGAACCGCCGCGGTCGCGCAGGTCAGCAGGGTCCCGGGCCCCTCCGGCGGCAGTGCCGCCAGCAGCGGGAAATCCGGCAGCGCGGGGGAGCCCGCGAAGCCGAGCGGGGTGGCGCTCACGCCGCCGCCCAGGGAGAACCCGGGCCCGAGGGCGTAGGCCGCGCCCCACACCATCGCGTTCGGGAGCAGCGCGAGCGCGAGGAGCAGGACCGCGAACCGGCCCGACCACACGTCGGTCAGCGCCAGGAACCCGTCTTCGACCTCCGGGCCGTGCCAGGCGAGCGAGAGCCCGACCAGCAGTGCACCCCCGCCGACCAGGACGAGCGCCCCTGCCGCCCCGGCCCGCAGCGCGAGCGCGTAGCGGGGGCGCGCAACCGCCCTGCGCACCGCGGCGGGAACCCGGGGCGGCAGCGGTCCCACCGGACGGCCCCTGGCCGCCCAGACCCCGGTGCCCGCGGCGAGCACCGCGACGAGCGGGACGTGCCAGGCGGCGCTGAGCGGGTCGGCGGGCATCGGGCCGCCGGCCGCGTAGGCGGTGGCCAGGGAGCCGACGGCCAGGTATCCGCAGAGCACGGCGGAGAAGACGGCGCTCGTGGGCAGTCCCCCGTCCGGCTCACCGCCGTCGGCGCCCTCGCCGCCGTCGGTGTCGGCGCGCGTGTCGCCGGAGGCGCTGCCGAGGCGGCCGGCGCGGCGCATGAGCAGCGCCGGCAGCACGATGAGGAGCAGCGGGACCACCCCGACGGGGGCCGGCACCCCCGACAGGGTGTCGTAGCGGACCAGTTCGGTGCCGTGGGCGAGGAGCCACAGGCCGGCGGCCAGGTGCAGGGCCCCGCCGGGTCCGCTGTCGGGGTACGGGGAGCTGATCCACAGCACGATGACGAGCACGGCGAGGAAGCCGAGCCCCAGCCCGGCGGCCAGGGCACCGCCCAGCACGCAGGCGGCGGCCTCGGGCGAACGGCGGCGCCGGGCCGCGGCGTGGCGTGGGCCGGGCTGCAACGGGGCCCCGCGTTCGGTCACTTGGGTCACCCCGCCATGGTGCACAACGACACGCGATATGAGCGGTTAATAGGCGATTGTCCGCTGTGTCGCTAAAGATACGTTTATGTACTTTATTGGCGTCGCCGGGAGTGTGGCATGACAGAGAGCGTCGAGGAGCCGGAGAACGCCCGCCTCCTGCCCCCGTCTCCGCCTCCGGCGGACCCCCCGTCAGGCCGGGGCCCGTCGCCCCGCATTGCCGAGCCGGACGCGCCCGACGAGCCGGCCGAACCGGCCGAACCCTGCGAGGAGCTTCCCGTGGGGCCCCGCGGGGCGTTCGACGCGCTCTACCGGGATGCCGCGCCCGGGCTCGCCCGGCAGGCCTATCTGCTGACCGGGCGCCGCGTCCTCGCCCTGGAGGCCGTGGAGCAGGCGTTCCAGCAGGCCTGGGCGCGGTGGCCCGAGGTCGCCACCGATCCCGACCCGGCCGGGTGGGTGCGCGCGGCCGCGTACGAGTACGCCCTCTCCCCCTGGCACCGGTTCCGCCGCGGCGTCCAGGAGCCCCCCGGTCCGGGCCCGGCCGCGGCCGACCCGCCCGACCCGCCCGATCCAGCCGATCCGCCCGATCCGCACGATCCGCCCGACCCGGCCGACCCGGCCGACCCGGCCGACCGGATCCTGATGCAGGCCCTGCTGGACCTGCCCCCGGTCCACCGCCGTACCGTCCTGCTCTACCACGGCGTCGGCCTCGACCTCCCCGACACCGCCGCCGAGACCGAGGCCAGCACCCCCGCCGCCGGCGTCCGCCTCCTGGGCGCACACGACGAGCTCACCGCCCGCGTCCCCGAACTGGCCGGCGCACCGCCCGAGGAGCGGCTCGCCCTGCTGGAGGAGCGGCTCGGCGCCCTTCAACCGCCCGTGCCGCTGGTGCCCCGACCCGCAGCCGCCGTCCGCGGCGCCGCCGAGCACCGCACCCGGCGCTGGACCCGGGCCGTCGTCGGCGTGACCGCGATGATCGCCGTCGCCACCTCCTACACGCTGGCGACCGCGCCCACCCGGTACGAGCCCCCTGTCGCGCCCGGTGTCAAAGTGTCCGGGGTGCCCCCGCTCAGCGGGCCCCAGCAGCTCACCGAGGAGCGCAGGCAGCTGCACGACAAACTGCGCGCCGACCCGGCCGCCGGGCCCGCCCGGCTCGCCCCCCGCACCGAGTGAGGCGGCGAAAAGGGCGTGGCCCGCACCCCCTTCGGGGATGCGGGCCACGCCCGTACGCAGGTCACCCGGACAGCGGCAGCGGTTACTTCGCGCCGTTCAGGATCTCGCGGGCCAGCTTCGCGGTCTCGGTCGGCGTCTTGCCGACCTTGACGCCGGCGGCCTCGAGGGCCTCCTTCTTGGCCTGCGCGGTGCCGGAGGAGCCGGAGACGATGGCGCCGGCGTGGCCCATGGTCTTGCCCTCGGGGGCGGTGAAGCCCGCGACGTAGCCGACGACCGGCTTGGTGACGTTCTTCGCGATGAAGTCCGCCGCACGCTCCTCGGCGTCGCCGCCGATCTCGCCGATCATGACGATCAGCTCGGTCTCCGGGTCGGCCTCGAAGGCCTCCAGGGCGTCAATGTGGGTGGTGCCGATGACCGGGTCGCCACCGATGCCGACGGCGGAGGTGAAGCCGATGTCGCGCAGCTCGTACATCATCTGGTAGGTCAGCGTGCCGGACTTGGACACGAGACCGATCTTGCCGGGCTTGGTGATGTCGCCCGGGATGATGCCGGCGTTGGACTGGCCGGGGGTGATCAGACCCGGGCAGTTCGGGCCGATGATGCGGGTCTTGTTGCCCTTGGCGGTCGCGTACGCCCAGAAGGCGGCGGAGTCGTGGACCGCAATGCCCTCGGTGATGACGACGGCCAGCGGGATCTCGGCGTCGATGGCCTCGACGACGGCGGCCTTGGCGAAGGCCGGCGGGACGAAGAGGACGGAGACGTTGGCGCCCGTCTTCTCCATCGCCTCGGCGACCGAGCCGAAGACCGGGACCTCGGTGCCGTCGAAGTCGACGGACGTGCCGGCCTTGCGCGGGTTCACGCCACCGACGATGTTCGTGCCGTCGGCCAGCATCAGCTTGGTGTGCTTCATGCCCGTGGCACCGGTCATGCCCTGGACGATGACCTTGCTGTCCTTGTTGAGGAAGATAGCCATGGTGAGTCTGTGACCTCGTCCCTTTACTTCGCAGCCGCAGCGAGCTCGGCGGCCTTGTCGGCCGCGCCGTCCATGGTGTCCACGCGCTGGACCAGCGGGTGGTTGGCGTCCGAGAGGATCTTGCGACCCAGCTCGGCGTTGTTGCCGTCGAGGCGGACGACGAGCGGCTTGGTGACCTCTTCGCCCTTGTCCTTGAGCAGCTGGAGGGCCTGGACGATGCCGTTGGCGACCTCGTCGCAGGCGGTGATGCCACCGAAGACGTTGACGAAGACGGACTTGACGTCCGGGTCGCCGAGGATGATCTCGAGGCCGTTGGCCATGACGGCGGCGGAGGCGCCACCGCCGATGTCCAGGAAGTTGGCGGGCTTGACGCCGCCGTGGTTCTCACCGGCGTAGGCGACGACGTCCAGGGTGCTCATGACGAGACCCGCGCCGTTGCCGATGATGCCGACCTCGCCGTCGAGCTTGACGTAGTTGAGGCCCTTCTCCTTGGCCGCGGCCTCCAGCGGGTTGGCGGCGGCCTTGTCCACGAGCTCCTCGTGGGACGGCTGGCGGAACTCGGCGTTCTCGTCGAGGGAGACCTTGCCGTCGAGGGCGATGACCTCGCCGGAGGCGACCTTCGCGAGCGGGTTGACCTCGACGAGGAGGGCGTCCTCGGCGACGAAGGTCTTCCACAGGGTCACGAGGACCTCGGCGACCTTCTCGGCGACGTCGGCCGGGAACTGCGCCAGGGCGACGATCTCGCGGGCCTTCTCGATGGAGACGCCCTCGTTGGCGTTCACCGGGACCTTGGCGAGCTTCTCGGGGGTCGTCGCGGCGACCTCCTCGATGTCCATGCCGCCGGCGACCGAGGCCATGGCGAGGAAGGTGCGGTTGGTGCGGTCCAGGAGGTAGGAGACGTAGTACTCCTCGACGATCTCCGGAGCGGTCTCCGCGATCATCACCTTGTGGACCGTGTGGCCCTTGATGTCCATGCCCAGGATGTCCGTCGCGCGGGCGACGGCCTCGTCCGGGGTGGCGGCCAGCTTGACGCCGCCCGCCTTGCCGCGGCCACCGACCTTCACCTGCGCCTTGACGACAGACTTGCCGCCCAGCCGCTCGGTGGCCTCGCGAGCCGCCTCAGGCGTGTCGATCACTTCACCGGCCAGCACCGGTACACCGTGCTTGGCGAAGAGGTCCCTCGCCTGGTACTCGAACAGGTCCACGCGCGTCCGTCCCTTGTCTTCAAAGATTCGCAGTGATTCGCGGTTGTCTGCGTGGGCGTGCCGCGGAGGGCAACGTGACGGCGCTGTCACAGGGGATGCGCACACGGTGACCGTGGACGCGGCATGTCCGTCCCGCAGGTTATCCCCGGGACACCGGCGACCCTAAATCGCAGATCACACCTGAGCGGTGATACCTGTCACAGATCTGCTCACGGCCCGGCCGGAAATTCGTGCGATCCGCCGATGTCCACCGGGGCCGGTCAGGGCACCGGCAGGGGCCGCTTCTCCAGGGCCGCCGCCATGACGTCCGGGAACAGGTCGGGGGTGCAGGCGAAGGCCGGGGCGCCCAGGGCCGCCAGGGCCGCGGCGTGCTCCCGGTCGTAGGCGGGAGCGCCCTCGTCGGACAGGGCCAGCAGGGCCACGAACTCGGTCCCCGCCGCCTTCATCGCCGCGACCCGCCGCAGCATCTCGTTGCGTATCCCGCCCTCGTAGAGATCACTGATCAGGACGACGACCGTGTCGGCAGGGCGGGTGATCTTCGACTGGCAGTAGGCCAGGGCGCGGTTGATGTCGGTGCCGCCGCCGAGCTGGGTTCCGAAGAGAACGTCCACCGGATCGTCGAGCTGATCCGTCAGGTCGGCGACCGCCGTGTCGAACACGACGAGCCGGGTCGCGATCGAGCGCATCGAGGCCAGCACCGCCCCGAAGACGGAGGCGTAGACGACGGAGGCCGCCATCGACCCCGACTGGTCGATGCAGAGGACCACCTCCTTCTTCACCGATTGGGCCGCACGGCCGTACCCGATCAGCCGCTCGGGGACGACGGTGCGGTACTCGGGCAGGTAGTTCTTCAGGTTCGCCCGGAGGGTGCGGTTCCAGTCGATGTCGGCGTGCCGGGGCCGGCTGGTCCGCGCGGACCGGTCGAGGGCGCCGCCGACCGCGGCCCGGGTCCGCGCGGCCAGCTTCTTCTCCAACTGCTCGACGACCTTGCGGACCACGGCCCGGGCCGTCTCCCGGGTCGTCTCGGGCATCGCCTTGTTGAGGGAGAGCAGGGTGCCGACGAGGTGCACGTCCGGTTCGACGGCCTCCAGCATCTCCGGCTCCAGCAGCAGCGCGGACAGGCCGAGCCGCTCGATGGCGTCGCGCTGCATGACCTGGACGACGGAGCCGGGGAAGTACGTGCGGATGTCGCCGAGCCAGCGCGCCACGGAGGGAGCGGAGCCGCCGAGCCCGGCGGACCGTTCCCCGCCGGCCGCCCGGCGCGAGCCGCCGCCCGCGCCGCCGCCGTACAGCGCGCCGAGCGCGGCGTCCATCCCGGCGTCCCGGCCGGTCAGGGTGCACCCGGTGCCGTCCGCCTCTCCCCCGCCGAGCACCATGCGCCAGCGCCGCAGCCGCTCCGCTTCCCCCGCCGCAGCTCCGGCCGCCACGGCGCCGCCGGTCACCGTTCCGTCCGCCGCCACCGCGTTCCCCGTCCCGCTCATCCGTCCGCCCCGTTCATCCGTCCGTCCCCTTGTCCGTAGTCGCCGACGGCGCCCCGCCGTCGGCCCTGTCACGTACCGCCGCGCGCCCACGCCCGGCTGCGCCCCGGCGGGCGTCAGGCACGCGCCGCCGTGCCCGCGCCGGCGCCCGCTCCCGCGAGGAGCAGGCGGACCAGGTCCACGACGGCGTCCGCGCGGGCCGGGTCCAGGTCCGGGGCGAAGCCCTCGGGGGCGGCGCCCGCGGCGGCGGACCCCGGCCCGGCCCCGGGCCCGCGGCGGGCCAGTTCGCCGAGGGTCCGCCGGACGCCCGGCTCGTATGCCCCGAAGGTCCGCCGCAGCAGCGGCAGCACGTCGGTGAACGCCTCCGCGGGCACCGAGACGAGCCAGGCGTCGATCAGCCCGAGCAGCCGGTCGTCGTGGACCAGCAGCGTGCCGCCGCCCGCGCCGCCCCCGGCGAATCCGTCGATCCAGCCGGCCGCGTCGGCCGGGGCCGCCGCCGGCGACAGGGCGAGCCCCATCAGCCGCGCCGTCTCCTCGGCCGGCAGCCGCCCCTCGTCGAGCAGCAGCCGGGCCGCCCGCCCGCGTATCAGCCCGGGGACCGACTCCCGGCCGGCGAGCGTCCCCAGCACCGCCGACCAGCGCTCGCGCAGGCCGTCGTCCTCCAGCAGCCCGACCGCCCCGTGCACCGCGTCCACATGGCCCCGCAGCTCCGCCGCCGCGTCGGCGTCGAGGCCGGCGGCGCAGGCGGGCGGCAGTGCCACGCAGATCCGCTCCGCGAGGCCGCCCGCCACCGCTCCCAGCGCCGAGGCGTCGGTGCCCCGGACGTCCCCGTACCGCAGCGAACGGGCCAGGGCCGGCAGGGCCTTGGCGAGCCGCGCCACGTCCGTGTCCAGCGCGGCCAGGTCGGCGAGGGCCCGCAGGACCGCGGGCAGCGCCTCGGACAGCCCCGCCAGCAGGCACCGCTCGGCCAGCGCCGTGACCTCCCCGAGCTCCCCCGCCGCGGCCGCGTCCGCCTCCGCCTTGGCGGTGGCCGCCGCGAGGACGGTGGTGCCCCAGATCCCGGCCTCGGCCACCCGCACCGACAGCTCCGGCTCCCAGCGCAGCCGCCACGTCTCCCGGAAGGTGCCCGTGCCGGCCCGGGAGGCGGTGGGCCTGCCCCAGTCGATGCCGAGCAGCCGCAGCCGGTGCAGCAGCAGGGACCGGGCGGCGTCGGTGTCCTTGCGCAGGTCGAGCTCCAGCTCGCGCTCCTGGGCCTCGGCCTTGAGCCGCAGCGAGCGCTGCCGCCGGGTCAGGTCCCGCTGGAGCGGCACGGCGGGCGCCCCGTCCGGGACCCGGCCGAGCACGTCGCCGACGACCAGGCGGTCCTCGATGAGCGCGAGGGGGACGTCGGAGCCGTCGCACATGACGGCGCGGACCGCCTCCAGGGTCTCGGCCAGCCCGGGCAGCGGCCGCCCGCGCACCGCGGCCAGTGTCTCCGCGAGCCGGACCGCCTCGATGACGTGCGCCGTGGAGACCTGCCGGTCCTCCTCCCGCAGCAGCCCGGCCACCTTGGCCAGCCACCGCTCGACCGGCCGGTCCCGGGCGGCGAAGAGGTGTGCGTACCAGCCGGGCGAGGCGATGCCCGCCCCGTACCCGCCGGCCCGGGCGAGCCGCCGGTGCGTCCAGGGCACCCAGGTCGTCTCCACCTTGGTCCTGGGCAGGCCGGTCAGCAGCTTCCTGTCGGCCGCTGCCGTGGTCCCGGCGCGCAGTGCCGGGACGTGCCAGGCGCCGCACACCACGGCGTAGGAGTCGCCGAACTCCCGCCGGGCAGCCCGCATCCGCTGCCGCATGTGGGCCTCGCGCACCAGGTCGCGGGGGTCCTCGCGGTCCGCGTACGCCTCGCGCAGCGCGGCCATGGCCTCGGCGAGCGCCTCGAACGCGGCCGCCGGGTCCTGCGGCGCGGCCCCCGCGCCCGTGCCGCGGTGTTCGACGATGTCCTCCCACCAGCGCTCGGGGTCGTCGTACCCGGCGGTCTCGGCCAGTACGGCGATCGGGTCGGGCCGCACGGCGCCGGGTGCGCCCGCACCCTCCCCTGCGCCCTCCCCCTCCGGCTCCGGCCGTGCGGCCAGGGTGTGCGCGGCGGGCAGGTCGATGAACCGGACCGGGACCGGGTCGGGCTGCTGCTGCGCCCAGCGGATGGCCGCCCACTCCGGGGAGAACTCGGCCAGCGGCCAGAACGCGGCCCGGCCCGGGTCGTCGGCGGCGTGCGCGAGCAGCGCCACGGGCGGCTGCATCCCGGGGTCGGCGGCCAGCGGCAGCAGTGCGTCCCCCTCTGGCGGCCCCTCGATCAGGACGGCCGCCGGGCGGGCCGCGTCCAGGGCGGCCCGCACGGCGCGGGCCGAGCCGGGCCCGTGGTGGCGCACGCCCAGCAGCAGCGGCTCCCGCCCGGGCGCCGCCGGGCTCATGCCGTCACCTCCCGGCAGGCGCGGTAGAAGTCCTTCCAGCCGTCCCGCTCGCGCACCACGGCCTCCAGGTACTCCTGCCAGACCACCGTGTCGGCGGCCGGGTCGCGGACCACCGCGCCGAGTATCCCGGCGGCCACGTCGGACGGGCGCAGCACGCCGTCGCCGAAGTGGGCGGCCATTGCCAGGCCGTGGGTGACGACCGAGATGGCCTCGGCGGTGGACAGGGTGCCGCTCGGCGACTTCACCTTCGTCCGGCCGTCGTCGGTGACGCCGCCGCGCAGCTCACGGAAGACGGTGACGACGCGGCGGATCTCGTCCAGCCCCTCGGGCAGGGCCGGCAGGTCGAGGGCGCGGCCCAGCTGGTCGACGCGGCGGGCGACGATGTCGACCTCGGCGTCGGTGGAGGCGGGCAGCGGCAACACGACGGTGTTGAAGCGGCGGCGCAGCGCGCTGGACAGCTCGTTGACCCCGCGGTCGCGGTCGTTGGCGGTGGCGATGAGGTTGAAGCCGCGCACGGCCTGCACCTCCTGGCCGAGCTCCGGTATCGGCAGCGTCTTCTCGGACAGGATGGTGATGAGGGTGTCCTGGACGTCGGCCGGGATGCGGGTGAGCTCCTCGACGCGGGCGGTCGACCCCTCGGCCATGGCCCGCATGACCGGGCTCGGCACGAGCGCGTCGCGGCTGGGCCCGTGGGCGAGGAGGCGGGCGTAGTCCCAGCCGTAGCGGATGGCCTCCTCGGGGGTGCCGGCGGTGCCTTGGACGAGCAGGGTGGAGTCCCCGCTGACGGCGGCGGCGAGGTGCTCCGAGACCCAGGTCTTGGCGGTGCCGGGGACGCCGAGCAGCAGCAGGGCGCGGTCGGTGGCGAGGGTGGTGACGGCGACCTCGACGATGCGGCGCGGGCCGACGTACTTGGGTGTGATGACGGTGCCGTCGTCGAGCGTGCCGCCCAGGAGGTAGGTGGCGACGGCCCACGGGGAGAGCTTCCAGCGGGCCGGGCGCGGCCGGTCGTCGGCGGCCGCCAGGGCTTTCAGTTCGTGTGCGAAGGCGTCCTCGGCGTGCGGTCGCAGCGCCTCGGCGCCGGTGCCGTTCCCGTGCGTGGTCATGGTCCCCCTCCGATGCTCGGCAGCCGCTCCCGACTGCTGTTGTCCACGGTGCACCACACCACTGACAACAGGCCCTGCTGACAACGTCGTTGCAGGTCAGAGCGATTGTCAGTGGGGGTCCCTACGGTGGTTCCCATGACCGATCAGCAGGTCCGCTGGACAGCGGAACAGGTATTGGCCCTGGCTCCTGACGCCGCGTCACGCAAGTCCGGGACCAAGCTGGGCGGGGCAGGCCCCTGGTCCGAGACCGGAGGTTCCGCTTCCGGTGCGGTGTGGGGGTTGTGCAAGGGCAGCGGCGCCACGCCGTACCGGACGGTCGTGGACCTCGCGGGCCCCGCGTACAAGTGCTCCTGCCCGAGCCGGAAGTTCCCGTGCAAGCACGCGCTGGGACTGCTGCTGCTCTGGGCCGCCGAGGGGTTCGGCGAGCCCGCCGAGGCACCGGAGTGGGCCGCAGCCTGGCTGGCCGGCCGGGCCGCGAAGGCCGCCCGCCCGGCGGCCGCGGCGGCCGGGCCGGCCGACGCAGAGGCGGCGCGCCGCCGGGCCGAACGGAGGGCGGCCCGGATCGGCGCGGGTGTCACGGAGCTGGAGCAGCGGCTCGCCGACCTGGTCCGCGGCGGACTCGCCGGCCAGGAGCAGGCGGGATACGCGCCCTGGGAGGAGACCGCGGCCCGGATGGTCGACGCCCAGGCGCCCGGACTGGCGGTGCGCGTGAGGGAGTTGGGGACGATACCCGGTTGCGGCCCCGGCTGGCCCGGCCGGATGCTGGAGGAGGGCGCGCTGCTGCACCTGCTGAACCGGGGCTGGCTCGGGGTGGCAGGCCTGCCGGAGCCGCTCGCCGCGACGGTACGGAGCAGGGTGGGGCTCCCGAACGCCGCCGCGGAGGGGGAGGCCGTACGGGACCGCTGGCTGGTGCTGTCCCAGTACGACTCGGTGTCGCCGGACGGCCGGCTCACCACCCGCCGGATATGGCTGCGCGGGCTGGAGAGCGGGCGCCCGGCCCTGGTCCTGGACTTCGGGCCGCCCGGGCGGCCGCCGGCGCTCGCGCTGCCGGTCGGGCTGGCGGTGGAGGCGGAGGCACGCTTCCGTCCCGGTTCGGCGGGGCTGCGGGCGGACCTCGGGGAGAGGTTCGCGCCGGCCGCGCCCTGCGACCGGGTCCCGGCCGGGATCGGCACCGGGGCGGCACTGGAGGCGTACGGGGCTGCGCTGCGGGAGGACCCGTGGCTGGAGTCGTGGCCGGTGGTACTGGGCCCGGTGGTCCCGATACCGGGAGAGCCGGGCTGGCAGCTGGCGGACGCGGAGGGCGCCGGCGCCCTGCCGGTCCCGCCGGCCGGGGCCGGCAGCCGGTCGCGGTCGGGGCTGTGGCAGCTGGCCGCACTGTCGGGCGGGGGGCCGCTGACGGTGTTCGGCGAATGCGGCCACCGCGGATTCACCCCCCTGACGGCCTGGCAGCCGGGCTGCCCGAAACCGGTCGCGCTGGTCTGACCGTCCGGGAGCACGGCCGGCAGCGGCACAGGGGGACAGCGACACAGGGGGACAGAGGGGACAGGGGGGACAGCGGTAAACCGAGGGGCGGGCGGCGCGGGGGCGCCGTCCGAGGAGGGGCGCGCGGACGCGGGGGCGTCCGCGTGAACGACACAGAAGCCGGGGGGCTTGCCATGAACGACAACCACGCCAGCTGAAGGGCCGGCACGGGGGACGAGAGCGGCTCCGGTCCCGCGGAGGGGGCGGGACCGGAGCACGGAAGAGCACCGAGAGGGAGGGACCCGATGGCCCACACGGCCGAGTACACGGGGTACGGGGAGTGGGAGGAGCTGGTCGGCGCCGCGCTGCTGGGCACCGAGCGGCGGCAGGGCGATCCGGCGGCACTGCTCGACGCGGCGGCCGTGCAGACCGTACGCCGCCGGGCCGGGCTGCGGCCCGCCGAGGCGGGTCCGCGGCCGCAGCCGGCCCCGGCCGATCCGCGGCCGGAGCCGCCGGAGCCGGCCCGGCGGCGGCTCGCCGGGCTGCTGGCCGGGCGGACCGGCGCGGGCAGCGGCGGGCGGCGGGGGGCCGCCCCGGATCTGACGGAGCTGCTGCCCCAGTGGCTGGCGGCCGCCGGACGGCACGGCTACCGGGCGCCGGCGGAGCTGCTGCCCGCCCTGCTGGACGCCGCCCGGGCCCGTACGGACCTGCGCCCGCAGGCCCTGGCCCTGGCCGGGCCGCGCGGGCTGTGGCTGGCCCGGCTCAACCCCGACTGGCGGTTCGCCCTGCGCGGCGGGGCGGGCGGCGGTGAACTGCCCGACCCCGAGGACGAGACCGGGGTGGAACAGCTGTGGCAGGAGGGGCTGTTCGCGGAACGGGTGGCCCTGCTGGGGGCCGTACGGGCCCACGAACCGGCCGCGGCCGTGCGGCTGCTGTCGAGCACCTGGGCCACCGAGCGGGCCGAGGACCGGCTGATGTTCCTCGACTCCCTGCGGGTGGGACTGTCAGAGGAGGACGAGCCGTTCCTGGAGGCGGCACTCGGCGACCGCAGCCGCAACGTCCGGGCGACGGCGGCCGAACTGCTGTCCGCGCTGCCCGGTTCGGCGCTGGCCGGGCGGATGGCGCGGCGGGCCGTGGCCTGCGTGGGGCCGGAGGGGGTGGTCCCGCCCGCCGAATGCGACGCGGGGATGCTGCGCGACGGGGTGGTCAAGCGGCCGCCCGCCGGTCGCGGGGAGCGGGCCTGGTGGCTGGGCCAGCTGGTGGAGGCGGCGCCGCTGTCCTGCTGGCGGGAACGGTTCGGGGGGCTCGACCCGGAGCGGATCGTGGAACTGCCGGTCGCCGACGGCGAGAGCTGGCGGGAGGAACTGCACGCGGCATGGTGCCGGGCGGCCGTGCGGCAGCGTGACGCGGAATGGTCCGAGGCGCTGCTCGGCGCGGCGACCGGACCGCCCGCGACCGCGCCGGGGACGGCGTCCCTCGCGGAGCGGGCCAAGCTGCTGTCGGTCCTGCCGGACGGGGAGCGGGCCGACTGGGTCGCACAGTTCATCCGGGCACACGGGCTGCCGGAGGCGTTCCAGCTGCTCGGCGTGTGCGCGGTGCCGTGGGCCGGGGCGCTGGGCCGGGCCGTCGTCGACGCGCTGGACGCGGCGCGGGAGGCGGGCAGCTACCCGTGGAGCTTCAGCGGGGTGATGGGGCTGGCGGAGCGGTGCCTGGATCCTGCGGAGGCGGACCGGTTGGAGGCGCTCACCGCCGCCGCGCAGTACCCGGCCGACGGGGCTGCGGGGGCGGGGGCGTACTGGGCCGAGGCCTTCCAGCGGCTGACCGCCACCCTGCGGCTGCGGGCGGCGATGCTCGACGAGCTGGCGCCGGCCCCGCCCGCCTGACGGGCCCCTGACCGGGGGCGCCGCCGCCGGGGCTCCCGCCGTGCCCTGGTGCGGCGCCGCTCCGGGGGCTCTGCCCCCGCACCCCTGCGCCTCAAACGCCGGCGGGGCTGGATTTACCCGACCGCGGCGGGGCCGGATTCGGCACGCCTCGGCGAGGCCGGGATGGGATGGGCACGGCGTCGGGGGGCCGGGTTTGTCAGTGGCGGATGTTTGCGCGGACCCAGTCGACGATCGACGTCGTCGTGGCGCCCGGGGTGAAGATCTCCGCCACGCCCTTCTCCTTGAGGGGGGCGATGTCGTCGTCCGGGATGATGCCGCCGCCGAACACCTTGATGTCCTCGGCCTCGCGCTCCTTCAGCAGCTCCAGGACCCGGACGAACAGGGTGTTGTGCGCGCCCGACAGGATCGACAGGCCGATCGCGTCGGCGTCCTCCTGGATCGCGGTGTCCACGATCTGCTCGGGGGTCTGGTGCAGGCCCGTGTAGATGACCTCCATGCCGGCGTCCCGCAGGGCGCGGGCGATCACCTTGGCGCCGCGGTCGTGGCCGTCGAGACCCGGCTTGGCCACCACCACACGGATCGGACCGGTCACACCCATCGCACTGCCTCCTGAGTGAACGAACGTTAAGTACAGCATCGCGCACACCGCCGTTTCGCGGTCAAGCACGAGGGGGAAATCACACGTGGGACGGCGTGATTCACCGCCAGGAGCCGCACCGCACCGGATCGCCGCGCCACCGTACCGACAGCCGCACGGCGCGGCCGGCCGCAGTCCCGTTCACGGTCATGGGGAGGCCAGGGGAGGCCGTCGATGGGGCTGTCCACACCCGGATACGGATACGGATCCGCGCCGGTCTCGGGCGCCGCGCTGCGGGCCGGGGTCCTCGAGGCGCTCCTGTTCGGCGCGCACCTGCTGCACTACCCGACCGGGATCCGCCAGGAGCGGCACGAGGCCGGAGAGTCCCCGTCCGGGCCCCGCCCGCCCGTACTGCTGCTGCACGGGTTCAGCGACAACCGGTCCGTGTTCGTCCTGCTGCGCCGCGCCCTCGCCGCCGGCGGCGGGCGTCGGGTGGAGGCGTACAACTACTCGCCCCTCACCCTCGACCTGCGCGTCGCGGCCCGCCACCTCGCCCGGAGGGTCGAGGAGACGTGCGAGCGCACCGGCCGCGAGCGGATCGATCTGGTCGGCCACAGTCTGGGCGGTCTGGTCGGCCGGTACTACGTCCAGCGCCTCGGCGGAGACGCCCGCGTCGGCACGCTCGTCACGCTCGGCACGCCGCATTCCGGTACGCGGATCGCGCCCTTCATGGACGCACACCCACTGGTCCGCCAGATCCGCCCGGATTCCGCGCTGATGGAAGAGCTGCGCGCGCCCGCGCCCGGCTGCCGCACCCGATGCGTGGCGTTCTGGACCGACTTCGACGAGCTGATGGACCCGCCCGGGACGGCCCGCATCGAGCACCCGGACCTGCGCACCGAGAACATCCAGGTCACGGGCATCGGACACCTCGCGCTGGCCGCCCATCCGGCCGTCGCGGCAGCCGTCCTGCGCGCCCTCGACGGCCCCGGTCCGGCGGCCGTCGAACCCCCGGGAGACGCCGCCTCCGTCGCGTGACCGCCAACCGGACCGGAGTCGAACGAATTTCGAACTCAAGGCCAAGGCTGCGCATGGAGGCGACCGAAACACGGCCGAATGCCCGGTTCCGCTCAGCTTGGAACCCGCCGAAGATTGTCGTGGCCAGTGACCGCCGGGTACAGTCACGCCACTGCTCTCCCCAGGGAACCCCCCGACCCCTGGCCACCCAGGCCCCCACTGCCGAGGCGAAAGAGAAGTTGGTGAACGACCGCCCCTCGTCGGGCCTGTACCCCGAGTCCGGGTACGACGGCCTTTCCACCACCACCTTCGCCGGCGATTCGTCCTACGTTTCCTACGAAACACAGGGCCAGGGGTACGCCTACACCTCGTACGGCTCGTACGACACCGGCTCGTACGACACCACCGCCTGGACCGCGCACGGCAGTTACCCCCAGGACGGCTACCTGTCGACCGTCCCCGCCCAGGGCACCTCCCCGGACACCGGCGCGGGAACGGGCACGGGAACGGGCACGGGCCAGTGGGACACGGCCGCCTGGACGGCGCAGACTCCCGACTACCAGTCCACGGCCACCGCGTTCGGCTACGAGCAGACCGGCCAGTGGGCGATGTCCGGCTACGGCACCACCGGCACCGAGACGGGCGCGTACGACGCCACCGCCTGGAACACGGTCCCGCAGGACCAGCAGCAGACCCAGGCGTTCTCCTTCGAGTTCGACCAGCAGCACGGCGAGCACCACCAGCCGTACGCCTACCAGGAACCGGCCGCCGCCGTCGCCGACGGGTACACCGAGACGGCCGTCTTCCAGGCCCTCGACGACGAGGCCGCCGACCCGGCCCTCGAGGCGGACCAGGGCCTGGACCTGGACCTGGGCCAGGACGTGGACCTGGACGTCGACCCGGACCCGGACTTCGACGCGGAGTCGGACCTCGGCCTGCTCACCGGCCCGGTGCACGACATGCCCACCCAGGCCATGCCCGTCACCCCGGCGGCCTCCCCGTCCGGCTCCTCCTCCGGCCCGCGCGCCTCGCGCCGCGCCGGCTCCAAGGCCCCGCAGACCTCCGGCAGCAGCCGGCGCCGCTCCCCGGCGAAGCGTTCCGCCCTGCTGACGGTGGCCGTTCCCTCGGCCTGCGTGATGGGCATCGCCGGTGTCGCGGCCGCCTCCGTCGGCGGCCTCCCCGGCGCCGACAAGCCCGCCGAGGACACCACGACGATGGCCGCGCCCGACCCGGCGTCGGTCAAGCCCGTCGCGGCCAACAGCAAGCTCGACACCCAGCTGACGGCGCTCAGCGCCGACGCGGGCGACTTCGCGGACCGCGCGAGCCGCACCCAGGAGCGCATCGACCTGCGCCAGCGCCAGGACGAGGAGCGCAAGCGGAAGGCGGCCGAAGAGGCGGCCAAGGAGGCTGCCCGCCCCAAGTTCGCCCTCCCCGTCGCGCAGCGCGGCCTCAGCGCCAGCTTCGGCCAGGCCGGCGGCATGTGGATGTCCGTGCACACCGGCATCGACTTCCCGGTCGGCTACGGCACCCCGGTCATGGCGGCCACCGACGGGACCGTGCGCACCCAGTGGAACAGCGCCTACGGCAACATGGCGATAGTGACGTCCCCCGACGGCACCGAGACCTGGTACTGCCACCTGGGCAGCACCAAGATCCGGTCCGGCAAGGTCAAGGCCGGCGACGTCATCGCGTACTCCGGCAACTCGGGCAACTCCACCGGCCCGCACCTCCACTTCGAGGTACGGCCCGGCGGTGGGTCCGCGATCGACCCCGCGGCCTGGCTGCGCAGCCACGGCCTCAACCCCGCCTGAGCCGACCCCGCACGCACGCAGGCACGCACGTCAGGCGCCGCAGGCCGTGCCGCCCGCGGGCCCCGGAGCCCGGGGCCCGACGCACGACGCCCGCTAAAGCTTCTGCACCGGTGCGTAGCGCAGCAGCAGCCGCTTCGGCTTGCCGTCTCCGAAGTCGATGGTCGCCTGCGCCTCCGACCCGGCACCCGTGACCTGGAGGACCGTGCCCAGCCCGAACTGGTCGTGCGTGACCCGGTCCCCGACCGCCAGCGCCACGGCCGGCTTGTCGGCGGCCCGGCGCGTCGCGAACCCGGACGGGCCCGACCGCGTACGGGAGGAGGACAGGAAGGCCTCCGGGGAGGTGCCGAACGAGGCCTTGCCCGATCCGTAACCGGGGCCGGAACCGGAGCCCCGCATCGGGCCGGCCGGCCTCTGCGCGGCGCCCGTGCGCTTCCACTCCAGGTACTGCGTCGGGATCTCCTCCAGGAACCGGGACGGCGGGTTGTACGAGGGCGTGCCCCAGGCGCTGCGCATCGACGAGCGGGTCAGGTACAGGCGCTCGCGGGCCCGCGTGATGCCGACGTAGGCCAGGCGCCGCTCCTCCTCCAGCTCCTTGGTCTGGCCGAG
Organism: Streptomyces sp. NPDC043854; assembly: GCF_056436005.1. NCBI lineage: Bacteria > Bacillati > Actinomycetota > Actinomycetes > Kitasatosporales > Streptomycetaceae > Streptomyces > Streptomyces sp. NPDC043854. Next base: position 131,210 of record NZ_JBWKDK010000015.1, read on the forward strand.
TGCCCGCATGTGCGGGAAGACGCCGTCCTCCATGCCGGTCAGGAAGACCACCGGGAACTCCAGGCCCTTGGCCGTGTGCAGGGTCATCAGCGTGATGACGCCGGTGCCCTCGGTGTCCTCGTCCGGGATCTGGTCGGAGTCGGCGACGAGCGCAACCTGCTCCAGGAACTCGGCGAGGGTTCCGCCCGCGGCGGCAGCCGCCGATGTCCCCGCGCCCTCCCCGCGCGCCTGCTCGAATTCCAGCGCCACCGCCGCGAGTTCCTGGAGGTTCTCGATCCGCGTCTCGTCCTGCGGGTCGGTCGAGGCCTGGAGCTCGGCGAGGTAGCCGGTGCGCTCCAGCACCGCCTCCAGCACCACGGCCGGGCCGGCGCCGGACTCGACGATCGTGCGCAGCTCCTCCATGAGGACGTTGAACCGCTTCACCGCGTTGGTGGAGCGGGCGGCCATGCCGTACGCCTCGTCCACGCGCCGCAGCGCCTGCGGGAAGGTGATCTTCTCGCGCAGGGCGAGCGCGTCGATCATCGCTTCCGCGCGCTCGCCGATGCCGCGCTTGGGCACGTTCAGGATCCGGCGCAGCGGGACGTTGTCCTCCGGGTTCGCGAGGACGCGCAGGTACGCGAGGACGTCGCGGACCTCCTTGCGCTCGTAGAAGCGGACCCCGCCGACGACCTTGTAGGGCAGGCCGACGCGGATGAAGACCTCCTCGAACACGCGCGACTGGGCGTTCGTCCGGTAGAAGATCGCGACGTCTCCCGCCTTCGCCCGGCCGGCGTCGGTGAGGCGGTCGATCTCGTCGGCGACGAACTGGGCCTCGTCGTGCTCGGTGTCGGCGACGTAGCCGGTGATCACCGCGCCGGAGCCGGCGTCGGTCCACAGGTTCTTGGCGCGGCGGTTCTCGTTGCGCTCGATGACCGCGTTGGCGGCGGAGAGGATCGTCTGGGTGGAGCGGTAGTTCTGCTCCAGCAGGATCGTCGTCGCGTCCTTGTAGTCCTCCTCGAACTGGAGGATGTTGCGGATCGTCGCGCCGCGGAAGGCGTAGATCGACTGGTCGGCGTCGCCCACCACGCACAGCTCGGCCGGCGGCAGGTCCGGGAGGCCGGGGCCGACCAGCTCGCGCACCAGCGTGTACTGGGCGTGGTTGGTGTCCTGGTACTCGTCGACCAGGACGTGCCGGAAGCGCCGCCGGTAGTGCTCGGCGACGTCCGGGAACGCCTGGAGCAGGTGGACGGTGGTCATGATGATGTCGTCGAAGTCGAGCGCGTTGGCCTCGCGCAGCCGCCCCTGGTACATGGCGTACGCCTGGGCCAGGGTCTTCTCGAAGCCATCGGCGGCCTGCGCGGCGAAGGCGTCCTCGTCGATGAGCTCGTTCTTGAGGTTCGAGATTTTGGCGTTGAAGGACTTCGGCGGGAACTTCTTCGGGTCCAGGTCCAGGTCGCGGCAGACGAGCGCCATCAGGCGCTTGGAGTCGGCGGCGTCGTAGATCGAGAAGGACGAGGTGAAGCCGAGCCGCTTGGACTCGCGGCGCAGGATGCGCACGCACGCGCTGTGGAAGGTGGACACCCACATGGCGCCGGCGCGCGGGCCGACCAGGCCCTCGACGCGCTCCTTCATCTCGGCGGCGGCCTTGTTGGTGAAGGTGATCGCCAGGATCTGCCCGGGGTGGACGCCGCGGGCGGCCAGCAGGTGGCCGATGCGGTGGGTCAGCACGCGGGTCTTGCCGGAGCCGGCGCCGGCCACGATCAGCAGCGGGGAGCCCGCGTGCACCACGGCCGCGCGCTGCTGCTCGTTCAACCCCTCCAGGAGCGCCGCCGGGTCGATGACCGGCTTCGGGGTGCCGTCGCGGTAGTAGGCGTCACCGCTCATGGGTACGTCGAAGTGGCCCTCGAAGAGGTCGTCCGCGCCCGGCTCCGGGAAGGCGGGCGCGTCCTCGTACTCCTCGGGCGGCGGCGGGACCTCGTCGGAGGGGGTGAGGTCCGCCAGGAAGCTGTCGTCAAAGAGGCTGCTCATCGCCTTCCGAGTCTAGGGGTCCGCGGGGACACCCGGCCCCGGCACCGGAGAATCGGCGTCTTTCGGCGGTGGTTCGCGTTCCCGCGGGCCGTCGTCGGGCAGCCGACCCGCTTCCCGGGCCGAACCGCGGCCCCCGTACGCTCGACCGCTATGGACGTACTCATCAACGCCTTCGTCGGCCTGCACATCATCGGAATCGCCTCGCTCCTCGGCGGCTTCCTGACCCAGATGAAGGCGATGAGCGCCGGCACCGCCCGCTTCGTGCCCGCGATGCTGCACGGCGCCCTGACGATGCTGGTCACCGGCGTCCTGCTGGTCGGCTTCCGCGAGATGGACGGCGGCAGCGTCAACAACATCAAGATCGGCGTGAAGCTCGCCGTCCTCTTCGTGATCCTCGCCCTCGTCTACGTCAAGCGCGACGAGGAGCGGGTCGACAAGGCGGTCTTTGGTGCGGTCGGCGGCCTGACCGTGGTCAACATCTTCATCGCGACCCTCTGGACCTGATCCGAAGGCGACACCTCCGGTCACGACGGGGCACTTGCGTTCATCTCGTCATCCGGCCGTTACCTCGCGGTCTAGCGTCCTTACCTCCGAGCCCCGACGGAGGAAGGACGTGAGGCCCTCGTGGCCAGTCATCGAAAGCCCCGGCAGCGCCCGCTTCGCGGCGGCACCGTACGGACCGCCGCCACCCTCGCCCTCGCGGGCGCTGCCACCGCCACCGCCTTCGAAGGCACCTCCCAGGCCGACCCGCAGCGGACGCCCTCCCAGACCAAGGCGGAGGTCGACCGGCTCTACGAGGAGGCGGAGACCGCCACCGAGCGGTACAACGGGGCGAAGGAGAAGGCCGACGAGGCCCAGCGCGCGCTGAACGAGCTGCGCGACGAGACCGCCCGCCGGACCGACCGGCTCAATGCCGCCCGCCGGGCGCTCGGCTCGCTGGCCGCCGGCCAGTACCGCAGCGGGGGCCTGGGGCCGGCCGTGCAGCTGGCCATGGCCGACGACCCGCAGGACTACCTGGACCGGGCCGCGCTCCTGACCCGGGCCGGCGACCGCAGCGCCGCCGGCATCGCCTCCGTACGCCGTCAGCTCGACGAGGTCGGCGCACTGCGCGACCAGGCGGCCGGGCGCCTCGCCGAGCTCCGGGCCGGCCAGGCCGAGCTCGCCGCGCAGAAGTCCGTCGCCGAGGGGAAGCTCGACGCCGCCAAGCGGCTGCTGGCTCGGCTCACGGCCGAGGAGCGGGCTGAGTACGAGGCCCGGTCCGGCGCCGGCGAAGCGGTCCCCGCCGGCGTCCGCACCCCGGCCGCGCCGCCCGCGTCGGACGGCAGCCGCGCCGCCCGCGCCATCGCCTTCGCACACGGGGCGATCGGCAAGCCGTACGTCTGGGGCGCGACGGGCCCGAACGCCTTCGACTGCTCCGGCCTGACCCAGGCCGCGTACCGCTCGGCGGGGGTCTCCCTCCCCCGCACCACCTACACGCAGATCAACGCCGGCCGGCGGGTGTCCCGCAGCGAGCTGGCCCCGGGCGACCTGGTGTTCTTCTACGCCGGGGTCACCCACGTCGGCCTGTACATCGGCAACGGCCAGATGATCCACGCCCCCCGCCCGGGCTCGACGGTCCGCGTGGCCCCGGTCGACTCCATGCCCTGGGCCGGCGCGACGCGCCCGGCGTAGCCGCGGCCGCCGCTGCAGCCGCCGCCGTCACGGGCGCCGCGGACGCCCGCTACGGTGCCTTGACCTGGGTGCTCAGCCAGCCGAAGACCTGGGGGAGCTGGCGGGTCCAGGCGTCGATGGTGTGGCCGCCCGTGGTCTTCTGGACCTCGATCTTCGTCGGGGCCTGCGCCGACTGCTGGAGGGCGAGCCCCGCCTGGTAGCCGTCCCCCTCGCCGCCCGTGATCAGCAGCGACACCGCGGGCGGGGACGGCAGGGCCTTCAGCATGGTGTGCAGGTTGTGCGACTCGCGCAGCTGCGGGTCCTGGCGGAGCAGGGAGGAGGGCTCCATGCCGGGGTCGTTGTAGCCGGACATGGAGACGGCCGCGCCGTACCGGTCCGGGTGCGAGATCGCCAGCTTGGTGGAGCAGTACGCGCCGGCCGAGTACCCGGCGAGGCCCCAGGAGCGGGGGTCCTCCGAGACGCGGAAGTTGTCGACGACCATCTTGCGGACGTCCACGCTGAGCCAGCTGTCCGCGTTGACCTTGCCGGGGATGTTGGCGCAGCCGGTCTCGGTGTCGCCGAGCAGCATGGTGCGCGCCGAGACCAGGACGAACGGCTGGATCTTGCCGCTCTTCATCAGCGGCTCCAGTTGCTCGGCCACCTTCAGCCCCTTGAACCAGGACTTGCCGGAGCCGGGCATGCCGGGGATCAGCTCGACGACCGGGAACTTCTTGTCCTTGAAGGCCGGGTCCTCGTACTGCGGCGGCAGGTAGACCAGCACATCGCCCTTGACCCCGGATATCTTCCCGTCGAGCTCGGTGGCCTGCACCTTGCCGTGCACGTCCTCGACCGGGCGGAACTGCTGCTTGACCTTCGGCTCGGCCTCGATCTTCTTGCCGCCGAGACCGTCCGGACCGAGGTCGTTGGCGGCCTGCACGTAGTCGCTCGTGCCGAGCAGGTCGCCCCAGGTGGTGTAGAAGTTCTGCTGCCTGTTGACGGCGATGAACACCACGGCGATGGCGGTGACCTGGGCGAACACCATCATCAGCGCGCGGGTGAGGACCCGTACGGCGGCCGGGCCGCGCACCTTGCTCCACACGGCCAACGGCAGGATGACGGCGATCGCCGTCAGGGCGATCGCCGTCGCGAAGAGGGGGGTCCCGGTCAAGCTCATCACGCCAGCCTAGAGGGCGGCGCGCACTGCCCGGGTTCCGCGTCCCGCCTGCGGCATGCGTCACAGAGCAGGCGGAACGCCTCAGACGAGGCGGCGGGCGGTGGCCCAGCGGGTCAGCTCGTGCCGGTTCGACAGCTGGAGCTTGCGCAGCACCGCCGAGACGTGCGACTCGACCGTCTTGACGGAGATGAACAGCTGCTTGGCGATCTCCTTGTACGCGTACCCGCGCGCGATCAGCCGCAGCACCTCGCGCTCGCGCTGGGTCAGCCGGTCCAGGTCCTCGTCGACCGGCGGGGCGTCGGTCGAGGCGAAGGCGTCCAGGACGAAGCCCGCGAGCCGCGGCGAGAACACCGCGTCGCCGTCCTGCACCCGGAAGATCGAGTCCACCAGGTCGGCGCCGGTGATGGTCTTCGTCACGTAGCCGCGCGCGCCGCCCCGGATGACGCCGATGACGTCCTCGGCCGCGTCCGACACCGACAGGGCGAGGAAGCGCACGGGGTGCTCGGCCGCCGCCATCAGCGGGGCGCAGCGCCGCAGGACCTCGACCCCGCCGCCGCCGGGCAGGTGCACGTCGAGGAGGACCACCTCGGGGCGGGTGGCGGTGATGACGGTGACGGCCTGTTCGACGTCGGCCGCCTCGCCGACGACCTCGACGCCGGTGCGGGCGGTGTCCCCGATCTCGGCCTGCACGCCCGCGCGGAACATCCGGTGGTCGTCGACGAGGACCACCCGCACCCGCCGGTCCGCCGCGCCGTCCTGCGCCTGTCCCTGTGCCTGCGTGTCCGCGTTCTGACCGTTCTGACCGTTCATGCCGCCTTCGCCGCCCTCTCCATCTCCAGCTCGACTTCCGTGCCGCCGTCGGGTGCGGACCGCAGCCGTGCGGTCCCGCCGTTGCGCTGCATCCGGCCGATGATCGATTCTCGTACGCCCATGCGGTCGGCCGGTACCGCGTCGACGTCGAAGCCCGGCCCCCGGTCCCGTACGGACACGAACACCGTCTGCCCCTCCACCTCGGCGTAGACCTGCACCGGGCCTCCGTCGCCACCGTACTTGGCGGCGTTGACCATCGCCTCGCGCGCGGCCTGCACCTGCGCGCCCAGCTTCTCGTCGAGGGGGCAGTCGCCGACCACGACGACCTCGATGGGGACGCCGTGGTGGTCCTCCACCTCGGCGGCGGTCTTCTTCACCGCCTCCGCGAGGGTGGCGGGCTCCTCGGCCTCGTCCTTGCCGGTGCCCTCGGGCCTGTACAGCCAGTTGCGCAGCTCCCGCTCCTGCGCACGGGCGAGCCGGCGCACCTCGCCGACGTCCTCCGCGTTGCGCTGGATCAGGGTGAGGGTGTGCAGCACGGAGTCGTGGACGTGGGCGGCGACCTCGGCGCGCTCCTGGGCGCGGATGCGCATCAGGCGCTCCTCGGAGAGGTCCTGGGTCATCCGGATCAGCCAGGGGCCGGCGAGCAGCGCGATGCCGGCGAGGACGGCGAGGGCGGCGGTGAGCACGTTGCCGAGCTGGGCGGCCGAGCCGCGGACGACGATGAAGACGGTGAGGCCGACGCCGACGAGGACGACGCCGGCGAGGCTGCGGGCCAGGTGCAGCATCCGCGGGCTGCGACCGGCGGCGGCGCCCCAGTGCGCCCGCCGGGCGTTGTCGGCCTGCCGCCAGACGAGGACCACGCCGGCCCCGACGAGCAGGGTCGGCCACACGTAGCGGCCGGAGGCGCCGTCGTCCCGGACCTTGGCGATGAAGATGCCCGTGCCGACGCACAGCGCGATCAGGGCTCCGACCTGGCCCTTGTCGGGGCGGCGCAGGCGCCCGCTGCCGTCGGTGAGGCTGTCGAAGAAGGAGCGGTGCGCGGTGCGGCCGCCGACGCCGAGCGGTACGAACACCCAGAAGGCGGCGTACAGCAGGACGCCGAGCCCGTCGCCCCACAGGAACAGGCCGAGGAAGGCCAGCCGCACCCAGACCACGGGGAGCCCGAGGTGCCCGGCCAGGCCGCGCGCGACACCGCCGAGCATCCGGCCGTCGGCGCTGCGGTAGAGCCTGCGCTGCGGTGCTTCGTCGGGATCGGGGGCGTGCGGCGTGCGCGGGGCGGCGGAAACGGGCGGCATGTCACCGATGGTCACACGCGCGCGGGGCGCCCGGCATCAGGGCATCCCCCCAGATGTGACCGGGGGATATCAGGGTTGTGCCAGGGTAAGGCCCGATGCCGGCGGCTCCGACGGCCCGTCACCATGGACGCATGACCAAGCACGACTCCCCGCCGCCGGGCGGCCTGCCCGACGACCGGACCGGCGCACGCACGGGCGACGGCACGGGCGACGGCACGGGCGACGGCACGGGCGGGCGGACCGCCGAGCGGCCGCCGCTGCGCCGCAGCAAGCGCGACAAGGTCCTCGCCGGCGTGTGCGGGGGCCTCGGCCGCTACTTCGACCTGGACCCGGTGATCTTCCGGATCGTGCTCGGCGTCCTCACCCTCACCGGCGGTTTCGGCCTGATCTTCTACGGCTTCGCGTGGCTGCTGCTGCCGGTGGAGGGCGAGGAGGACAGCGAGGCGAAGAAGCTGCTGACCGGCCGGGTCGACGGGGCCACGCTGGCGGCGGTGTTCGCGGCGCTGGTGGGCTGCGCGCTGTTCCTGTCGATGCTGCACAACGGCGGGCTCGGGGCCTTCTCCGTCCTGGTCGTGCTGGCGCTGGGCGGGGGCGCGTACGTCTCCCAGCGCCGCCGCAGCTCCGCCGGGCCCGAGGCGGAGTCGCCGGCCGCGCACCGCCCGGCCCCGCCGGAGACGCAGGCCCCGCCCGCGCCGGGCGGCCCGTCGTGGTGGCGGGACCCGCTGGTCAAGGACGGCACCACCGGCCCGGTCGGATCCACCGGCTACCTGTGGGGGCCGGACGACTCCGCCGGCGCGGCGGGCGGCGCGAACGGCCGGGCGGGCGGGGAGCCCCGGCAGGGCCCCGGCCGGCCGCGGCCGCGCGGCGGGATCGGCGGCCGGGTGTTCGTGCTGGCGATGCTGGCGGGGGCGGTCGCGACCGCCGCGGTGTGGGAGGACGGCACCCTCTCGCACGCGCTCCAGATCGGCCTGGCGTCGGCCCTGGCGGTCTTCGGCCTCGGCCTCGCGGTCAGCTCGGTCAAGGGGCGTACCGGCTTCGGGACCCTCTTCCTCGCCATGGCCACGGCCGGGCTGCTGGCCGTCGCGTCCGCCCTGCCCGAGAACATCGGCACGGACTGGCGGGACGTCCGCTGGCGACCGGCTGCCATGGCCGACGTACGGCCGGCGTACGCGGCGGACACCGGGCTGGCGACGCTGGACCTGAGCCGGCTGGACGTGCCGAAGGGCACCACGCTGTCCGTGCGGGCCGACATCGAGGCGGGCCGGCTCAAGGTGATCGTGCCGCGCGAGGTCACCGCTCGGGCCGACGTGTCCGTACGGCTGGGCGACATCAAGATGCCCGGGGACGACACCCGGACGATACGCGTCAAGAGCGGCGGCGAAACCCAGCAGGAGACCCTGGAGCCGGCCGCGGGCACCGAGGCCGGCGGAACGATCGAGCTGCACCTGCACGCGGGTGTGGGACAGGTGGAGGTGGCACGTGCCGCGTCATGAGTTCCAGCCGGGACGGCTGCTGGCGGGCCTGGTCCTGACCGTCGCGGGCGTGCTGTACCTGCTCGACGCGACCGGGGAGGTCGACACCCCGTGGTTCCTGGTGGTGCCGATGGCCGCGGGCGGGCTGGTGCTGGCCTCGCTGGTCGGGATGGTGACCTATGCGGTGCGGCGCGACCTCCGGGACCGTTCGGACGACCGCGCGGTGCGACGCGACCGGATCAGCGAGTCCAGGGACCAGTAGGGCGCGCCGGCCAGGATCAGCGGGGTCCAGGCCATCAGGTAGGCGAGGTCGTTTCCGTAGTAGTACGGGGTCACCTGCCAGGACACCGTGAGCCACAGGCTGAGCGAGATCAGCGCTCCGCCCGCGGCCGCGAGCCGGGTCAGCAGCCCCGCGAGGACGGCCAGGCCGACCGCCATCTCCGCGACGGCCAGCAGGACGGCGAAGCCGACGGGCGAGTGCAGGGCCAGGTCGACGAGGCCGGGGACCGCGGAGGTGTCGCGCACTCCGCGCATCACCTCGCCGATCGAGCCCGGACCGGAGGCGGACAGGAACGCGGGGTCGGTGAGCTTGTCCAGGCCCGCATAGACGAAGGTCACGCCCAGGAAGACACGCAGCGGCAGGAGCGCGTACCGGGCGGCCCGGTCCCGCAGCGAGGGGGCCGCGTGACCGGCGGGGGCCGCGTGGCCGACGGAAGCGGCGGGAGCGGCGTGGCCGACGGGGGCGCCGGAGCCTTCGGTGGCGTCGGGGACACGGACGCCGTCGGGGACGCGGGAGGCGCCGGGAGGGCGGGAGGCGTCGGGCACGCGGAAGCCGTCGGGGGCGTCGGGGCTGTCGGGTCTGGTCACGCTCCCATCTGTACCCGCTTCACTCGGCCACGTCGATGATGTAGCGGTTGGATTCCACCCCCGCCGCGGTCACCACCTGGAGCTCGACCCGCCCCGGTTCCACTTCCGCCGGGACCGGCACCGTCAGCGCCGCGTCCGACGGGTTGGAGAACCCGCCCGCCACCGGGACCAGCGGCACGTGCACGTGCACCGTCCCGATCCGCACCACCAGCCGCGCCAGCATCTCCGGCGTCTGCGCCCCGGGCGGTACGAACCCCACTCCGCGGATCTCGATGTCGTCCCCCGGCCGGACGGCCGCGTCCAGGTCCCCGGGCTCGCGTCTGCGGACCACCGACAGCACCAGCGGACGGGCCACCTCCGCGTACTTCGCCGCCAGGTACACCGCGGCCGACAGGGCCACCAGCAGTGCCAGCGCCCACGGCAGCCGCGGCAGCCGGTCCGGGAACCGGGCCAGCGACACCGCCGCGTAGCCCAGCACCACCGTGGAGACCAGGACGTACTGGGCGTCCGGGAAGCTGCCCCGGCCGGCGTCGTCCGTCAGCAGGTCCACCCCGCGCGGGCGTTCCGCGGGCAGCTTCTGGAGGCGCTGCCCGAGGATCCGTACGGCGACCACCCGGCGCACCAGCACCGCCACGGCCGAGGTCAGGGCGACCACCGCCAGCAGCGGCAGGGCACGCCCGAGCGCCAGCCCCTCGTACAGCGCCTGCCGCTCCGGCCCGGGCGGCGACGCCGCCAGCCGCAGCGCGGGCAGCAACGCGGCGAACGCGGTCAGCAGCAGCCAGGCGCTCGGCACCGCCTTCGAGGTGGACAGCCGGTTGTCCTCCCCGACCAGCGGGGCCAGCAGCCCGCCGCGCACCGACTGGGCGCGCGCGGCGACCGTGAGCAGCCCGGCCAGCACCAGGGCCGCGAGCAGGGCGGCGGTGCGCGCGGTGGACCATCCGGGGCCGAGCGCGGTGCCGACCTGGACCAGGAGCAGCACCCCGGCGGCGATCCACACGGCGAGCACGGCCCGCCGCGAGAGCAGGTACAGCCAGGAGGTGCCGGCCTCGCGTCCCCGGTCGGCGGCGGTGCGGGCCGACAGGGTCAGCTCGTCGGAGACCCACTGCCGGGACGCCCCGGCGGACCGGGCCACCGCGGCCGGCAGCCCGTGTCCCGCGGCGAACTCGTCACGCTTCTCCAGGAACGCCGCTACCGCGCGCCGGTGCCCCTCCTGCACGCCGTGCGGGCAGTCGTCGCAGGTGCATGCGCCGCCGTGGGGCGTGAGGGAGATCGGGTGGTGGACAGCCACGTGCCTGCCGCCTCTCTGAACTACGGTGCAGTGCCTGCGAATTGTGCACCACGGCGGCAGCGCTCCGGATTGCGCACGATGTCAGAGCAGGTGATTAACCGTTCATGATGTTGACGTCACCCGCCCGGCATACCGTGCCCGCCCGCCGGTTGCTCACCCTGCACGGACTGCCACAGGGGCTGGTAGGCGGCCCAGGCCGCGAGGTCCGTCCCGAACCGCTCCCGCACGGCGAGCGCGGCCCGGTGCTCGACCGGCACCGGCTTGCCCGCGGCCCGCGCGATCAGCTGCACCTGCGCCGCCCGCTCGGCCGCGACGGACCACCAGGCGGCCGCGTCCACGGAGTCGCCGACCGTCAGCAGCCCGTGGTGGCGCAGGATCAGCGCCTTGTACGGGCCGAGGGCCCGGGCGATGCGCCGGCACTCCCCCGGGTCACCCGCGCCGGCGGTGTACTGGTTGACGAGGGCGTGGTCCTCGTAGAACACGCAGGCCTCCTGGGTGACCGGGGCGAGCAGCTCGCCGAGCGCGGCGAGCGCCCTGCCGTACGGGCCGTGCACGCGGACCACGGCCACCGTGTCGGGCCGGGCCCGGTGCACGGCCGCGTGCAGGGCGAAGGCCAGCTGGTTCACCCGCCGCTCCCCCTGCACCACGCGCCCGTCCCCGTCGACGAGGATCAGGTCCCCGGCGGTCAGCGAGCCGAACGCCCGCCCGAAGGGGTTCACCCAGTAGCAGTCCTCGAACGCGGGATCGCGCGCGGTGGCCTGTCCGGTGACCCCCTCCTCGTACCCGAGCCGGCCGAACAGGCGCAGTGCGCCGGCGAGCCGCTCCTTGCGGTGGGCGCGCTCCCGCGCCGGATCGGTGTGGACGGGCGGCAGCTCGTACCGCAGCCGGTCCTCGGGCACGGGCGCCGGCGCCGGGACGGGCGCGGGGGCGGGGGCGGGGGCGGGCACGGGCTGGTCCGGCATGGCGGCCCTCCTCGGTCGCAGCGGTCGGCGCGGCCGCGGCGCCGGAGCGGCGGACGGCCGGCGGCGGCTGGCGCGCAAGGTACCGGCGGGGCCCGCAACCCGCCAGAGAGGAAGGCCGGGGAGGGCCGGAGAGGGCCGGGAACGGGCGAAGCCGCCACCCCGGGACGGGGTGGCGGCTTCACCGCGGGCTCGGGCGGGGATCAGTCCCTGGGGACTACTCCCACTCGATCGTGCCCGGGGGCTTGCTGGTGCAGTCCAGGACGACGCGGTTGACGTCCTTGACCTCGTTGGTGATGCGGGTCGAGATCCGGGCGAGGACCTCGTACGGCATCCGGGTCCAGTCCGCGGTCATGGCGTCCTCGGAGGAGACGGGGCGCAGCACGATCGGGTGGCCGTAGGTGCGGCCGTCGCCCTGCACGCCGACGCTGCGGACGTCCGCCAGCAGGACCACCGGGCACTGCCAGATTTCCCGGTCCAGGCCGGCCGCGGTGAGCTCGTGGCGGGCGATGGCGTCGGCCTCGCGCAGCAGGTCCAGGCGCTCCTTGGTGACCTCGCCGACGATGCGGATGCCGAGGCCCGGGCCCGGGAAGGGCTGGCGCTGGACGATCTCCTCGGGCAGGCCGAGCTCCTGGCCGACCATCCGGACCTCGTCCTTGAACAGCTGGCGCAGCGGCTCGACGAGCTCGAACTCGATGTCCTCGGGGAGGCCGCCCACGTTGTGGTGGGACTTGATGTTGGCGGTGCCGGTGCCGCCGCCGGACTCGACGACGTCCGGGTACAGGGTGCCCTGGACCAGGAAGGCCACGTCCGGGCCGCCCTCGGCCTCGGCGATGATCTCGGCCTGGGCCTGCTCGAAGACGCGGATGAACTCGCGGCCGATGATCTTGCGCTTGGTCTCGGGGTCCGTGACGCCGGCCAGCGCGTCCAGGAAGCGCTCCTGCGCGTCGACGACCTTCAGCTGCACGCCGGTGGCCGCGACGAAGTCCTTCTCGACCTGCTCGGTCTCGCCCTTGCGCATCAGGCCGTGGTCGACGTACACGCAGGTCAGCTGGGAGCCGATGGCCTTCTGCACGAGGGCCGCGGCGACCGCGGAGTCCACGCCGCCGGACAGGCCGCAGATGGCGCGCTTGTCGCCGACCTGGGCGCGGATGGCCGCGATCTGCTCCTCGACGATGTTGCCGGTGGTCCAGGTGGGCTGCAGGCCCGCGCCGCGGTAGAGGAAGTGCTCCAGCACCTGCTGGCCGTGCGTGGAGTGCATCACCTCGGGGTGGTACTGCACGCCGTACAGCTTCTTCTCGTCGTTCTCGAAGGCCGCGACCGGGACGACGTCGGTCGACGCGGTGACGGTGAAGCCCTCGGGGGCCTTGGAGCAGGCGTCGCCGTGCGACATCCACACGGACTGCTGCTCGGGGGTGCCCTCGAAGAGCGTCGAGCCGGTCTTGCTGACGGCCAGCGGGGTGCGGCCGTACTCGCGGGCGCCGGTGTTGTCGACGGTGCCGCCGAGGGTGGTCGCCATCAGCTGGAAGCCGTAGCACATGCCGAAGACCGGGACACCGGCCTCGAACAGCGAGCGGTCGAGCTGCGGCGCGCCCTCTTCGTACACCGAGGACGGACCGCCGGACAGGATGATCGCCTTGGGGTTCTTGGCCAGCATCTCGGCCACGGGCATCGTGCTCGGCACGATCTCGCTGTAGACCCGTGCCTCGCGGACGCGGCGGGCGATGAGCTGGGCGTACTGGGCGCCGAAGTCGACGACGAGAACCGTGTCCGGGGCGGCGTCGTGGGCGGCGGAGGGTGCTTCTGGCACGGGGGCGGCCTTCCGGCGGAAGAGGGGGCTGTTTTGTCAATTCTAACGGGGGACGCGCCGGCCGCTTTCGTCTCACCATCCGAACCGCGAGGCCGTGACGCGCCGCGACGAAGCGGTCACAGCGTCCGCCGCCATGGCAGCACAGACCACCATGAGCCGGCCACGTCCACCTCTCCCTGCCTGCCGACGCCCCGAGACCAGCCGCACGTTGCGACGTGTGTGCAGCGCTGGCCAAGCAGCGCTCGGAGGCGTACCGGCGGGGGACCGCTCGGCCGTGTCGGGCTGCAGCGTCGGGATCGTCGCCCACCGCGGGTGCGGCCGGTGCTGAGCCCACGCACCGTGTTCCGGGGTCACAGGGCGACCAACTGGCAGTGCAGGACTGGGCACTGCGGCACACCGGACGAACCGGCCATGATCTGTTCCGTCGCGTGTACACCGACCACGCGCGCTGAATACACGACAGCTGGCCAGCTCGTCCGGTCGGCCACTCATTCGTGTGAGCCGTCCGGGTTTCCGGGAAAGCAGCGGCTTCCGGCTCTAGCTTGGCGTTATGGCGACAGTGGGGGAGGTCGGGTACGCCCGGTACACCTACCGACTGCGCGTATCGTCCAACGCCTTGTCGGCTCTGCTGTCGGAGTGGGACCGGTGTCGCTGGGTGTGGAACCAATGCGTGGTCGAATCGCGGGCTGCGCACAAGGCCGGCAAGAACTGCGGACCGCCGGCGCTGGACAGGTTGCTGACCGGCTGGCGTAGCAACCATGAGTGGCTACGCGAAGGTGGCAGTGTGCCACAGCAGCAGATCATCCGGGACTTCGCCAAGGCGCGCGCCAAGGCGTTGAAGGACATCAAGGCCCGGTTGCCGGTGCGGCAGCGCGCGGGATGCCTCTGTTCAAGAAGAGAGACCGAGCGGACCCGACGCTCAACTACACCAGGAACGGCTTCCGGCTGAGAAACGGGCGCCTGCACCTGGCGGGCGGTATAGCGCTGAGGCTGCCTCCAAGGGCTACCGCAAGGCGAAGAGGCAGACTGCGAAGGCACACAAGAAGATCGCCCGCCAGCGTCAGGACACCGCCCGCAAGTGGGCCAAGAAGATCGTGGAGGCCTTCGACCGGCTCGCGGTGGAGGACTTCCGACCGAAGTTCCTCGCCAAGTCGACCATGGCCCGCAAGGCGGCCGACGCGGCGATCGCCGCCACGAAGCGCGAACTGATCAACATGGCGCGCAAGCACGGCCGGGTCCTGCACCTCGTGCACCCGGCGCACACCACCAGGGACTGCGGACAGTGCGGAGCGAGAACCAAGCACGCGCTGCCGTTGTCGGAACGTACGTACACGTGCACCGCGTGCGGAGCCGTCTCCCCGAGGGACAAGAACTCCGCACGCGTGATGCTCGTCCGGGCTGGTCTCACCCCGGCTACCGCCGATCGTGGAAGACCCGACGGACCGCCGGTCCGCCAGGCAGCGTGAGGTAGGAATCCCCTCGCTCGCGAAGGGAGAGGATCTCAACATCCGAACCCGGTTGGCCCGCAGCGGCACGGACGGCCATAATCCGTTTCGTGCGCAAGCAGCTGAGCTTCCTCTTTACCTATGGCACCGGACGGTCCGGCCGCCATGGGTTCTCGTGATGCTCGCTCCGAGCCACTGACTTCCCGCAGCGCCCCGGTCCGGCAGGACCCGGGCGCTGCGGCGTTTCACCGGTCCTGCGGGCCCCACCGACAGGAGAACCCCGCCATGAACGCCACCACCACCTCCGCCGTCACCGCCCCCGCCTCTCCCGAGGAGCTGATCGCCGCCTCCCGCGAGCGCATCGACGCCATCGACGACCGGATCATCGGCCTGATCCAGGAGCGGATGGCCGTCTCGGCCGTCATCCAGCAGACCCGGATCGCCTCGGGCGGCCGCCGGGTGCACCTCTCCCGCGAGATGGAGGTGCTCGCGCACTGGAAGGACGCCCTCGGCAGGCCCGGCACCGCCCTCGCCATGACCCTGCTGGAGCTCTGCCGCGGCCGCGTCTGACGCCTGTTCGTCACCCGTCCGGCGCGTAACCGCCCCCGCGGGCCTTCGTTGGTGTGGGTGGCCGCGTCAGCCAGTCGCGGGACCGGCACCACGCGTGGCTCCACCGGAGCGATGAGACGTACGGCCCGTGCGACGTACGTCGTGGGACCTCGCTCCTCGTGTGACCGGACAGCAGGGGACAGCAGCCCGGTCACCCCGAAAAGACGGCCGGCCCAGGGGACGCCCCGGGCCGGCCGTTCTCGTGTCCGGCCCCCCGCCCCGGCCCCGCCTCCAGCCCCGCCCCACCCCTGCGAGAGGTGTGACGGACGCCACACCTGTGCGGGTGTCCCGCGGGTACAACCTTCGGTGCCGAACGCCTGTCACCTATGTACCGCGGCGGGTACCGCGCTCGGAGGGGGAGCGCGGTACCCGCCGCGTGTCAGCCGGCAGCCCCGGTTCCGGCCCCCGTCCCGGCCCCGGCCTCCGGCGCGGCCCCCGCGGTACGCGGCGGGACCTCCGGGACCGCGAGGAACGGCAGCCGCAGCGCGCCGAAGGCCTCCTTCGGGACCGCCGGACGGACCGGTTCCACCGCGGCGAGCCGCACGTAGGCCGCGCCCTGCTCGGGGCGCGGGTCCTGCTCGCCGTTGTTCGGCCAGTACGACATCGCCCGCTCCGCCTGCGCCGTGATCGTCAGCGACGGATTGACCCCGAGGTTCGCGGAGACCGCCGAGCCGTCCACCACCGAGATGCCCGGGTGCCCGTACAGCCGGTGGTACGGGTCCACGACGCCCTCCTCGGGCGAGGCGCCGATCGGGCAGCCGCCGAGGAAGTGCGCGGTCAGCGGGGTGCCCATCAGCTCGCCGATGTTGCTGCCGGGGAAGCCGTTGATCTCCTCGGCCAGCAGGGTCGCGGCCCGGGTGGCCTCGGCGATCTGCACCGGGTTGGGGGCGCCGTGCCCCTGGCGGGCGGTGAGCAGGCCCCGGCCGGGGCCGCGGGGCCGGCGGTACGTGGTCAGCGAGTTGTCCAGGGACTGCATGACCAGGCCGATGATCGTCCGCTCCGACCAGCGCCGGTTGGACAGCGAGCGCAGCAGCTGCACCGGGTGCTTCGCGGTCCGCGCGAACCAGGCCCGGACCCGGTGGCCGCTGTACGGCACCTGGAGCACGGTCAGGAAGCCCATCGCGTTGGAGCCCCGCCCGTAGCGGACCGGTTCGATGTGGGTGTCGGCGTCGGGGTGCACGGACGAGGTGATGGCCACCCCGCGGGTGAAGTCCGCCCGCCGGTCCGCGCCGTGCCGCCTGCGGTAGCGGCGGTCGTCGGTCTGCGCGCCGACCAGGCCCTCCGAGTTGGTGCGGGTCAGCTCGCCGAGGCGGTCCGGGATCCGCGGGAGCAGCCCGTTGTCCTTCATGGTGTGCAGCAGCGTCTGGGTGCCGTACGTGCCCGCCGCCACGACCACGTACCGGGCGCGCAGCTCCTTGGCGATGCCGCGGCGGCGGGCGTCGGTGGGAACCGTGCGGACCCGGTAGCCGCCGCCCGGGTGCTCGGCGAGGGCGGTGACCGTGGTCATCGGGTGGATCACGGCGCCGGCGCGCTCGGCGAGATGGAGGTAGTTCTCGTTCAGGGTGTTCTTCGCGCCGTGCCGGCACCCGGTCATGCACTCGCCGCACTCGGTGCAGGCCCGGCGGGCGGGCCCGGCCCCTCCGAAGTACGGGTCGGGGACCTCCTCGCCGGGCTTGGCCACGGCGGCTCCCTCGGCGTCGGCGCCGTCGCCGAAGAAGACGCCGACCGGGGCCATGTGGAAGGTGTCCCCGACGCCCATCTTCTCGGCGACGGCCTTGAGGTGGACGTCGGAGGGGGTGGTCGTCGGGTTGAGGCGCACCCCGAGCATCCGCTTGGCCTGGTCGTAGTACGGGGCGAGTTCCTCGCGCCAGTCCGTGATCGAGGCCCACTGGCGGTCCTCGAAGAACGCGGTCGGCGGCACGTACAGGGTGTTGGCGTAGTTGAGGGAGCCGCCGCCCACCCCGGCGCCCGCCAGCACCATGACGTTGCCGAGCAGGTGGATCCGCTGGATCCCGTAGAGCCCGAGGGCCGGGGCCCACAGGTAGTTCCGCAGGTCCCAGCTGTTCTTCGGCAGGCTCTCACGGGTGAAGCGGCGCCCTGCCTCCAGGACGCCGACCCGGTAGCCCTTCTCGGTCAGCCGGAGCGCCGAGACCGATCCTCCGAAGCCCGAGCCGATGACGATGACGTCGTAGTCGTGGTCGTGGTCGTGTTCGCGGTCTTGGTCGCGGTCCTGGTCGCGGACGTACGGCTGTGCCACTGGCGCGCCTCCTCGGCGGACGGACGGGGGCTGTCAGCGCAGGCGGAGGGCCTTCATCACCTTGAGGCTGCGGGTCATGAACGCCGCGTACCGCTCGTCGTCCATGCCCAGCGAGGGGGCCATCGGCAGCACCCGCTGGTGGGCGACGGTCTGCGCCTCGGTGTACTTGAGGATGCCCTCGGAGCCGTGCCGGCGGCCGAGGCCGGAGTCCTTCATGCCGCCCATGGGCGCCTGGGCGCTGCCGTAGGCCGGGGCATAGCCCTCGTTGATGTTGACGGTGCCGGTGCGCAGGCGGGCGGCGACGGCGTGGCCGCGGCGGGCGTCCTTGGTCCACACGCTGGAGTTGAGGCCGTAGGCGGTGGCGTTGGCCTGGGCGATCGCCTCGTCCTCGTCGGTGAACCGGTAGATCGAGACGACCGGGCCGAAGGTCTCCTCGCCGCACACCGCCATCGGCGCCTCGACGCCGTCGAGGATGGTGGGCTCGTAGAACAGCGGGCCGATGTCGGGGCGGGCGGTGCCGCCGGCGACGAGGGTGGCGCCCTTGGCCACGGCCTCGTCGACGTGCCTGGTGACGGTCTCCAGCTGGCGCTCGCCGACCAGCGAGCCCATGTCGGCGCCGTAGGCGAGGGAGCTGCCCAGCCGCATGGCCCTGGTGCGGGCGGCGAACCGTTCGACGAACGCGTCGGCGATCGAGGCGTGGACGTACAGCCGCTCGATCGAGATGCACAGCTGGCCGGCGGAGGAGAAGCAGGCGCGGACGGCGCCCGCGGCGGCCTTCTCGATGTCGGCGTCGTGCAGGACGACCATGGCGTTCTTGCCGCCGAGTTCGAGGGAGACCCCGACGAGGCGGGCGGCCGCCCCCTGGGCGACCTCGCGGCCGGTGCGGGTGGAGCCGGTGAAGGAGACGTAGTCGGCGTGCCGGACCACCTCGGGGCCGACGACGGGCCCCTCGCCGAGGACGATCTGGAAGACCTCGGCGGGCAGCCCGGCCTCGATCAGCAGATCGCGGGCCCACAGGGCGGTCAGCGCGGTCTCGGTGTCGGGCTTCATCACGACCGCGTTGCCGGAGACGAAGGCGGGCAGGGCGTCGCCCACGGAGAGTTCGAGGGGGTAGTTCCAGGGTGCGATCTGCCCGACGACTCCGCGCGGCTGGCGCAGCTCGGTGACCTTGGTCAGGGTGGGCATGGCGCCGGTGTGGCTCTTGGGGCGCAGGTACGCGGGCGCCTTGCGGCCGTAGTGGCGGGCGGCGACGGCGACGGCCTGGACCTCCTCGTGGGCGTGCAGGCGGGCCTTGCCGGTCTCCAGCTGGATCAGGTCGAGCACCTCGGCCTGGCGGTCCAGGACCAGGTCGTGGAAGCGGAGCAGGACGGCGGCCCGGCGGCGCACGGGGACGGCGGCCCACGCGGCCTGGGCGGCGCGGGCCCGGGCGAAGGCCTCGGCGACGTCCTCGGGGGTGGCCTCCGGCAGGTCGGCGAGCCTGTCCCCGGTGAAGGGGCTGTGGTTCGCGGTGCGGCCCGAGCCGATCACTCCGCGGGTGAGCCGGGCCACCAGGTCGGGGGTCACCACGTCGGCTGCGGTGCGGGCCCCGGCCGGGGCCGGGGCGACCGGGTTGGTGGGCTGCGGTGCGCTGCGGAGGGGGGCCGGGGCCTGCGTGTCCGTCATGGCGGTGAGCGTATTGCGCCCGGCGGCCTTTGGGTACCCGTCGGTAACCGGATTTTGCCAAAACCGCCAGTGATCGCTGGCAGGATGGGCCGGGCGGGTGGTGCCGGCCCTTTCCGGCAGGCGGGTTCAGCCCTTTCCGGCAGGCGGGTTCAGTCCTTCTTGGCGGGCGGGGCCCAGCCGCTGAGCACGGTGTCGAACTGCGCGCGGGTGGTCTCCCAGTCCGCCGCCGGCCCCGACATGTACACCGCGTACTCGGTGCCGTCCGGGGCGATGTACATCTGCTCGATGGCCCGGCGCGGACCGGCGTGCGCCCCCTTCTCCGTCCAGGTGAACTCCCAGATGGCCGAGCGGGTGCTGTCCTGGAAGGTGTTCTGGTTCAGCTTCTGCCGCTTGTAGTCGGTGCGCTGGCGCAGCTGCTTCTCCAGGTCCAGCAGGTGCGTGTACGGGTTGTCGTAGTCCGGGGTGGTGTCGATGGCGATGCGGATGAAGTGCTTGCCGTTGTCCGGGGTGTAGTCGATCTGGTTGCCGTCCATCCGGCGCTTCCAGTCGTCCGGTACCCACAGGGTGAAGCCCGCCGGGTCGGCGACCTCGTTCCAGCCCGCGGGCGGGGTGCCCTTGCCGTCCTTGCCGTCCTTGCCGTTCGTCCCGTTCGTGCCGTTCTGCTGGTCGGGGGCGCTCGCGTTCGTGTCGGAGCCGCCGCCCTGGTCGCCGTCCCCGGTGTACTTCAGCACCCCGAACACCGCGCCGCCGCCGACCAGCGCCGCCACCAGGGCCACCGCCGCGGCCCGCTTGATCCGGCCTGCGGTCGGGTTCGGCCGGGCGTCCGGCTCCGCCCGGCCGGGCAGTTCGGCCGTCCGTACGGAGTCGGCGGGCGTCGGGCGGTCCGGTTCGGGCTCCCGTACGCCGGCCAGCTCCTGCGGGGTCACCGCGCGCGTGGGCACGTACGCGTGCGCCGCCTTCGGCTCGCGGCCCTCCATCACCTCCAGCAGCATCCGCTCCGTCTCCTGCGCGGAGGGCCGCTCCTCGGGGTCCTTGCGCAGCAGGGCGGTGATGACCGGCCCCAGCGGCCCGGACTGCCGCAGCGCGGGCGGCTCGTCGTTGACGACGGCCTGCAGGCTGGAGATCGGCGAGGTGCGGCGGAACGGCGAGCGGGCCTCGACCGCCGTGTACAGGGTGGCGCCCAGCGACCACAGGTCGGAGGCCGGGTCGGGGGTGCCGCCGGTGACCCGCTCCGGGGCCAGGTAGTCGATGGAGCCGACGATCTCGCCGGTGCGCGTGATCGAGGAGTCGCCCTCGATCGCGGCGATCCCGAAGTCGGTGAGCAGGACCCGCCCGTCCTTCGCGAGCAGCACGTTCCCGGGTTTGACGTCCCGGTGCAGCACGCCGACCGCGTGCGCGGCCCGCAGCGCGCCCAGGACGTGCAGCCCGATCCGGGCGGCCTCGCGGGGCTCGATGCGGCCTGCTGCCTTCGCGGCCTCGGCGAGGGAGGGGCCGTCGATGTACTCCATGACGATCCACGGCCGTTCGTCGTGCTCCAGCACGTCGTGGACGGTGACGACGGCCGGGTGCTGGATGCGGGCGGCCGCCCGGGCCTCCTTCTGCGTCCGGGCGTGCAGGACGTCCCGGTCGCCCTGGGCGACGAACAGACCCGCCGTCAGCTCCTTGACGGCGACGGTCCTGTTCAGGAGCTCATCATGGGCGCGCCACACCTTCCCCATGCCGCCGCTGCCGATGGGCTCCACGAGCCGGTACCGGCCGGCGAGCACTGCGCCCGCACCTGTCTGCTGTTCCACGAATCCCCGCCACTGTTGTGCACTTCGGGCCAGATTACGAAGCGCTCGGCACGGCTGGTACCCGGAGGCGCGGTTCCGGCAGCACTGTGACGCAATTGCCGTACTGAGTCACCGTCAGTCCGCGTTCATCCCCCGGACTTGTAACTCCCCGTGGCTTTCTCGAAGACCTCGGTGACCTTGCCCTCGCCGTCCTGCGGGCCCGTCACCATGACGACGTGGTAGCTGCCGCCGAGCGCCACGACGAAGTTGCGGGCGACGACGCTGCGGCCGTTGCCGTCGATCCACGTGTACCGGCCGGTGACCCGGAGCTGCTGACCCACCTTGGTGGTCTTCACGTCGCCGCCGCTGGCCCAGGTGGACGAGCGGTACGGGGCCAGCTCCGGCTCCTTGTCCTTCTGGTACGTCGCCGGATCCGGGTTGCCCTCGGCCTTGTCCCGGCCGGGGACCACGATCAGGACGTACTCGCCGTCCGTGTAGCGGACCTGGCCCGCCTCGTTCATGCCGCGGCGCTCCCAGCCCGCGGGCACCGCGATCTCGAAGTGCTCCGGGTCCTGCTGGACGGTGTAGCCGGGCGGCGCGGGCGCCGCGGACTGCGGGGCCGCCGGGGACTGCGGCGCCCCCGACGGGGGCCGGGATCCGCCGGCGGCGGGCGGCGAAGCCTGCAGAGCGGGCGCCTCCGTCCTGGCCACCGGGGTCTTCGAGGCCGTGTCCTGGCGGCGGTCGCCGTCGCCGTCGCCGGTGCCGCCCGGCAGGAACAGCATCGCGTACGCCACCGCACCGGCCATCAGCACCAGGACGCCCAGGAGCAGGTTCCGGCCGAGGGCGCGGGGCCTGCGGGCGGGGGCCGGGCTGCGGTGCCGCCCGTGCAGCTCGCCCCGGCGGCGCACGACGGGCAGGCGGGCCGGATCCGGCTCGGGAGGCGGGGGCGCGGCGAACCTGCGGCCCTGGCCGTCGACCGCGCCGAGACCGGAATCCGGTTCGGGGGCGTACCGCACGAGCGAGCGCAGCCAGCCGCGGAGCTCCTCGAAGTCGGGGCGCTCGGTGGGGTCCTGGCGGAGCAGCGACTCCACGACCGGGCGCAGCGGGCCGCAGTCCTCCGCGAAGGCGGGGGCTTCGGCGCAGACCATCTCGACGAGCTCGGTGACACTGTCCTCGGGGTACGGGGCGTGGCCCTGCACCGCGCGGTACAGCAGCGCGCCGAGCGCCCACAGGTCCGTGGCCGGCCCGACCGGCGCCGCCAGCTGCCAGGGCCCGCTGACCGTGCCCGCCTGCTCCGGCGCCCACCGCTCGGTGACGGCCCCGACCACCGCCATCCGCGTCTGCCGGGCCCGCTCGGCATCGAGCCCACTGCGCGGCCCGGACCGGCCCCCGGCCCCGGCCCCGCCCCAGCCGGCCCGTGCCGCGGGCGCTGACTTCGGGGCGGGGGGCTGCGGGGTGTGGATGTGCGCGGGCACGGGCGGCGCGGGCTGCGGGGTGGACTGCGGGGCGGGTATGTGCGCGGGCACGGGCCGGGGCCGGCCCGGCTGGCCCGGGGTGCGCGCGGGCACCGGCCGGGACCGGCCCGGCTGGCCCGGACGCAGGTAGGCGGTGGGGTCCTCGGCCTGGCGGTACCCCTGCGGCAGGGCGAGCTGTGCCGGCAGCGCAGGCGGCCCCGCCTCCGGACGCTCCGGCCCGGCAGGCAGCGCCGCGACCTGCCGCCGCGGCGTGGCACCGTGCCAGGCGGCTCCGCCGGCCGGGCCGCCGTCGCCCGCCACCCCGCCGCCGTCGCCCGCCACCCCGCCGCCGGGGCCCGGGCCCGTCCCGCGGGATGCCCCCGCACCGGGGCGGCCACCGGGGCCGGCCACCGCCTCGTTCCCCGTGCCCGTGCCCGCGCCCGCGCCCGCGCCCGCGCCCGTACCGGCGTATGTGCCTGTGCCTGTTCCCGTGCCCGCGCCCGCGCCCGCGCCCGTACCGGCGTATGTGCCTGTGCCTGTTCCCGTGCCCGCGCCCGCGCCCGTACCGGCGTATGTGCCTGTGCCTGTTCCCGTGCCCGCGTACGTGCCCGTACCGGCGTGGGTGCCCGCGCCGATGCCGGCCGACGTGACGTCTCCGGAGTCCGCGTCGGCCACCGCGCCTGCCTGCGGGCGGCCACCACCCGGGCCCGCCGCGGGACCCGAACCGCCCTCCAGGCCCGGACCGGGGTACGTCCCCGGGCCGGCCACGGAGCCCGTTCCGGTTGCGGCACCGGTGCCGCTGCCGCTGCTCGGCCCTCCGGGGCCGGTGCCGACGGCGCCGGCCCCGGAACCCGAACCGGCTTCCGGTGCTGCGCCGGTGTGGCCGCCCATGGTGAATCCGGATCCGGCGGCCGCCCTTGAGCCCGAGTCGGCCTCCGGGCTCCGACCGGGGTCCGCCCCCGGGAGAGCGCCTGTCGCCCCGCCCGCTCCGGTGGTTGCGCCGGAGCCGGCAACGGTGATCCCGCCTGGCCCGATCGATGCGGAGGGTATCGTTCCGCGGCCCGGTTCCGGGCCGTTGTGTGCGGCGGCGCTCCCGGCCGTCGGGCCGTCCGGCGAGTTCGAGCCGGATACCGGGACCCGGTCGGCGTACCCGGCCGTGCCCGCACCGGCGGCGGGACCGGTGTCCGGGGTGGCTTCCTGGGCGGCACCGCGGCCGGGGGCGCCGGTCGTCCCGGGGGTGCCGTACGGGTACGAGTACCCCTGGGGCAGGTTCGAGCCCTGCGGCCGCCCCTCCGGTGCCGAGGCCGAATCCGCCGCGGTGTTGCGTTCCTCGGTGACCCGCGCCGCGGCGGCCCGGGCCCCGGCCCGGTACGCGGCGACGACGCCGGCCCGCGCGGCCGCCTTGAGCTCCGGCCGGTCGGGGGTGACGTGGTCCGCGTACCGCGGGCCGGCCGGGTGTCCCGGAAGGCCACCGCCGGTAGCGGGAACACCCGGCGCGGCGTCCGCGGAGCCCACATCGCCGTCGGCCGCCTCCCCGCCGTGCCCCGCGACCGCGGCCGGCGGGTCCGGCTGCCGGTCGGGAGTGATGTGGTCCGCGTACCGCGGGGTCGTTTCGTAGCCGGGGGCGACCAGTGGCGCGTCGGCGGCTCCCGGCGCGGGCGGCTGGTCCGGGGTGATGCGGTCGGTGTGGCGCGGGCCCGTTTCGTAGCCCGGTGCCACCAGCGGGAGGTGGCCGCCGCCAGGGGCGTGGTCCGCGGGCGGCGGGGTGCCCCAGCCCTGTTCCGCGTCCGGGTCGTCGTCCTCCGACGGGACCGGGTCGTACCCGCACAGCGCGTCCTCCGCGGCCCCGGCGGCCAGGCCGGTCAGGACGACGCGCCCGTCATCGCATATCAGGACCGTCCGGACCGTGATGTTGCGGTGCGTCCACCCGTGCGCGTGCAGCACCCGCAGCGCGGTCAGGACGTCGGCCGCGACCTCCGCCGCCCGGTACGGGGTCAGCGGTTCGTCGGCGAGCAGCGCGGCCAGCGGCCGGGCCGGCACGAGCTCGCTCACGATCCACAGCGACCCGCCCTCGGCGAACACGTCGAAGACCTGGTCCAGCCTCGGATGGTCGGGGACGGACGCGGCCGCCTGCGCCGCCGCGATGGCCCGGCGCACGGCCGGGAGCTCCCCCGCCGGAAGGGCGCCTCCATCGGCGCCGGTCCGGGCGGCTGCGGCCCCGCCCGACCCCTCGTCGAGCAGCTCCGCGTCCACGATCTCGGGTAACGGCACCTGCCGTACGAGCACTTCCTGCCCGCTGCGCGTGTCGAAGGCGCGGGTTTCGACCAGTTCGTACTCGTCCGACGGCGGCAGCGGCAGACGGTAGCGGCCGGCCAGGATCCGACCCGCGTAGTCGTCCACTCCGCCTCCCCCGAGTGCGCTGCGGGGCAGGTTCCCCACTGCCCCCGCTGACACGATACGTGGCCGGGGGCACCCGCGTCCCGGGCCTGTGAAGGCTCGTCAGGCGAGGGGCTGGAACGTCTGGAACGCCACGTCGCGCATCTGCGTGCACTCCGGGCCGTCCCACTGGTCCGCCGGGCAGCTGATCATGATGGCGTAGCCGCGCTTCGCGTCGACCTTGAAGCCGCGGTTGAGCACCCGGACCCGCTGGCCGGCCTGGTCCCGCTCGAACTCCCAGTCCGCGACGGTCGGGTAGTCCCGGTAGGACACCGTGTCGATCCGGAGCTGCTTGTAGCCCGAGCTGCTGGGCCCCACCTGCGTGGCCAGCAGCACCCAGGCCTTGCGGGCGTCGTCGCCGGGCTTGTCGGTGTAGTCGACCTGGATGCGCGGGAAGCCGCCGTCACGGCTGTATATGGCACCGGAGTTTTCGCCCGCGGTACCCGTCTGCCTGAAGCCCTGCGGCATCGCCATCGAGAAGTGGAACCCGAGGTCGGTCACCATGGCGTACCCCGCGGGCAGGCCCGCGGCCGGCCCGCCGGGGGAGTTGCCCTGGCCCTGGCCCTGCCCCTGGCCGCCGCTGCTCGCTTGGCCGCCCGCGCCCTGGCCCTGGTTCTGGCCCTGGCTCTGCTGGCCGTTCGGCGTCTGTCCCTGGCTCGGGTCGGCGCCGGCGCCGCCCGTCTTGCCCGCGGTGGCGGCGGTCTCGCCGGTCTTGGAAGACGGGCCGGGGGTCGGGTTGCCCGAGGACGACGTGCCGGACTTGCCCTCGTCCTTCTTGCCGCCCGGGCCGCCGCCGCTGAACGCGTACACGAGCAGCGAGCCGATGGCGGCCAGCGCGACGACCACGCCGGCGATCGCGAGGCCGATGGTGCGGCGGGACATGACGTCGGTGAGCGGCGCCGCGACCGGCGCGGTCCGGCCGGACGGCGAGGACCCGCCGGAGGCGGCGGCCGCCGTCGACGCGTTCGCCGCCGCCGCGGCCGTCGCGGCGCCCGCCGTCACCGCGGCCTTGCGGGCCGCCTTCAGGGCGGCGCGGGCCCGTTCGCGCTGCTCGCGCTCGCGCCGCTCGCGCTCCTTCTTCTCCGCCTTCTCCGCGGCCTTCTCGGCCTTCTCCGCCGCCGCCTTGTCGGCCGCCTCCCTGGCCGCGGACAGGGAAATCTGGCGGGTCTCCTCGACCGCGGGAGCGAGGACCGGGGCGGCGGGCTCCGGCTCGGGCGCATTGACCACGGCGGTCAGCATGGCCCGGGCCCGCTCCTCGTCGAGGCGGAGGGCCGGGTCCTTGACCAGCAGGCCGTAGATGACCTCGGTCAGCGGGCCGGCGTTGCGCGGCGGGTCGACCGGCTCGGTCATGACCGCCGTGAGGGTGGCCAGGGCCGACCCCTTGTCGTACGGGGGCACCCCCTCGACGGCGGCGTACAGCAGGCCGCCGAGCGACCACATGTCGGCGGGCGGGCCCGGCTTCTGGCCGCGGGCGCGCTCGGGCGAGATGTACGAGGGGGCGCCGACGAGCATGCCGGTGGAGGTGATCGAGGGGTCGCCCTCGACCTGCGCGATGCCGAAGTCGGTGAGGACGACACGGCCGTTGGAGGCGATGAGCACGTTGGACGGCTTCACGTCGCGGTGCAGGATGCCCTGGCCGTGGGCGGCGCGCAGCACGTCGAGCACGGCCAGGCCGACCTCGGCGGCGCGGTGGGGCGTCAGCGGGCCCTGCTCGCGTATGAACTCGGCGAGGGAGGGGCCCTCGATGAGCTCCATGACGATCCACGGGCGGCCGTCCTCGTCGACCACGTCGAAGACGGTGACGGCTCCGCCGCTGCGGATCCGGGCGATGGCCTTGGCCTCGCGGAGGGTACGGGTGATCAGGCGGCGCTTCTCGTCCTCGTCGACGCCGTTGCCGAAGCGGAGTTCCTTGACGGCGACGGTACGGCCGAGGGTCTCGTCCTCGGCCCGCCAGACGGTGCCCATGCCGCCCTTGCCGAGGACTTGGCCGAGGCGGTAGCGGCCGGCGAGGAGGCGGCCCTCCGCGCCGGCGGCCTCGGCGGCCTTCGCGGCCGCGGCCTTGACGGCGGCGGCGACGGCGTCGGCCTTGTCGATGACGGGGTTCCCCGACGTCGTCCGGACGGCCTCCGCGCCGCTCTTGGCGCCCTGCGGCTTCGCCGGCTCCGCCGTGGCCGCGGCCGGCTCGTCCCCGCCGGACGCGGCCGCCTTGGGCTTCGACAGGTCGGCCCTGGGCGCCGCCGCCGGCTTCGCGTCCTCCGGCTCGGCGGCAGCGGGCGCGTCCTCCGCGGGCTTGGCCGCGGCCGCTCCGGGCTTCGACAGGTCCGCCTTGGGCGCCGCCGGCTTCGCGTCCTGCGGCTCGGCGTCGGCAGCCGAACGCCCCGCCCCGGCCGCGGGCTTCGCCGGGTCGGGCTCGGCGGCGGCCGAACCGGCCGCCCCGGCCCGCGGCTTCGGCATGCCCGGCTTCGCCGCAGGGTCCCCCGCGGACGACCCGGCACGGGCTCCGGCGGGAGGGGCTGCGGCCTCGACAGACGACTCCGGCTCGGCCGACACAGGCTTCGCCCGGTCCTGCTTCGCCGCAGGCGAATCGGTGTGCTCCGGCTTCGACATGCGTCCCCTCTGCGTTCGTGCCGCCTGCTCCGGCTGCCCCGGCACCCGCCCGGATGCCCGGTGGCCCGCCCCGGGAGAACCCGCGCGATAACCCGCCCCGGCAGAACCCTTATTGTTCCTCACTCCGCAACGGACGGGAGCCCCGGGTCCACGGTTCCCCACTCCGTATCCCGGAGTTACAACGGAACGATGTCGGGCGCCCCCAATCGCGCCGCATCGGCCGTCTGGTCGTCCGGCTGGCGCTGCGATTCCCGCTCCGCCTGCACCCTCTTGTCGTAGTGCTCCACTTCCTTCTCGATCTGCTGCTTGTCCCATCCCAGCACCGGAGCCACCAGTTCCGCGCACTCCCGCGCCGACCGGGTCCCCCGGTCGAAGGTCTCGATCGAGATCCGCGTCCGCCGCGTCAGCACATCGTCCAGGTGTCGCGCCCCTTCGTGTGACGCCGCGTAGACCACCTCGGCCCGGAGGTAGTCCTCCGCCCCACCCAAAGGCGAACCCAGCGAGGGGTCCTCGGCGATGAGGTCCAGC
Organism: Streptomyces sp. NPDC043854; assembly: GCF_056436005.1. Lineage (NCBI taxonomy): Bacteria > Bacillati > Actinomycetota > Actinomycetes > Kitasatosporales > Streptomycetaceae > Streptomyces > Streptomyces sp. NPDC043854. Next base: position 159,312 of record NZ_JBWKDK010000015.1, read on the forward strand.
AGTTCGTCCGTCATCGAGCCGTACCGGTTCAACAGGTGCTCCACCCGCGCCACGTGAAGGCCCGTCCGGGCGGCGATCCTGGCCCGGCCGTTCCACAGCGCCCGGTACCCCTCCGCCCCGACCAGCGGCACGTCCTCCGTCACGCACTCCGCGACCCGCTGGTCCAGCCCGTGCACGGCCTCGTCCACCGCGTCCTTCGCCATGACCCGGTACGTCGTGTACTTGCCGCCCGCGACGACCACCAGGCCCGGCACCGGATGGGCGACCGTGTGCTCGCGCGACAGCTTGCTCGTCGCGTCCGACTCCCCGGCCAGCAGCGGCCGCAGGCCCGCGTACACCCCCTGGACGTCGTCGCGGGTCAGCGGCACGGCCAGTACCGCGTTGACCCGCTCCAGCAGGTAGTCGATGTCGGCGCTGGACGCCGCCGGGTGCGCCTTGTCCAGGTCCCAGTCGGTGTCGGTGGTGCCCACGATCCAGTGCCGGCCCCACGGGATGACGAACAGCACGGACTTCTCGGTCCGCAGGATCAGCCCGGTGCTCGAGTGGATGCGGTCCTTCGGGACGACGAGGTGGATGCCCTTCGACGCCCGTACGTGGAACTGCCCGCGCTCCCCGATCAGCGCCTGCGTGTCGTCCGTCCACACCCCGGTCGCGTTCACCACCTGGCGGGCCCGGACCTCGTACTCCCCTCCCCCCTCCACGTCCTGCACCCGCGCCCCGACCACCCGTTCGCCCTCGCGCAGGAAGCCGACCACCCTCGCCCGGTTGGCGCAGTGCGCCCCGTACACGGCGGCCGTGCGGACGAGCGTGGTGACGTACCGCGCGTCGTCCATCTGCGCGTCGTAGTACTGGAGGGCGCCAACCAGCGTGTCCTTGCGCAGTGCCGGGGCCACGCGCAGGGCGCGGCGGCGCGACAGGTGCCGGTGCAGCGGCAGGCCCCGGCCGTGCCCGCCGGACACCGACATCGCGTCGTACAGGGCGACGCCCGACCCGGCGTAGAACCGCTCCCACCCCTTGTGCCGGAGCGGGTACAGGAACGGCACCGGCCTGACCAGGTGCGGGGCCAGCCGCTCCAGCAGCAGGCCGCGCTCCTTCAGCGCCTCCCGCACGAGGGCGAAGTCGAGCATCTCCAGGTAGCGCAGGCCGCCGTGGATGAGCTTGCTGGACCGGCTGGAGGTGCCGGACGCCCAGTCCCGGGCCTCGACGAGCCCGGTGGACAGGCCCCTGGTCGCGGCGTCGAGTGCGGTACCCGCGCCGACCACGCCCGCGCCCACCACCAGTACGTCCAGTTCCCGTTCGGCCATCCGGGCGAGTGCCTCCGCGCGCTGCGCCGGCCCCAGTGTCGCTGTCCTCACGGCTGCCTCCCGTCGGTGCGGGCGTACCCACTCGGTGCGGGTGGTCCCGCTCGCGTCCCCCGCCCTCGATTCTGACCCGCCGTACCCGCATCAGCCACTGCCTGTGGACAACACAACGGCGACCATCGCCCCGCAATGCGACAGATCGGTCATATATACGCCTAGTCTGACATCGTGCCAGCTCATGGGCCCGCCGCGGCCCACAGGAGTTGCACACCCAGCCCCCTCATGCATGCCAGGGAAGGGACGGCAGCACCCCATGCCCGCAGACCTCGCCGTCATCGGACTCGGCCACCTCGGCCTCCCACTGGCCCAGGCGGCCGTCGCAGCCGGAATCGAGACGGTCGGCTACAACGTCGGACCGGCCACGGACTCCACCCTCACCGCCGCCGAGGTCCGGCGCATGTCGGCCGCCGGCTTCCGGGTCGCCGCCAACCCCGCCGACCTCGGCCGCGTCCGCACCGCCGTCATCTGCGCCCCCACCCGGCTCGGCGCCGACCGGGCGCTCGACCTCGGGGCCGTCGGCGAGGCCGGCCGCACGCTCGCCGCCCGCCTGCGCCCGCACACCACCGTCATCCTGGAATCCGCCGCCCATCCGGGTGTCACCGAGGACTACCTGCGGCCGATCCTGGAGGACGGCTCCGGGCTGCGCGCCGGCCGGGACTTCCACCTGGCCTACTCCCCCAGCCGGCACGACCCGGGCAACCGGAAGCACACCATCGCCAACACCCCCAAGGTGATCGGCGGCCTCACCCCCGCCTGCACCGAGTCCGCGCACGCCTTCTACGCCCGCATCGCCGAGAAGGTGGTCCGCGCCCGCGGCCTGCGCGAGGCCGAGACCGTACAGCTGTTGGAGACCAACTACCGGCACGTCAACATCGCCCTCATGAACGAGATGGCGGTGCTCTGCCACGACCTCGGCGTCGACCTGTGGGACGTGATCCGCTGCGCCGAGACCAAGCCGTACGGGTTCCACGCGTTCCGCCCCGGCCCGGGCGTCGGCGGCCACAGCATCCCCCTCGACCCCAACTACCTCCCGCACACCACCCGCACCCCGGGCCACCCCCTGCGCATGGTCGGCCTGGCCCAGGAGATCAACAGCCGGATGCCGCAGTACGTCATCCAGCGCTGCGCCACCCTGCTGAACGAGCACGGCAAGTCCGCCCGCGGCGCCCGCGTCCTGCTCCTCGGCGTCACCTACAAGCCCGACCTCGCCGACCAGGAGGGCTCCCCGGCGCGCGAGATCGCCAGCCGCCTCCTCGACCTCGGGGCCCTGATCAGCTACCACGACCCGTACGTCGCCGGCTGGCGGGTGCGGGACCAGCCGGTCCCCCGCGCCGAGTCCCTGTACGAGGCCGCCGCCACCGCCGACCTGACGATCCTCCTCCAGCACCACCGCACGTACGACCTCCAGGGCCTGGTGGTGAAGGCACAGCTGCTCCTGGACACCCGGGGGGCCAGCCCGGCGGGCGCCGCCCACCGCCTCTGACCCTGCGGAAACCCGGACGGCGCCCGGTTCCCGGCCGGCTCCCGGCCGGCCACGACGGCTTCACCCCGGCGGTCGAGCCGATTCCGTGGGGCATCCGCCTGCGGCGGCGCAGGCAGGGGCCGAGCCGAGCGGGCCACCGCGCCGGACGCGGGGGGGGGGGGGGGGGGGGGGGGGGGGGGGGGGGGGGGGGGGGGGGGGGGGGGGGGGGGGGGGGGGGGGGGGGGGGGGGGGGGGGGGGGGG